>JBJMHP010000368.1:0-8770 GCA_045807325.1 Actinomycetes bacterium | reverse complement strand
TGGCGCGGAGCACGGGGTTCCGGGCGCCCTACGCCTGGCGCATCGTCTGGTCCTTCGACTGCACCAACTTCAGGCAGTTGGGCGGCGGGAACTTCAAGATCACCGGCAACGGCGCCTTCAACCAGGTCGACATCCAGGCGGTCGCCGTCGAGGACAGCGGCACGCAGCGGTACAGGGGCGGCGGCTTCGGCCAGCTCCAGGTCGACTCGGTCTGCAGGCGCTGGAGCGTCAAGGTCCTGGCCGGCTGATCGGCACCTCCGGGACACCGAGAGACACCGAGAAAGGACGGGGCTTGGACACGACTGCTCGCAGGGGACGGTTGGCGATCGTGGGCGGGCGGGTCATCCCCGTGGCCGGGGCGCCCGTCCAGGACGGGGTGGTCCTGGTCGACGACGGCCGCATCGAGGCGGTCGGCCGGGACGTCCGCGTCCCCGATGGGGCCGAGCGGGTGGGCGCGGCCGGCAAGGTGGTGCTCCCCGGCCTGGTCGACGCCCACACCCACCTGGGGGTGCACGAGGAGGCCGAGGGGTGGGCCGGGCAGGACACCAACGAGATGACCGACCCGGTGACGCCGCAGGTCAGAGCCCTCGACGCCATCAACCCGGCCGACCTGGGCTTCGCCGACGCGGTGGCCGGGGGGGTCCTGACCGTCAACGTCAACCCCGGGTCGGGCAACCCGATCGGCGGGCAGGCGGCCGCCGTCCGCAGCGCCGGGCGGACGGTCGACGACATGGTCCTGCGCGCCCCCAGCGGCCTCAAGTCGGCCCTCGGGGAGAACCCCAAGCGGGTCTACGGCGACCGCAAGCAGCTGCCCTCGACCCGCCTGGGGACGGCCGCGGTGATCCGCGACGCCCTGGTCAAGGCCCGCAACTACCTGGACAAGCTGGACCGGGGGGACGACCCCCCGCCCGAGCGGGACCTGCGCTGGGAGGCCCTCGGCCTGGTCCTGTCCGGGGACATCCCCTGGCGCCAGCACTGCCATCGGGCCGACGACATCGCCACCGCCCTGCGGCTGGCCGACGAGTTCGGCTACCGGCTGGTGATCGACCACGGCACCGAGGCCGTGCTGCTGGCCGACCGGCTGGCCGAGCGGGGTGTGCCCGTGCTGATCGGCCCCCTGCTGACCTCCCGCTCCAAGGTCGAGCTGCGCAACCGGTCCCTGACCAACCCGGGCCGGCTGGCCGCCGCCGGGGTCGAGCTGGGCATCATCACCGACCACCCGGTGGTCCCCATCCACCTGCTGCACGTGCAGGCCGCCCTGGCCGTGCGGGAGGGCCTGGACCCGGCCGCGGCCCTGCGCGCCGTCACCCTGACCCCGGCCCGGGTGCTGGGCCTGGACGACCGGCTCGGCTCCCTGGAGCCGGGCAAGCACGCCACCCTGTGCGTCTGGTCCGGCGACCCGCTGGACGCCCGCTCCCGGGTCGAGGCGGCCTGGATCGAGGGCCGTCAGGTGTTCGGCTCCGACCCCGACAACCCGCCGTTCTGACCATGGCCGCCCCACCGACCCGTCTCTCCCAGGCCAGCCGCGCCGGGCTCGTCGGCGGGCTGGTGCTGGCCGCGGTCGTGGTCGCGCTGCTGGTCCCGTTCCTGGGCGCCGACCCGCCGCACCAGCTGACCTACAGCAACGCCCGGGCCACCGACGAGGGCTTCAACCTCAACAACGCCCGCCAGCGGGCCCTGTTCGGCTCCTTCGCCACCGGTGACGTGGACCGCAGCCTGACCAACGGCGTCTACAGCGCCATCGCCGCCCTGGTGTTCCGGCTCACCGAGCCGACGCTGGCCATCGGCCGCTCGCTGTCGGTGGCGGCCATCGCCGTGGCCGTGCTGCTGCTGGCCGTCGGCCTGGCCGAGCCGCTCGGCCGGGCCACGGCGCTGCTGTCGGCGGCCGCCCTGGCCGGGGCCAACCTGGCCCTGGAGTACGGGCGCCTCGGCATGGTCGAGCCGACCGTGGTGGCCTTCCTGACCGGCGGGTTCGTCGCGGCCGTGCGCGCGCTCCGGCGGGGCTCGCCGCTGGCCGGGGCCGGCTGCGGGCTGCTGCTGGCCGGGGCCGTCTCGGCCAAGGCGATCGCCGTGGTCCCGGCCGTGGCCATCCTCGGGGTGCTGGTCGGCTCGGGGCTGTGGCGCCGCGACCGCCGGGCCGTGCTGGCCGGGCTGGCCGCGCTGGGAGCGGCCGCCGCCGCCGCCGTGGCCTGGTTCCTGCTGGTCGCCCTGCCCAACATGGAGCGGCTGCGGATCGCCCTGCGGATCTGGCCGGCCGTCACCTACCCCCACACCCCGGCCGGGATCCTTGACCGGCTGGGGGGGTACGCGTCCTTCAACGACCAGGCCCTCAGCCGCTCCAGCCCCCTGCTGCTGGCCGCCGTGGTCGGCCTGGGCGCCCTGGTGCTGCGGTGGCGGTCGCTCGGCCCGACGGCCCGGGCCGCCCTGGTCATGGCCGGGCTGTGGGGCTTCGGGCTCTGGCTGGCCCTGGCCGTGGGCAGCTACAGCCCCAACCGCTACATCGTCCCCGCCCTGCCCGGCATGGCCGTGCTGGCCGGCTTCGGGCTGGCCACCCTGGCCGCGCGGCTGCGCCCGGAGCGGGGGTGGGGCCGGGTCGCGCTGGTGGCCGGCCTCGGGGTGCTGGTGGCCGTGCCCGGCGTGGGCCGGTACCTGGACGACGCCGCCTCCAGCGGCCACCAGCGCGAGCAGGACCAGCGCATCCTGGCCGCCGCCCTGCCCCCCGACGCCGTGGTCTTCGGCCACTACGCCCCCACCCTGCTGTTCGACACCCGCCTGGAGCTGCTGACCCTGTGGCCGTCGGCCGGCGCCAACGCCGGCGACCCGGTGACCCGCTTCGGCGCCACCCACGCGCTGGCCTCGGCCGTCGGCGACCGCTCCGACCCGACCCTTGAGGTCCCGTCGCTGCGGCGGCTGCGGTACACGGTCTCGGTGCCCCGGGTCCGCTGGGACTGGCACACCCTGCAGCTGCTCCCGCTCCGCCCGGCCCCGCCGCCCCCCAAGGACCCGCTCTGAGGCAGGCTAGCCGCCGTCGACCAGCCGGTGCAGGGCGTCCGCCACCCCGTCCTCGTCGTTGGAAGCCACCACCCAGGCGGCGACCTGCTTGAGGGCCGGCTTGGCGTTGCCCATGGCGATGGGCAGCCCGACCGCGCCCAGCAGGGCCAGGTCGTTCTGGCCGTCGCCGACGGCGGCGGTCTCGGCCAGCGGGATCCCCAGGCGCTCGGCCAGCCTGGCCATGGCCTCGGCCTTGTCGACGCCGGCCCGGGTCACCTCCAGGTAGTTGTCGTGGGAGAAGGAGCCGGCGCAGTCGGCCGGCAGCCTCCCGGCCAGGTCGTGCAGGGCCGGGACGAGCTCGTGGCGCCCGGCGATCAGCATCAGCTTGTGCGGGCCGGCGCCGCCGGGCGGCCGGTCGGCGACCACGAAGCGGTCGCGCACGATCCGGGCCTCGCGCCGCATGGCCGGGTCGTCGGCCAGCGTGTACCAGGTCGGGCCGACGAACCAGCTGGCGCTCAGCCCGGCGTCGGCCGCCTGGCCGAGCACGGCCGCGGCCGCGGCCGCCGGCATGGGGTCGTCGACCAGCGGCTCGCCGGCCAGCCCGCCGGTCCGGTCCAGCCGCCCGGCCAGCGCCCCCTGGTAGGTGACGGCCCAGACGTCCAGGCCGAGCCGCTCCAGCAGCCAGCGCAGCCCGCCCGGCCCCCTGGAGGTGGCCAGGCAGACCTCCAGCCCCCGGTCCCCGGCCCGCCCGACCGCGGCCCGGGTGGCCGGGGTGAGCCGGGCGTCGCTGGTCACCAGCGTGCCGTCGACGTCCAGCACGACCAGGCGGATCCGGGGAGGGGTGGCCACGGCCGCGATCATGCCACCGTCCGCGACCGGTCAGCCGGTGTCGACGGTCTGGCGGACGACCTCGGCCAGCCGGCCGGCGGTCGGGACCACGGCCTGCTCCAGGTTGGCCGCGAACGGCAGGGGGACGCAGGCCCCGGCGACCCGGCGGATGGGGGCGTCCAGGTCGTAGAAGCCCTCCTCGGCGACGATCGAGGCGACCGTGCCGCCCCAGCCGCCCTGGTAGGGGTTCTCCTCGACGATCACCAGGCGGCTGGTCCGGGCCACCGAGTCCAGCACCGCCCGGGCGTCCAGGGGGACGAGGCAGCGCAGGTCGATGACCTCGGCGTCGATGCCGTCGCCGGCCAGCGCCTCGGCCGCGGCCAGAGCCGTGGGAACCGTGGAGGCCAGGGCGACCAGGGTGACGTCGCCGCCGGGCCGGCGGACCTCGGCCGCGCCCAGGGGGAGCACGTGCCCGTCGGGCGGGGGCTCGCCCTTGGTGGCCAGCAGCGCCTTGTGCTCGAAGACCAGCACCGGGTCGTCGCTGCGGATGGCCGCGGCCATCAGCCCGACCATGTCGGCCGGGGTCGAGGGGGCGGCGATCTTGAGCCCGGGGACGGCGAAGGCCCAGTTCTCGACCGCCTGGGAGTGCTGGGCGCCGAAGCCGAGGCCGCTGCCGTTGGCGGTCCGCACGACCAGGGGGACGGTGACCTGGCCGCCGGTCATGTAGCGCACCTTGGGGATCTCGTTGGCCACATAGTCCCAGCAGCAGGCCAGGAAGTCGGAGAACATGACCTCGGCCACCGGGCGCAGGCCGGTCATGGCCGCCCCCATGGCCGCGCCCACGATCGCCTGCTCGCTGATCGGGGTGTCCCAGACCCGCTCGGGGCCGAACTCGGCGAACAGCCCGGCGACCGTCTTGAACACGCCCTCGGCGGCGCCGATGTCCTCGCCGAGGCAGACCACCGTGTCGTCGCGGCGCATCTCCTGGGCGATCCCGGCGGCGACCGCCTCCCGGTAGGTGATCAGGTCCGCCATTGGGCACCTCCGTCCGCCCACACGTCGGTGAAGGCGCTGTCCTCGTCTGGCGGCGGGGCCGCCTTGGCCGCCTCGACGGCCGCCGCCACCTCCTCGCGGGCCCTGGTGTCCAGCTCGTCGATGGCCGGCTGGTCGACCCCGCGGTCGCGCAGCCGCTCGGCCAGGACCAGCAGCGGGTCGCGCTTGAGCCAGGCCTCGACCTCCTCCTGGGGCCGGTACTTGCCCGGGTCGCTGCGGGAGTGGCCGTGGTGGCGGTAGGTGAGGGCCTCGATCACCGTGGGGCCGTCCCCGGCCCGGGCCCGGGCGGCCGCGGCCGCCACCGCCTGGCGGACGGCGACCACGTCGTTGCCGTCGATCACCTCGGCCGGGAGCTGGTAGGCGGGGGCCCGGCCGGCGGCCGGCTGGGCGACCGCGGTCACGGTCTTGATCGAGGTGTACTCCATGTACAGGTTGTTCTCGCAGACGAACAGCACCGGCAGCTTCCACACCGCGGCCAGGTTGAGGGCCTCGTGGAAGGCGCCGATGTTGGTGGCCCCGTCGCCGAAGAAGGCCACCGCGACCTGGCTGGTGCCGCGCAGCCTGGCCGACCAGGCGGCCCCGCAGGCGATCGGCAGGTGGGCCCCGACGATGGCGTAGCTGCCGAGCATGTTGTGGTCGGCCACGGTCAGGTGCATGGAGCCGCCCTTGGCCCGGCACAGCCCGGTCTCCCGGCTCATCAGCTCGGCCAGGCAGGCCTCGGGGCTGGCCCCGCGGGCGATGGCGTGGTGGTGGCCGCGGTAGGTGGCGAACACGTAGTCGTCCGGCTCGAGGGCGGCGCTGGCCCCCACGGCCACCGCCTCCTGCCCCGAGGCCAGGTGGGTGGTGCCCTTGACCAGCCCGGCCATGAACTGGTCGTAGGCGGCCTTCTCGGTGGCCCGGATGAGGGCCATCCGCTGGTACAGCTCCAGCAGCTCCTCGGTCCGGGGCTCCTCGGCGACCACGGTCATGGGGCCAGCCGCCGGTTGCGGTGGGACTCGGCCTCGCGGGTGGCCGGCAGGGGGCCGTCGGTGGCCCAGTAGCGCTGGCCGGCGACCAGCAGCTCCTCGGCCGGGAACTTGGTGATGACCTCGCAGCCGTCGGCGGTGACCACCAGCTCCTCCTCGATCCGGGCCGCCGACCAGCCGTCCGAGGCCGGCCAGTAGGTCTCAAGGGCGAACAGCATGCCCTCCTCCAGCACCTCGGGGTGGTCCAGGGAGACCAGCCGGCTGAAGATCGGCTTCTCCCAGATGGACAGGCCGACCCCGTGCCCGTACTGGAGGGCGAAGGCCGCCTCCTCGTCGGGGAAGCCGAACGCTTCTGCCCGGGGCCACACCGAGACGATGTCGGCGGTGGTCGCCCCCGGCTTGACCAGGGCGATGGCCTCGTCCATGTAGTCGCGGCAGCGGACGTAGGCGTCGCGCATGGCCGGCGACGCGCTGCCGACCGCGAAGCAGCGGTAGTAGCAGGTCCGGTAGCCGTTGTAGCTGTGCAGGATGTCGAAGAAGGCCGGGTCGCCGGGGCGCAGGATGCGGTCGGAGTAGACGTGGGGGTGGGGCGAGCAGCGCTCCCCGGAGATGGCGTTGACCCCCTCGACGTGCTCGGAGCCGAGGTCGTACAGGACCTTGGCGACCAGGCCGACGCACTCGTTCTCCCTGACCCCGGGGCGCAGGAACCGGTACAGCTCGTCGTAGGCGGCGTCCACCAGGGTGGCGGCGGTGGTCAGCAGGGTGATCTCGTCGGGGGTCTTGATCCGACGGGCGTCCAGGAACACCTGCTGGCCGTCGACCACCTGCAGGCCGGCGGCCTCGAGGGCGGCCAGGACCGGGAGCTCGGCCAGGTCGACCCCGACCGGCTGGCCGGCCAGCCCGTGCCGCTCGAGCTCGCGCCTGATCTTGGCCGCGACCCCGTCGGCGATGCCGGCGTCGGGGTTGAAGGCGCCGCGCAGGGTGGAGATGCCGGCCCTGGCCCGGCCCTGCTCGGGCGCGTCGGGGCGGCCGTCCAGCCAGGGGTTGTAGAGCTGGTGGTGGCGGGCGGCCGAGCCGAAGTCCCAGACCACCGGCTCGGCGCCCCGGGGCAGGAGGGCGAAGCGGATCAGCTTGTCCATCGCCCAGGTGCCGATGTGGGTCGAGGTCATGTACCGGATGTTGTGGAAGTCAAAGCTGAGCAGGGCGCCCAGCTCCGAGCGGTCCAGCGACGCCTTCAGCCGCTCCAGCCGCTGGGTGCGGAGCCGGTCGAGGTCGACCCGCTCCTCCCAGTCGACGGCGTTCGGCCCATACGTGCGGATGCCCATGGCCCTCTCCTCCGCCAGCCCGGTGGGTTCGGGAGTACGCCATCGACGGCGCCTCGTCAAGTGTCACTGAACGGCGTGCGGCGGCCGAGGATGCACCAGATGGCCGTGGCCGGCTCGGGGCCGTCGTTGCGGAGCCGGTGCGGGGTGGTCGCCGGGAAGCTGATCGAGTCCCCCGGGCCCAGCTCGTGGGAGTCGAAGCCGACGTCGACCTTCAGGCGGCCCGACAGCAGGTAGCCGAGCTCCTGGCCGGCGTGGCGCATGAAGGTGCCGTCGCTGGAGGAGCAGGCCCCGGGCCGGTACTCGACCTGCAGGAACTCGACCCCGGGGAACGACCCGGCGGTGAGGCGGCGCCACCGCACCCCCGACTCCAGCTCCAGGGTCTCGTGGTCGTCGGCCCGCTGGAGGGAGAAGAACCCCTCGTGGCCTCGGCCGACGACCACCTGGGGGCCGTCGTGGCCGGCCAGCAGCCCGTCCACCGACACCCCGAGCAGGTTCACGATGTCGAACAGCTTGCTCACCGACGGCTGGGCCTTGCCGGTCTCGATCTGGGACAGGGCGCTGGCGCTGATCCCGACGCGCCTGGCCATCTCGCGCAGCCCCATGCCCTGGCCGAGGCGCTCGGCCCGGAGCCGGCGGCCCAGGTCGAGGGCGGGGGCGCCGGGCAGGACCGGCGGCCCCACCCGGTCGTCGCCGGTGGCGGTCATGGTAGGCAGTGTACAGAGCGCCGCCTACTGTTCAGCCCCACTGGACACGCGGTAAGCTCCGGCCGCACCGGGTTGCTCTGCATCGAAGGAGGGCCAATGGCCGACCGGCTCCTGCTGCGTGGCGGCATCGTCCTGACCATCGACCCCGACCTCGGCGACCTGCCGACGGGCGACGTCCTCATCGAGGGGGACCGGATCGCCCAGGTCGCCCCCCGGATCGACGCCGACGCGGAGGTGCTGGACGCCGCCGGCAAGATCGTCATCCCCGGCTTCGTCGACACCCACCGCCACACCTGGGAGGCGGCCATCCGTGGCTGCGCCCCCAACGCCACCCTCGGCACCTACTTCGTGGAGATCCTCGACTCCTTCGCCCCCCACTACCGGCCCGAGGACGTCTACGCCAGCAACCTGGCCGGGGCCCTGGAGTGCGTCAACGCCGGCATCACGACCCTGGTCGACTGGTCGCACATCAACAACACCCCCGAGCACCCCGACGCCGGCATCCAGGGCCTCCAGGAGGCCGGCATCCGCGCCCAGTACGCCTACGGCAGCGCCAACACCTCGCTCAACGACTACTGGAACGACAGCCGGATCGCCATCCCGGCCGACGACGTGCGGCGGGTCCGCGACACCTACTTCTCCTCCGGCGACGGGCTGCTGACCATGGCCCTGGCGACCCGCGGCCCGACCTACTGCAGCAACGAGGTGGTGCGGGCCGAGTGGGAGCTGGCCCGCGAGGTCGGCATCCCGATCACCATCCACGTGGCCATGCACTCGGCCGGCCGCTTCGGCATGGTCAAGCAGCTCGGCGACCTGGGCCTGCTGGGGCCGGACACCACCTACATCCACTGCTGCCACCTGACCGACGACGAGTGGCGGCTGGTCGCCGACAGCGGCGGCACCG
>JBJMHP010000367.1:0-3500 GCA_045807325.1 Actinomycetes bacterium | reverse complement strand
GTTCCCGCTCGGGTTGGCGTCGTTCGCCGTCGTCGTCAGCCTAGGCGGCTTCGCTCTGGTCCTGCTGTTGGCGCCGGTGATCGTGATCTGGACGCCGGTCACGGTGTTCGGGTGGATCGTCGAGTCGCCGCTCCAGGCGCTGCCGCTCGCCGTCGCGGGCGTGCCCGCGGTGCTGCTCTCGCTCAACCTCTACGACGGCCTTGCCTGGCTGTGGGCGCTGTTCGCGCGCGTGATGCTCGGCCCCAGCACCATGCAGCTGCACGAGCGGGTCGACGACCTGCGCGACGCGCGCGCCCGCATCATCGCCGCGGCCGACGCCGAGCGCCGCCGCATCGAGCGCGACCTGCACGACGGCGCCCAGCAGCGGCTGGTCGCCCTGGCCATGGACCTCGGCATGGCCAGGGCCAAGCTGGAGACCGACCCGGCCGCGGCCACCGCTCTGGTCGGCGAGGCCCACGAGGAGGCCAAGCGGGCCCTGGCCGAGCTGCGCGACCTGGCCCGCGGCATCCACCCGGCGGTGCTGGCCGACCGCGGCCTGGACGCGGCCATCTCGGCCCTGGCCGCCCGCTCACCGGTGCCGGTCGGGGTGGACGTCACCGCCGGGCGGCTGCCCGGGCCGGTCGAGTCGGCCGCCTACTTCGTGGTCGCGGAGGCGCTCGCCAACGCGGCCAAGCACGCCGTGGCGTCCGAGATCGGCGTCCGCATCACCCGCCACCGCGACCTGCTCATCGTCGAGGTCATCGACGACGGCGTCGGCGGGGCCGACCCGGCCGGGGGCACCGGCCTGCGCGGCCTGGCCGACCGGGTCGCCGCCGTGGACGGCCACCTCACCATCACCAGCCCGGCCGGCGGCCCGACGATGATCAGGGCGGAGCTGCCGTGCGCGTCGTGATCGCCGAGGACTCGGTGCTGCTGCGCGAGGGCCTGGCCCGGCTCCTGGCCGACGGCGGGATCGAGGTCGTGGCCCAGGTCGGCGACGGCCCCGGCCTGGTCGCGGCCGTCGACGCCTACCGGCCCGACCTGGCCGTGGTCGACGTGCGCATGCCCCCGACCCACACCGACGAGGGCCTGCGTGCGGCCATGGAGGTACGCGAACGCGCCCCGACCACCGCCATCCTGGTCCTGTCCCAGTACGTCGAGGAGCGCTACGCCACCGACCTGCTCGCCGGCGGCGCCCAGGGCGTCGGCTACCTGCTCAAGGACCGGGTGGCCGACGTGGGCGAGTTCCTGGCCGCCGTCCGCCGGGTCGGGGAGGGCGGCGCCGCCATCGACCCCGAGGTCGTCGCCCAGCTCCTCGGCCGCCGCCGCCGCGCCGACCCCCTCGCCTCCCTCAGCCCCCGCGAGCTCGACGTCCTCACCCTCATGGCCGAGGGCCGCAGCAACGCCGCCATCGCCGAACACCTGGTCATCACCGACGGCGCCGTCGAGAAGCACATCTCCAGCATCTTCGGCAAGCTCGGCCTCCCCGCCGCCCCCTCCGACCACCGCCGAGTCCTGGCCGTCCTCACCTACCTGAGGGCGTGAGCCCGCTCCACATGACAGGAGGTGGCCCACGCAGCGATCTGTGGAGGAGGCTGGCGGGGTGCGCTCGAGCTGCTGGCCGAGTCTGTCGCCTGCGGCGGCCGGAGACCCGGCGGCGTGAGGACCGAGAATCCCTTCGCCTGATCCACCAGCCACGCTTGAGCCGACGGGGGCGGGGGGCTACCATGCCCGGCGACGAGCGACCTTTAAGGCCGGTCCTGTGAGGCCGGGAAGGGAGCCAGGCGAGCATGGTGTGGTCTGTGACGCCCTCAACCGTGGCGGGTTGGGGGCGCTTTTGATGTCGGGGCCGGCGATGGTGCTGGACGGCGCCGACATGCACCGGGTCCTTGTCCGGATCGCCCACGAGATCGTGGAGCGGAACAAGGGGACCGACGGGCTGGTGGTGGTCGGCATCCACACCCGCGGGGTGCCGCTGGCCAGGCGGCTGGCCGGGAAGCTGGAGGAGATCGAGGGGCGGCCGGTCCCGGCCGGGGCGCTGGACGTGGCCATGTACCGCGACGACATCGGCACGCGGCCCCCCCAGGCCACCCACGACACCGAGCTGCCGTTCGAGCTGGCCGGCATGGTGGTGGTCCTGGTCGACGACGTGCTCTACACCGGGCGGACGGTCCGGGCCGCCCTGGACGCGCTCACCGACTTCGGGCGGCCGCGGGCCATCCAGCTGGCCGTGCTGGTCGACCGCGGCCACCGCGAGCTGCCCCTGCGGGCCGACTACGTCGGCAAGAACCTGCCCACCGCCCCCCACCAGGCGGTCCGGGTCCTGCTGGACGAGACCGACGGCAGCGACGGCGTGGTCATTGAGGAGCCGACGACGAAGGCGGTGGCGTCCTAGATGCAAAAGCACCTGCTGTCGGCGGGCGACCTGACCGCGGGCGACATCGCCCGGGTGCTGGACACCGCCGCCCACCTGGCCAAGGTCACCGACCGGGCCATCAAGAAGGTTCCCACCCTGCGCGGCCGCACCGTCTGCAACCTGTTCTTCGAGGACTCGACCCGGACCCGGATCTCCTTCGAGCTGGCCGCCAAGCGCCTCTCGGCCGACGTCATCAACTTCTCGGCCAAGGGCTCCAGCGTCTCCAAGGGCGAGAGCCTCAAGGACACGGCCATCACCCTGGAGGCCATGGGGGTGGACGCGATCGTGATCCGCCACGGGGCCTCGGGGGCGCCCTGGCGGCTGGCCGAGTGGGTCGAGGCGGTGGTCGTCAACGCCGGCGACGGCACCCACGAGCACCCCACCCAGGCCCTGCTCGACCTGTACACCATGCGCCAGCGGTTCCCCAGCTTCGACGGGCTCAAGGTGGCCATCGTCGGCGACGTGCTCCACTCCCGGGTCGCCCGCTCCAACGTGCTCGCCCTGACCACCATGGGGGCCGAGGTCACCCTGGTCGCCCCGCCGACCCTGCTCCCGGCCCGGGTCGAGGCCTGGGGGGTGGCCGTGTCCTACGACCTGGACGCGGTCCTGCCCAAGCAGGACGTGGTGATGATGCTCCGGGTCCAGCTGGAACGGCAGCGGGCCGGGTTCTTCCCCTCGCTGCGCGAGTACGCCCGGCTGTACGGGCTGGACGGGCGCCGCCTTGACGCCATGGCCGACCACGCCATCGTCATGCACCCGGGCCCCATGAACCGGGGGGTCGAGATCGCCGCCGAGGTGGCCGACTCCATCGAGCGGTCGGTCATCGCCGACCAGGTGGCCAACGGCATCAGCGTCCACATGGCCCTGCTCTACCTGCTCCTCGGCGGACCAGAGGTGGCGGCGGCATGAGGACCCTGCTGAAGGGCGGGCGGCTGGTCGACCCGGCCTCCGGTCACGACGGGACCGCCGACGTGCTGGTCGAGGACGACCGGGTCGCCGAGGTCGGGCGCGGCCTAGACGACACCGGGGCCGAGGTCGTCGACTGCGGCGGGCTGGTCGTCTGCCCCGGGCTGGTCGACCTGCACACCCACCTGCGCGAGCCGGG
>JBJMHP010000366.1:0-5018 GCA_045807325.1 Actinomycetes bacterium | reverse complement strand
GGGCTTCCAGCTCGCGGTCGCGGGCCATCAGCGGCGGGAACCGCCGGGTGGGGGAGGCCGGCCCGGCCCGGGGGGCCAGCGCCGGCCAGGCCGCCATGGGCTCGCGGTCGCCAGGTCGAGCCGGCCGCGGCGGACCGTAGGTGATCGCACGCTCGGTGGCCCGCCTGGTCGTCTCGGCCACCAGCACGGCCCCGGCCGGCGCCGTCTCCAGCAGCCGCGTCGCCGCGACCATCAGGTCCCCGAGCACGCGCTGCCGCCCGGGAGCCTCCCCGCCAGGCCGGACCAGCGCCTCCCCGGTCGCCACCGCCGCCTGCACCCGCACCGGCGCCCCGACGTCTCCGGGCCCCCGGTCGGCGGCGTCTCCGGTCCCCCGGGCGGTGGGGGACCCCGGCCGGCCCCACTCGGGACCGGCGGCGGTGAGGGCGTCGCGGATGGCCAGGGCGGCGCGGACGGCCCGCTCGGGGTCGTCCTCGCGGGTCCGGGGGATGCCGAACAGGGCGACGGTGCGGCCGCCGACAGTCTCCTCGGCGACCCCGCCGTGGGCCTCGATCTCGGCCCGCACCCGGTCCAGTCGTCCCGAGAGCACCCGCCCGGCGTCCTCCGGGTCCAGGTCGGCGAAGCCCTCCCGAGCCTCGTCGACGTCGACCAGCAGCACGGTGACGAGCTTGCGTTCGGCCCCGCCCGGGAGGTCGGTCGGCGGGGAGGGGCCGCTCACTGGCCGCTCCTTCCGCGAGTCGACGGTGGAGTCAACCCAGGCTAGAGGAGATCGTCGGAGCTGTCTGCTTGCCGGAGCCGGAACGCCGACTGGGACGGCCCCGTTCGGGAGCCGCCCCAGTCGTGCCGGGAGCGGGATCAGGATCCGAGAAGGATGCTCGCTGTCGGCCTAGCCCCAGCGGATGAGGAGCCGGCCGGGCGCCGAAGCGTCGACAGGGCGGTTCATCACCACATCCACTTCTGAGGGCCGCACCACATCCACTTGTAGGGACCGATCAGGGCCAGGACGGCCACCGCGGCGGCGGCGGCCGTCGCGAACCAGTGCTTGGAACGGAGGACCGCATGTTGGACCCGGGCGGAGAGGGTCACGAACGCGACCAGCATGATGTGGAGTACGGCGGATACCGCCCGGTGGACGGGAACGGGCATGGCACGCTCCTTTCTCGGCCGATCCCTTTCGAGCTGCGGGCCCTCCCTCGCCCGCGAATCCAGGTGGATCAGGGCCAATGATAGTGAATGTTATCTCTCATACATAGAGGATGAATGTGGACTTGCCGACATTCCGGATCGCTCGGTCAGGAGGGGGCCGGTGGCGGGACGTCGAGGGTCAGGGGCACGGTGACGCCCCCTGCGGGGCGCTGGATGGTGGTGGTCAGGTCCCACCGGCCGGCCAGCGACAGCAGCCGGCCCTGGCCGAGCCAGCGGCCGTCGGCCGCCTCGGTCAGCTCCAGGCGGGCGCTGCCCAGGTCGGGATGGGCCGCCGGGGTGCCGGCGAGCTCGACCCGGTCGACGGCCAGGGCGGCGCCGGTGTCGAAGTCGGCCACCGTTGCCGTGAACCGGTTGGGGCCTGCCGCGCCCGGGGTCACGGTCAGGGTGATTCGGACGGTGGTGGCCCAGTCGGCCCCACTGGCCTCCAGGACCGGCGTGGCCGCCGGCTCGGCCCGGGTCACTCCGTGCGGCACCCCCGGGGCCAGCTGGCTCAGCAGCGCCGCCGCGGCCATCACCGCCGCCGCCAGGCCCAGCTCGCCACCGACGCTGCGGCGGAGCCGGGCCACGGCCGGCCCCTCGCGCCGCCCGGGCTCGAACAGCGGCACCAGCCGGTAGCGGTTGCGGGCTCCCAGCGCCACCAGCCCGGCGAACAGCACCAGCTTCAGGTCGAGAGCCCGCCCGAACCCGCTGTCGAGCAGCCGCCGCCAACCACCCAGCTCGTCGACGCTGCGAACCACCCCGGTGGCCACCACCACGGCCAGGCTGATCCCGGCGAGCCTGGAGAAGCCCACCACCACCTCCCGCGTCGACCTACCGGTGGTCCTGACCACGAGGGCGGCGAGGAGCCAGACCAGCCCGCCGATCCAGACGCCCACGGCCAGCAGGTGGGCCCACTGGGCGAGCAGGTTGAGCAGACGCAACGACGACGGGCCGGCGGCATGCCCGGCCAGAGCATGGACCAGCATCCCGCCGGCCCCGGCCAGCCCGAGCGCCACCAGCGGGCCCGTCGCCGCCGCCCGGGCCCGATTGCCAGCGGCCGAGCCGGGCGGGAGCGGGGCCCTGCCGGCCTGCTGGACCAGCAGCCATCCGATGGCCGCGACGGCGGTGGCCAGGGTGGCCGCCCGCCACAGGAGCCAGCGGCCGGTGGCCGAGCCGAGCAGGTCGACGAGGGACACCCCGGCGTCGGCCCGCGCGGCCACGGTCATCGCGACCAGCCCCCCGCCCGCCGCCGCTGCCGCCGGCCCCAGCAGCCAGACCGGCCGGCCAGGTAGCCGGCCGCCGAAGACCAGCAGGCCGGTGGCGGCCGCCCCGACCAGCAGGCCGAGCCCCCAGTACCAGGCCCAGCGGCCGGCCACGGCGAGCGGGCCCGGCCCGCTCCGGCCCTCGGCCGCCGCCTGGGACGCCGGCAGCCGGGGGGCTGCGGCCGCGCCCACCCCGAACGCGAACACCCCGTCGGTGCGGTGGCCGTCCACTGCCGAGACGATCCGCCAGCTCACCGTGTAGCCGCCGGCCGTCAGCCCGACCGTGGGGACCTGAAGCTCCAGGGGCTCGCCGGCGACCGGCCGTGCCGGGCCGCCGGCGACGAGCCGCCCGCCGCTGTCGAGCACCCGAACCGTCGACAGGTTCGGGTCGGGCCGCTCGCTGAAGCGGAGGGTGACCGCCGCCGGCGCCCGCTCCAGCGAGCTCCCGCCGGCCGGCTCGCTGGACTGGAGGCTTCCGTGGGCGGCCGCCGCCGGGCCGGTGGCCAGGAGCCAGACCCCGGCCACGGCGGCGAGCACGGCGAGCCGCCCACGCAGGCGCATGGGACCGTCACACCTTCCCGGCGCCGGTGAGGGCCACGTCGGGCCGGGCGGCCGGGGCGGCGCTCCTCCTGCCCCAGGCCAGGGCGCCCACGACCAGGCCGACGATGCCAACCAGCAGCCCGCCCAGGGCAAGCAGCCGGGCCTGGTCGGCCGTTTCCTCGGCGGCCCGCTGGGCGGCCGTGGCCGCGGCCACGGTCCCGCTCAGCCGGGTCGTCTCACGATCGAGCCGCTGGGCCAGCTGGGCGGTGGTCGTGTCCTTGACCGCCGGGAAGGCGGACGTTGCCGGGTCGTTGACGTCCCCGAAGGTCTCGGGGCCGCTCGGGACCACCAGGTCGACCTTCTGGGTGCCGAGCTTGCCCTTCAGGTGGAAGGTGTAGGCCCCAGCCTGGGTCGGGACGAAGAACGACCGGTAGTCGCCCGGCGTGCCCCAGTCGTCGCCGAAGTGCGGCTCCAGCGGCATCATGGCGTTCTCGAGCTTGGGGTCGGCCTTGCGGCCGTAGTAGACGTGGGCCATCAGGCCGTCCAGTTGGCCGGCCAGGTCGGTGGCGGGCTGGCCGTCGCGGCTGATGATCACCTGGAGGCTGTTGGGCTGCCCGGCGTAGGCGGGCTCGTCGCCGAACCCGACCCCGAAGGTGTACCGGCCCGCCTTCTTCTCGGCATGAGCGGAGGCGGGCGTGACGGCCAGGGCGGCGAGCAGCACGGCGACGCCGAGCACGAACGCGGCCCTGAGCAACCGGCCCGGCAACCGGGTTGACAGGGTCGGCTGGAATGGCTGTCGACGCATCTTTGCCTCCTTTTCGCCCACATGACCGATTCCCATGCATAATGAGAGAGAGCGTTATCACTAGTCAAGAGGAACTAGTTAAGTTGAACTAGTGGCCACCTCTCGCGGAGGGTTCGCCCGTATGTAGAGGATGGCGCCGAGAGTACGATTGGCCCCATCAGGCTGGAGCAGGGCACGTGGCATGACGATCAGGGACCCGACGGCGGCAGACCTGGAGCGGTCCAGCGAGCGCTGGCTCGCCTGGCTGGCCAGGGAGACAGCCCGCCGCCAGCACCGGCCGGAGTCGGCCCTCCAAGCGCTGTGGGACGCGCTCGACGAGTGGCTCGCCTCCGACGAGTTCGCCGGATCGGCGGTGGCCGCCGCGGTCGTCGCCCCGCCCGACGGCCGCGGCCCGGCCGCGCACGAGGCCCTCATCCGGCACCGCCGGGCCACCCGCCGCCTCCTCGAGGGCCTGGCCCGCTCGGCCGGGGCACGCGACCCGGCCGAGCTCGCCGGTCAGCTCCTGATCCTGGTCGAGGGCGCCATCGCCGGCACCCTGATCGACCGCCACGCCACCGCGGCCCGCCACGGCCGCGAGCTCACCCACATCGCCCTGGCGGCGTCCGTCGCCCACAGGTAGGCGCGTTGTCATCGCCCCAGATAGGGGCGCTTCATGATCGAGGGTGTGGTCGGGGCCTGAACCCGCCGGTCTCCAGAAGCGATCTGGCGATGTAGTTGGTGAGGTTGCGGAAGCCGAGGGCTGAGCCGCGGAGGTGGTCGAGGCGGCCGTTGATCGCCTCGGTCGGCCCGTTGGAGGTGCCGGGCCGGTCGAAGTAGGCCAGCACGTCGACGGCTCGCCGTTTGAGGGTCCGGCCGAGGGTGATCACCTCGCGTAGGGCGGCGAACAGCGCGGTCAGCCGTTGGCGTTGCTTGTCGGTGAGCAGGTCTGATCCGGTGTGCAGGGTGCGCCGCGCGGCATAGAGCGGGTCGCCCTGGCGGCCGCGGTGCCCACAGGTGGCCTGCTGGACGCGGCGGCGGCACTGGTCCAGAGCATCGCCGGCCAGGCGCACGACGTGGAACGGGTCCATCACCGCGGCCGCGTCGGGCAGTTCCTCGTTGGTGGCGGTCTTGAAACCGGTGAACCCGTCCATCGCAACCACCTCGACGCCGTCGCGCCAGGACGTGTCTCGTTCGCCGAGCCAGGTCTTGAACACCTGCTTCGATCGGCCTTCGACCATATCCAGCAGCCG
>JBJMHP010000365.1:0-8917 GCA_045807325.1 Actinomycetes bacterium | reverse complement strand
TTCTTGAACCAGGTCCCGGCTGGCGAGGAGATCGGCGCCAAGCTGAACCGCCTGCTGTTCGGCTTCTTGGAGGCCGAGGTCCTGCCGCCGGCTGTGCGGGCGGCCGAGCTGGGCATCGACCCAACGCCGTGGTTGGACGTTGTCGCCGCCGTGTTTCGGTTGTACGCCGACGCGCTGGAACGCCCCAACAGTGGCACGTACTGACCATAGAAGCCGGCGAGATCATCGATATCCAGGACGACACCGACCAGCTGCAGGGATGCGTTCTTAGTCCGCTGTGCGCAGGCGACGCAGCGGAGCAGCCGCAATCGCAAGAGACAACGGACTAGCGTTTGCGCAGGTTAACCCCGGTATAGTGGGCCTGGCTGGACTTGAACCAGCGGCCTCATCCTTATCAGGGATGCGCTCTAACCGCCTGAGCTACAGGCCCGGGTGCTGGTGCACCTGCTCAGCGAGGGGTGGCCTCGGGCTGTGCTGGGGCAATGTAGCACAGGGGGTGGAGGGGGATCACGACCGTAGGGTGCGGCTGTGGCCTCGGAACTCGGCGATGACGGTGCTGTCGGGGAGGCGGACGGTGACGTCGTAGACGCCGCTGCGGCCGTAACGCTGGCGTTCGGCGGCTTCGGCGATCAGCTCGTCGCCGAGGTGGGCTGGGCCGAGGAAGACGACGTCGCAGGCGGCGGCGACGGTGACGGGGCCGTAGGTGTTGCAGGCGAAGGCGAAGGCGGTGTCGGCGAGGAGGAAGACGTAGCCGCCGTGGCAGATGTCGTGGCCGTTGATCATGGTGTCGCGGACCTGCATGCGGGCGGTGGCGTGGCCCGGGGTGACGTGCTCGATCTGGATGCCGAGGTGGCGGGAGGCCAGGTCGGCCTCGTACATGGCCGCGGCGGAGCGCTCGGCGAGGGCCTGGGAATCCTCCGGCACATGACCTCCTCGGGGCTCGAGCGGTGCCTGTGCAGGATCGCGACTGCTTCGACGTCGGGCAACCATCGGTCGACCATGATGTCCCGGTTTCGGTCGGTGGCGCGGGCGGGCTAGGCTTGCCTCGGGTCGGAGGCACGCCCAACGGCGGGGCGGTCATTGGGCGAGAGGTGCGGGATGGCGCAAGCAGATATCGAGTCCGTGCTGCTGGACGAGGAGCGGGTCCGGGCGGGGGTCGAGGAGCTGGCGGCCCGGATCTCAGAGGACTACCAGGGGCGCGACCTGCTGCTGGTCGGGGTGCTGAAGGGGGCCGTGGTGCTCATGGCCGACCTGTCGCGGGCCCTGACCATCCCGCACCAGGTGGACTTCATCGCGACCTCGTCGTACGGGTCGGCGACCGAGACCTCCGGGGTGGTGCGGCTGCTCAAGGACCTCGACCACGAGATCGAGGGCCGGCACGTGGTGCTGGTCGAGGACATCGTGGACTCCGGGCTGACCCTCGACTACCTGCTGGCGACGCTTCGGCCGCGGCGGCCGGCCTCGCTCGAGGTGTGCGTGCTGCTCTGCAAGCCGGACGAGCTGCGGGTCGAGGTGCCGGTGAAGTACAAGGCCTTCGACATCCCCAGCGTGTTCGTGGTCGGGTACGGGCTCGACTACGCCGAGCGGTACCGGAACCTGCCGTTCGTCGGCACCCTGCGGCGCGAGGTATACGAGCGCAGCGGCGCCGGTTAGGGTTTGCGGAACCCACTCCGACGAAGGAGGGACGGTGGACGTCGTCACCGCGCTCGACCGGCTGCCAAAGGTCGAGCTGCACTGCCATGTCGAGGGGACGATGCGACCGGACACGGTCGTGGAGCTCGCCCGCAAGAACCGGATCGAGCTGCCAACCTCGGACCCCACGGAGCTGTACCGGTACTCGAACCTGGACACCTTCCTGGAGATCTTCTGGCTGGTGCAGTCCACCCTCGGAAGCCGTGAAGACTGGGTCCGGCTGGCGTACGAGAGCATTGTGGACGGCGCCGCCCACGGGCTGGTGTACCGCGAGACGTTCTTCACCCCGGCCCGGCACCTGGACGCCGGGCAGGACCTGGCCGACATCATGGCCGGCCTGGCCGAGGGGCTGGAGGCGGCCGAGGCCGAGACCGGGGCCCGCGCGATGCTGATCGCCGACATCGACCGGGCGTACGGGCCGGCGGCCGGCCTGGCCATGGTGCGGCGGCTGGTCGAGCTGCGCGAGGCCGCCAGCCCCGGGGTCGAGCGGGTCATCGGGGTGGGGCTGGACTCGACCGAGCTGGGGGTCGACCCGACCGACTTCGCCGACGCCTTCGAGCTGGCCGGCAAGGCCGGGCTGCGGCGGACCTCGCACCAGGGCGAGGAGACGCCGCCAAGCCACATCTGGGCGGGGCTGGATGTGCTCGGGTCCGAGCGCATCGACCATGGGCTGTCGAGCCTCGAGGACCCGGAGCTGACCCGGCGGCTGGCAGGGGAGCGGATCCCGCTCACCGTCTGTCCCAACTCCAACGTGCTGATCGCCAACGCCGTGCCGCGGCTGGAGCTGCACCCGTACCCGCGGATGCGGTACGCCGGGCTGCTGGCCACCCTCAACACCGACGACCCGGCCCTCACCGACCTCGACCTCGGCCGCGAGTACCACTCGTGCATGGAGGCGTTCGACTACCGCTGGGAGGACATGGTGGCGATCGCGCTGGACGGGGTGGAGGCGACCTGGCTCGACGAGACCGAGAAGCGTGAGCTCCGGGCGCGGGTCGAGCGGGAGGGGGCCGAGCTGGGATCCCGGCTCAACGGCCGCTGACGCGGTCGGGGCCGGGCGACCGGACCGCCATGTTTCACGTGGAACGCTCTCCGCATGCTTCCCGCTCGCTAGACGTCGTCGCGGGCGTCGCGAGGGACCTCCAGCTTGACCTCGACGGTGCTGGCGCCGGCGGACAGGGCCGCGTCGAGGACCTGGCACAGAGCGTCGAGCACCTCCCGCCTGGCCCCGGAGAGGGCGGTGGTGGTCGGCCCGGCATCCAGGGCGAGGCCGGTCTGGACCGCCGCCTCGCGGCCCGCACGCACCGCCCGGTCATGCTCGGGGGCGATGGTCAGCTCGGCGGTCAGCTCGGCGGGGGGAACGGGCACGGTCAGCCTCCGTCGGGGTCCGGGGCCGGAGCGGCGCCGGTATCGCCTCCGGCCTCCGGGGGCCCAACTCGGCCAGCGGTCGCCACAGGCCGGTCCTGGGTCTCCAACGATGGGACGCCGACGATGTGTTCGGGGCGGACGGGGATTCGGGTGAGGGGGCGGCCGGTGGCGGCGCGGATGGCGGCGACGATGGCCGGGGTGGAGGAGATGGTTGGGGGCTCGCCCACGCCGCGGAGGCCGTAGGGGGAGTCGGGGTGGCCGAGCTCGAGGACGTCGAGGCGGACCGGGGGCATGTCGAGCACCGTGGGGATCAGGTAGTCGGTGAAGGACGGGTTGCGGACCTTGCCGTCGACGACCTGGATCTCCTCCATGAGGGCGAGGCCGAGGCCCTGGGCGATGCCGCCCTCGATCTGGCCCTCGACGGCCTGGGGGTTGATGGCCTTGCCGACGTCCTGGGTGGTGGCGATCTCGACCACCTTGACCAGGCCCAGATCGGTGTCGACGTCAACCACGGCCCGGTGGGCGGCGAACGCGAATGCCACGTGGGCGCGGCCCTGGCCGCGCTCGGGGTCGAGGGCCGCTGTCTGGCGGTGGTGGTACTCGCGGGTCTCCTCGACGACCTGGCCGGCGAGGAGGTCGGCCAGGGCGAGCTGGGGGACGCCGTCGGCCACCACGGCGCCGTCGGCGAGGCCCAGGTCGATGGCCGGGTGCCCCAGCTTGGTCGCGGCGAGCTCCAGGACCCGGCCACGGACGGCCTCGCAGGCGGCCTTGACCGCGCCGCCGGTCATCCAGGTCTGGCGGGACGCCGACGAGGAGCCGGCGGAGCCGACCTGGGTGTCGGCGGGGAGGACGACCACCCGCTCGACCCCGAGCTCGGTCCGGGCGATCTGGGCCTGGACGGTGACGAGTCCCTGGCCGACCTCGGCGGCGGCGGTGTGGACCTCGGCCTGGACATCGCCGGCCACCACCGACAGCCGGATCCTGGCCGTCGAGTAGTCGTCGAAGCCTTCGGAGTAGCCGACGTTCTTGAACCCGACCGCGTAGCCGACCCCGCGCTCCACCCCCTCGCCGTGGGTCACATTCGAGACCCCTCCGGGCAGCATGCGCAGGTCGAGGGGGCCGGCCAGCCGGTCCTCGGGGAGCGGCACGTTCTGGAGCCGGCGCAGGAGGTCCGCCACCGGGGCGGCGCCCTCGACCGCCTGGCCGGTGGGCAGGCGGCTGCCGGTGTCCATGGCGTTGCGCAGGCGCAGCTCGACCGGGTCCAGGCCCAGCTCGGCGGCCAGCCGGTCCATCTGGGCCTCGTAGGCGAAGCAGGTCTGGACGGCCCCGAACCCGCGCATGGCCCCGCATGGCGGGTTGTCGGTGTAGATGACGTAGCTGTCGACGGTGGCGCTGGGCACGTCGTAGGGGCCGGCCGCGAAGCAGGCGGCGTTGGAGCAGACGGCGGTCGAGCTGGAGGCGTAGGCGCCGCCGTCGAGCACGATCAGTGCCTTGACGTAGACCAGGCGGCCGTCGGCGGTGGCGCCGTGCTCGTAGCGCAGGCGGGCCGGGTGGCGGTGGACGTGGCCGAAGAACGACTCCTCGCGCGAGTAGAGCATCTTCACCGGGCGGCCGGTGCGCAGGGCCAGCAGGCAGGCGTGGACCTGCATGGACAGGTCCTCGCGGGCCCCGAAGGCGCCGCCCACCCCGGCCAGGGTGATCCGGACCCGGTCCGGGGCCAGGTCGAGGCTGGCCGCGAGCTGGTCGCGGTCGACATGCAGCCACTGGGTCGACACGTACAGGTCGACCCCGCCCTCGCCGTCGGGCACGGCCAGGCCGGACTCGGGGCCGAGGAACGCCTGGTCCTGCATGCCGACCTCGTACTCGCCGGTGACCACGACGTCGGCGGTGGGATGCTCGTCGCCGTGGCGGATGCGGATGTGGCGCAGGACGTTGCCCTTGGGGTGGAGCGCGGGGGCGTCGGCGGCCATGGCGGCCTCCGGGTCGACCAGCGGGTCGAGCTCCTCGTAGTCGACCGCGACCAGGGCGGCGGCCCGGCGAGCCGTCTCGGGATGGTCGGCGGCGACCAGGGCCACCGGTTCACCCTGGTAGCGGACGTCCTCCCAGGCCAGGACCGGCTGGTCGGGGATCTCGAGGCCGTAGGTCTTGCGGCCGGGCACGTCGTCTGAGGTGAGGACGGCCAGGACCCCGGGCATGGCCAGGGCCTCGGCGGTCTCGATGGAGCGTATCCGGGCCCGCGGGTGGGGGCTCCGGACGGTCGAGCCCCACAGCATCCCCTCGGCCCACAGGTCCGAGGAGTAGGCGAACTCGCCCGTCACCTTGAGCGTGCCGTCGGGTCGCCGTGGGCTCTCGCCGATCCCGCCGCTCACCGGGGTGGTCGGCGCGAACGGCTGCCGCGTGGGCGGCGCCGGGGCGCTCACGCCCCAGCCTCCTCTGACTCCCGGCGACCCGCCGCCATACGCACGGCGTCCAGGACCTTCTCGTAGCCGGTGCAGCGGCAGAGGTTGCCGGCCAGGGCCTCGCGGATCTCGGGATCGGTGGGGGAGGGGTTGCGGGCGAGGAGGTCGTGGGTGGCGACGACCAGGCCGGGGGTGCAGAAGCCGCACTGGACGGCGCCGGCCTCCACGAAGGCCTCCTGGACCGGGTGGAGCTCGTCCTCGGGGGCCAGGCCCTCGACGGTGACGATCTCGGAGCCTTCGGCCTGGCCGGCCAGGACCAGGCAGGCGCAGACCAGGACCCCGTCCAGGTAGACCGAGCAGGAGCCGCACTCGCCCTGCTCGCAGGCGTTCTTGGAGCCGGGCAGGCCGAGGCGCTCGCGGAGCACGTACAGCAGGCTCTCGCCCTCCCAGACGTCGTCGGCGTGGCGGGGCTCGCCGTTGACCGTGCAGGACACGCGCATCGCCGCCGTCACCTCCTCCCGCTGCGGTGCTGATCCCAGGCCCAGCCCAGGGTACGGCGGGCCAGCACCCCGAGGGCGTGGACCCGGTAGGCGGCCGTGCCTCGGACGTCGTCGACCGGGCTGGCCGAGGCGGCGGCCAGCTCCCCGAAGCGGGCGGCGGCGCCGTCGTCGATCGGCGCCCGCGAGGACCACAGGTCCTCCGCGTCGAGCACGCCCTGGAGGAACCGCTCGGCCTCGGTGGCCGCCAGGGGGGTCGGCCCGGCCGACCCGATGCCGGTGCCGACCCGCCGGTGCTCAGGGTCGAGGACCAGGGCGAAGGAGCAGACGGCGATCACCATGGCGTTGCGGGTGCCGATCTTGGCGAACTGCTGGGGACCGCTGGCCGCCGGCGCCCACACGGCCAGGATCAGCTCGTCGGGCTGCAGCGCGCTCTTCTTGGGGCCGGTGAAGAACTCGGCCACCGGGACCCGGCGGCGGCCGGCCGTCGAGGCGACCTCGACCTCGGCGCCCGTGGCCAGCAGGGGCGGGTGGCAGTCGCCGGCCGGCGAGGCCGAGCCGAGGTTGCCGCCGATGGTGCCCCGGTTGCGGATCTGCGGCGACCCGACCGTCCGTGAGGCCAGCGCCAGCCCGGGCAGCGGCCCGGCCAGCTCGGCGATGGCCCGGGTGTAGGTGACCCCGGCCCCAACCCGCAGGCGGCCGTCGTCGCGGTCCCATTCGGCCAGCTCCGGGACCCTGGTCAGGTCGAGGACGGCCTCGGGGCGGTGGCGGTCGAAGTTCAGCTCCACCATCACGTCGGTCCCGCCAGCGATCGGGACCGCCTCGGGCCGCTCGGCCTTGGCGGCCAGCGCCTCCTCGAGGCTTCGCGGTTGCAGGAACTCCATTGCTCAGCTTCCGCGGTCGGTGCTCATGCGCTAGTTGACGCCCAGCAGACGCTCCACCGGGTCGATGGCGAAGTAGATCACGAACAGGAGGGCGATGATCCAGAGCAGCACGCCCGGCTCGCGCCAGCGGCCCAGGAACACCTTGATGGCCACATAGGCGACGAAGCCGGCCCCGATGCCGTTGGTGATGGAGAACGTGAACGGCATCAGGACGATGGTGAGGAAGGCCGGGATGGCGATGGCCGGGTCGGCCCAGTCGATGTCGGCGACCTGCCGCATGAGCAGGAACCCGACCACCACCAGGGCCGGTGCGGCCGCCTCCTGGGGGACCACCTCGACCAACGGCGTGAGGAACAACGCGACCACGAACAGCAGGCCGGTGACCACGCTGGCCAGGCCGGTCCGGGCGCCGTCGCCGACCCCGGCGGCCGACTCGATGTAGGTGGTGTTGGACGAGGCGGAGGCGGCCCCTCCGGCGGCCGCGGCGACGCTGTCGACGAGCAGGACCCTGCCGATCCCGGGCAGCCGGCCCTCGCGGTCGAGCAGGCCGCCCTCGTTGGCGACGCCGATGACCGTGCCCATGGTGTCGAAGAAGTCGCTCAGCATGAGGGTGAAGATGAACAGCACGGCCACGATGATCCCGACCTGGGCGAAGCTGCCGCCCAGGCTGAAGGCGCCGAGCAGGCTGAAGTCGGGCGAGCCGACGATGCCCTTGGGGACCGACGGCACCGTGAGGGCCCAGCCGGAGGGGTTGACGTTGCCGGCGGCGTCGACCTGGGGCCCGACGTCGACGATCGCGTTGAGGATGATCGCGAAGACGGCCGTGCCCACGATGCCGAGCAGGATGGCGCCCCGCACCCGGCGAACGACCAGGGCGATGGTCAGCAGCAGGCCGAAGCAGAACACCACCGTCGGCCAGCCGATCAGGCGGTTGCCGACGCCCAGCTGCACCGGGACGGTGGTGTTGGCGGCGTCGGGGATGCGGCGCACGAAGCCGGCGTCGACGAAGCCGATGAAGGCGATGAACAGGCCGATGCCGACGCTGATGGACTGCTTGAGGGCGAGCGGGATGGCATCCATCACCCACTGGCGCAGGCCGGTCAGGACCAGCGCGGTGATGACCAGGCCCTCCAGCACCACAACGCCCATGGCCGCCGGCCAGGTCATCACGGCGGCCAGCTGGAAGGCGACCACGGCGTTCAGCCCGAGCCCGGCCGCGATCGCGAACGGGTAGCGGCCGTACACGCCCATGAGTAGCGTCATGACCGCCGCCACCAGCGCGGTCGAGGTGGTGAGGGCGCCGAGGGGCAGGCGCCGGCCGGTGACGTCCTGGGCGCCGCCGAGGATCAGCGGGTTGAGGACGACGATGTAGGCCATGGTGAAGAAGGTGGCGAAGCCGCCGCGGATCTCCCGCTCCACGGTGGAGCCGCGCTCGGAGATGTGGAAGTAGGCGTCCAGTCCGGAGCGGGGCGGCGTGCCTCGAGGGTCGGACCGAACGTTCGACTCGGTGGTCATCGCTGATCCTTTGCCCGGAAGCGGATGCAGGCGGGGAAAGTTGAGCGCAGCGCCTCCCTGGTGTCAACGCGCCTGCTTCTGGCAATCCGGTCGGGGATCCCCCAGGATTGGGACGAGGACACCGTTCCGGTCAGGCGGTGAGGACTTGGACGCCAGCACGGCCGCTACCCTGCTGGGCAGGGTCGAGCCGTTCCGGGGGCTCGACGAGCGGGCACGCCTGACCGTGGTCGAGCACGCCGGACGCCGGGTGGTCGACAAGGGCCAGATGGTGTTCTGGCAGGACGACCCCGGCGAGGCCATGTTCGTGCTCCTGGAGGGCTCGGTGAAGCTGGTCGTCTGCTCCCGGGACGGGGAGCTGATCGAGCTGCATCGCCACGACGCCCCGGCCATCTTCGGCGAGCTGGCTCTGCTCGACGCCGGGCCCCGCTCGGCGTCGGCCGAGGCGGTGGAGCGCTGCACCCTGCTGGTGGTGACCCGCCCCGAGCTGCTGCGGCTGCTCCGGACCGAGGACCAGGTGGCCGAGGCGCTGCTGCGCACCCTGGGGACGATCGTGCGGCGCACC
>JBJMHP010000364.1:0-6389 GCA_045807325.1 Actinomycetes bacterium | reverse complement strand
GCTGTCACGGCCGGCGCCGCCGGCGGCCTCGCCGACGGCCGCCCCGGCCGTCTCCCCACCCGGGCCCAAGGCCGGCCTGGGGGCCGTGCTGGAGGCCTCCCCGCTGCTGCTGCCGGCCGCCCTGGCCGGGTTCTCGCTGGTCGCCATGGCCCTGCTCCAGGTCGGCCAGTTCCGGCCGCTGCTGGTCCTGCCGCTCGGGCTGGCCGCGGCGGCGGTCGCGGCCTACGGGGTCGGGCTGCGCCACCCCGAGCCGCTGGACGGGCCGCGCTGGCTCGACGGCGCCGCCCTGGCCGTCGCGGCCGCCTTCGCCGCCGGCAACGCCCCCTTCACGGCCCAGAACCTCAAGGTGTTCCGTGACCCGGCCACCTACACCCTCACCGGCCAGTGGCTGGAGCACCACGACTCCCTGCCCATCGCGGTGCACCCGGAGGTGTTCGGCCGGGTCGCCGGGGTGAGCTTCTCCTCGCTCGGGTTCGACGCCTCCACCACCCCCGGGTTCGTGCACTCCCAGTTCAGCAACCTGGTGCCCGGGCTGCTGGCGGTGGGCGGCTGGCTCGGCGACGACCGGCTGCTGCTGCGGGTCAACGTCGCCCTCGGGGCCGGCGCCCTGCTGGCCTTCTACGGCCTGGCCCGCCAGCACACCGGGCGGGTGTGGGCCCTGGTGGCCATGGCCGCCCTGGCCGTGTCCCTGCCGCTGCTGTACTTCACCCGCAACCCCTACAGCGAGCCGGTGACGCTGCTGTTCATCACCGGCGGGCTGGCCCTGCTCACCGAGGCCCTGCGGCGCGACCGGGCCTGGGCCTACGGGCTGGCCGGCCTGGTCCTCGGGTCGGTGACCCTGGCCCGCGTCGACGGCTTCTTCTACCTGATCGGGGTGACGGTGTTCGCCGCGGTGGCCCTGGCCGTGGCGCCGGCCGGGCGGCGGCGCCGGGTCGCCGGCCAGGTCGCCGCGCTGGTGGGGGGCGTGGCCGTCCCGACCGCGGTGGCCGTGGCCAACCTGGTCAACCTCAGCCCCAAGTACCTCCACGACCTCGGCGGGGAGGTGCTGCTGTCGGTGGCCGCCATCGTTGCGGTGGCGGCGGTCGGCGTGGTCGCGGTCGTGCTGGCCTGGCGGACCCGGCTGCTGCACCGGGTCGCGGCCGCCACCGGCCGCTGGCTGCCGGCGGCCGGGGCCGCGGCCGTGCTCGTGCTGGGCGCCGTCGGAGCCAGCCGGCCGCTGTGGTACGTGGGCCGCATCCGCAACCCCGAGCCGGGCCAGCCCGCCTACATCGAGTTCCTCCAGCGGGCCGGGGGGCAGATGGTCAACGGCATGCGCAGCTACGCCGAGCAGACGATCGCCTGGCTGTCCTGGTACTGGGGGCCGGTCACGATCGCCCTGGGCGTGCTCGGGGTCGCCGCCGGCGTGTACCGGCTGCTGCGGCGCGGCGAGCTGCGGCTGGTCGCCCCGCTGGCCGTGTTCCTGCCGGCGGCGCTGCTGTACCTCACCCTCCCGGCCACCCCGGACCAGGTCAACGCCATCCGCCGGTTCCTGCCGGTGGTCGTCCCCGGGATGCTGCTGGCGGCCGCGGTCGTGCTCGGCCTGCTGGCCCGCCGCTCCCGGGCCGTCCTGGCCGTGGCGGCGGTGCTGGCCGTGGCCATGGTCGCGTTCCCGGCCTCGGTCAGCGCCCGGGTGTTCACCGTCCGCGAGGGCGTGCCCCAGCTGAGCGAGGTCCAGAACCTCTGCGCCGACCTGCCCGCCGACGCCGCCCTGCTGACCACCGAGGGGCTGGAGACGACCTACCAGCAGACCGCCCGCTCCTTCTGCGACAGCGTGCCCGTCGCCGGCATCGCCGAGAGGCAGGCCACCGCGGCCAACCTGCGCCGGGTGGCGGCCACCGCGGCCGCCCACGGCCGCCGGCTGTACGTGGTCTTCATGGACCCCAAGGCCCTGCCCGGCGACGTCGTCGGCACGAGCGGCTGGCCGCCGGTCAGCTGCATCCGCGTGTCGCACCTGAACGCCGTCCTGGAGCACACCCCGGACAGCTCCGGCGCCGACCGGCGGACCCTGTACCTGGGGGCCGTCACCCCGGCCGGTACGCTGACCCCCGTCCCCCCGTCGCAGCCACCCCTCATGGGCTGCTGAGCCGGGACGAAGGCAGCGGAGGTGAGCCGTAGGTGAGCAGCGAGACCGCGGGGCAGCCCGCCGGGACCGGTGAGCGTCGGACCGGCACGGTCTCCCGGCTGCTGCGGCGGGCCGGGTGGCCGTCCTGGTCGGCCCCGCTGGAGCTGTTCGTCCTCTGCGGCCTGGCCATCGCCCAGCCGCTGCTGGACGTGACCGGCAAGGCGCCCGACTTCTTCCTGCTCCACCGGGCCAGCCGCGGGCAGATCCTGCTGCTGGTGGCCCTGGTGGTGGTGCTGCCCCCGCTGGTCCTGTGGCTGGCCGAGCTGGCCGTCGGCCTGGTCGCCGGCGAGCGGGCCCGGGGCCTGCTCCACTGGGGGCTGGTGACCGGGCTGCTGGTGCTGCTGGCCGTGGAGGCCGGCAAGGACCTGCTGCCGCTGCGCGGCCGGCGCCTCGTCCTGGCCGCGCTGCTGGCCGGGGTGGCCGTCGGGCTCCTGTACTGGCGCTGGCCGCCGCTGCGGCTGTGGCTCCGCTACCTGGCCCCGGCCCCGCTGGTGTTCGCGCTGCTGTTCGCCACCACCTCCCCGACCGCCCAGCTGATCCTGCCCAGCCGGACGGCCGGGAAGGCGGTGCCGGTCCGGACCGACCCGTCCCGGCCGCTGCCGCCGGTGGTGATGATCCTGTTCGACGAGTTCCCGCTCCAGGCGCTGCTCGACTCCAGCGGCCACGTCGACGCCCGCGTGTACCCGCACTTCGCCGAGTTCGCCAACCAGGCCACCTGGTACCGCAACGCCACCGGGGTCAGCGGCTGGACCCCCTATGCCGTCCCGGCCATCCTCACCGGCCGCTATCCCGACCGCAGCCACCGCTCGGCCGCGCCGGTGGCCCAGCTGTACCCGGACAACCTGTTCACCATGTTCGGCCACTACTACGACATGAAGGCGTACGAGACGGTCACCCGGCTGTGCCCGCCCGGGCGCTGCGCCGGCGGCCAGGCGGCCGGCACCGGGTTCGGCGAGGTGGCCAGGGAGACGGCCCGGCTCTACAAGGACATCGCCTCGCCGCGGGACGCCCCCGCCGACCCGGCGTTCCTCGACAACGGCGGCGATGTGGCCAGCGCGACCAGCAAGGGCCCGACGGCCCTGTTCGCCAACCTGGGCGGCGACCAGGTCGCCCGGGCGGACACCTTCGCCAGGTCGATCAACGCCGGCGACCGCCAGCCCACCCTGTACTTCCTGCACGTGCTGCTGCCCCACTCGCCCTACCGGTACCTGCCCGACGGGGGCGTCTACGGCAACCCGATCGGCCGCGGGCCCCAGACCAAGGCCGGCACCTGGCCGGAGGGGGTCCAGCAGGTCAACGAGCAGCGGATGCTCATGCAGCTGGCCTGGACCGACAAGGTGCTGGGCACGGTCATCGACCGGCTCAAGCGCCAGGGCCTGTACGACAAGTCGCTGGTCGTCATGACCGCCGACCACGGGGCCGGGTTCAGCCCGGCCGTCCGCTCGCGGGCCCTGGACGGCAACGAGCCCACCCTCATGTGGGTGCCGATGTTCCTCAAGGCCCCCAGGCAGACCAAGGGCCGCATCGACGACCGCAACTGGGAGCACGTCGACCTGCTCCCGACCCTGGCCGAGGGGGCCGGCCTGACCGTGCCCTGGAAGGTCGACGGCTACTCGCAGCTGGGCGAGCCCCGGCGCTCGCGGACCGACAAGTGGTGGTACGCCTCGCCTGGGGAGCGCCAGGTCCGTGACGGGCCGCCGATCTTCCGGAAGGTCCTCGGCGGGGTCACCGACACCCTGGTCCGGGCCCACCAGCACGGCGACCGCGGCTTCTGGCAGTACGGGGCGGGGGCCGACTGGGTCTACCGGACGCCCGCGGAGGTCGGCCGGGTCGCCGGGGCCGCCGGCCACGCCAGGGTGGCCAACTGGGACCGGTTCGGGACCGTCACCCCGGACACGCCAGCGCCGGCGATGATCGCCGGCGAGCTTACCTCCGGCACCCCGCCGGCGGGGTCGCGGCTGGTCCTCGGGGTGAACGGCCGGATCGCGGCCACCGCCACCCTCTACCCGCCCAGGGAGGGGGCGCCGGCCACCGGGTTCGCGGCCATGCTGCCCGGCTCCCTGTTCAAGCCAGGGCCCGGCCAGCCCCAGCTCCAGGCCTGGGTGGCCACCCGGTCCGGCGGGCAGGTCCTGCTCCAGCCGGTCACCCTGTCCGGCGGTTAGTCCTCCCCCAGGTTGAGGCCGCACTCCACCTTGCCCGTGCCCGACCAGCGGCCGGAGCGGGGGTCCTCGCCGGGGGCGACCCGGCGAGTGCAGGGGGCGCAGCCGATCGACGGGTAGCCGTCGTACAGCAGGGGGTTGACCAGCACGTCGTGGTCGGCGATGTAGCGGTCGACGTCGTCCTGGGTCCAGGCGGCGAGGGGGTTGACCTTGACCATCCGGCGCTTGCGGTCCCACTCGACCACCCGGGTGCCGGCCCGGGCCGAGGTCTCCTCGCGGCGTACCCCCGACGCCCAGGCGGTGAACCGGCCCAGGGCCACCTCGAACGGGGTGACCTTGCGAAGGGCGCAGCAGCGGTCCGGGTCGCGCTCGTACAGCCGGGGGCCCTCGGCGGCGTCCTGCTCGGCCACGGTCCGGGTCGGCTGGATGGTCAGCATCTGGACCGGGTAGCGGGCGGCGACGGCGTCGCGGGTGCCGATGGTCTCGGGGAAGTGGTAGCCGGTGTCGACGAACAGCACCGGCAGGCCGGGCTGGACCCGGGCGGCGATGTCGACCAGCACGCAGTCGCCCATCGAGGAGGCGATGACCAGGCCGGGGTGGTAGCGGTCGACGGCCCACTTGAGGATGGTGTCGGCGTCGGCCCCCTCCAGGTCCTCGGCGGCGCGGGCGCACTCGGCGGCCAGGGCGGCGTCGTCCGACAGCCGGCGGCGGTCCCGGCCGGGCGGGGCCGGGCCAGGGCGGCTCGCGCCGGGGCCGGCCTGGCCCGGACGGACCTGCGCCGGGTGGTCGGGGCGGGTGGCCGGGGTCACTGGTTCTTGGTCCACCGGGAGCGTGCGGGGATCTTGTCGAGGTCACAGCGGTCGCGGTAGCGCTCGGCGATCTCGGTCACCTCGCGCAGGAGCCCCTCCTCCAGGGTCGTGGGCTTCAGCCCGAGGTCCAGCAGCTGCCGGTTCTCGACCATCAGGGTGTTCTCCGGGGCCTCGTTGCGGGGATTGTCGACGTAGTCGATCTCGGCGCCGGTGATCCGCGACACCAGCTTGGCCAGGTCCAGGATCCGGTGGGACTCGGTCATCTGGTTGAACACCCGCACGCGGGAGCCGGGCGTCGGGGGGTTCTCGATGGCCAGCTGGATGCACCTCACCGCGTCCTGGAGGTGGATGAACGCCCGGGTCTGGCCGCCCGTCCCGTGCACGGTCAGAGGGTGGTCGACGGCGGCCTGCATGAGGAACCGGTTGAGCACGGTCCCGTAGTCCCCGTCGTAGTCGAACCGGTTGATCAGCCGCTCGTCCAGGGCCGACTCGGCCGTCTGGGTCCCCCAGACGATCCCCTGGTGCAGGTCGGTGATCCGGATCCGGTCGTTCTTGTTGTAGTAGGCGAACAGCAGCTGGTCCTGGGTCTTGGTCATGTGGTAGATCGACCCGGGGTTGGGCGGGTAGAGGATCTCGGACTCGACGACCCCGCCTTCCTCGGTGGCGATCTGGACCTTCAGATAGCCCTCGGGGATCTTCACCCCGGCGGTGCCGTAGCCGTACACGCCCATCGTCCCCAGGTGGACCACGTGGACGTCGGCGTCGGCCTCGACGATGGCCGACAGCAGGTTGTTGGTGGCGTTCAGGTTGTTGTTGACCGTGTAGCGCTTGTGCCAGGACGACTTCATCGAGTACGGCGCCGCCCGCTGCTCGGCGAAGTGGACCACCGCGTCGGGCTGCCAGTCCTGGATCAGCGTCAGCAGCCGGTGGTAGTTCTCGGCCACGTCGAAGTACTCGAACCCGACCTCGCGGCCGGTCAGCTCATGCCAGGCGCGGAGCCGGGTGCTCAGCGGCTGGATCGGGGTGAGCGACTCCACCTCCAGCTCGACGTCGGTCTTGCGCCGGACCAGGTTGTCGACGATGAGCACCTCGTGGCCGCGGTTGGACAGGTGCAACGTCGTCGGCCAGCCACAGAAGCCATCGCCGCCCAGCACGATGATCCGCACGATTACCTCCAGTTGGTAAGTATTGTCCGCCTTCGGTCGGCCGGCGGGGACGACCTGCCGGCCGATGGCCCCGCACCGCGCTCGGCAGTGGGGG
>JBJMHP010000363.1:0-9186 GCA_045807325.1 Actinomycetes bacterium | reverse complement strand
CCCTGAGCTGGTCCCGGTCGCCGTCCTCGACCCAGGAGATGAGCCGGGCCACGGCCCGCTTGTCGCCGGCCCGCAGCCGCTCCACCAATCTGTCCACCGGGGCACCCCCTCGGGGGTCCCCGGACCCCTCCCGAGCCACCGGGGCCCCCCCTCGGGGTTCCCCGGACCCCTCCGGCGGAAGCTTCACCCCTCGACCCGGACCACCAGGGCGTCGCCCTGGCCGCCGCCGCCGCACAGCGCGGCCGCGCCGAGGCCGCCGCCGCGGCGCCGCAGCTCCATGGCCAGGGTGAGCACGACCCGGGCGCCGCTGGCCCCGATCGGGTGGCCGAGGGCGACCGCGCCGCCGTTGACGTTGACGATGCCCTCCTCCAGCTCCAGCTCCTGGGTGGAACGCAGGGCCACGGCGGCGAAGGCCTCGTTGATCTCGACCAGGTCCAGGTCGGCGGGGGTCACCCCGGCCCGCCGGCAGGCGTCGGCGATGGCCCGCGACGGCTGGGAGTGCAGGCTGGTGTCGGGCCCGGCCACCGTCCCGTAGGCGATGATCGAGGCCAGCACGGGCAGGCCGTCGACCGCGGCCCGCTCCCGGGAGGTGACCACCACCGCCGCCGCCCCGTCCGAGAGCTGGGAGGCGTTGCCGGCGGTGATGGTGCCGTCGGGCGAGAACGCCGGCCGCAGCCTGCCCAGGGCCTCGGCGGTGGTCCCGGGCCGGATGCCCTCGTCCTCCTCGACCGTGACCTCGCCCTTGCGCTGGGCGATCACCACGGGGGCGATCTCGGAGGCCAGGACGCCGTTCTTGGTCGCCTCGGCGGCCCGCTCGTGGGAACGGGCCGACCACTCGTCCTGGGCCGCCCGGTCGATCCCCAGGCGCTGGTTGACCTGGTCGGAGAGGCCGCCCATGTGGGCGTCGTCGAAGGCGTCCCAGAGCCCGTCGTGGACCATGGCGTCGACCAGCTCGGTGTCGCCCATGCGGGCTCCGAACCGGGCCTTGGGCACCACGTAGGGGGTGCCGCTCATCGACTCCATCCCCCCGGCGACCAGCAGCCCGGCCTGGCCCAGCTCGACGTACTGGGCGGCGGTGGCGATGGCGTTGAGCCCGGACAGGCAGACCTTGTTGACGGTGAGGGCGGGCACGGTCATCGGGAGGCCGCCCCGGACCGCGGCCTGCCTGGCCGTGATCTGGCCCTGGCCCGCCTGGAGCACGTGTCCCATGATCACGTGCTCGACCGCGCCCGGGTCGGTCCCGGCCCGCTCCAGCGCGGCCGCGATGGCCCGCCCCCCCAGCTCGACCGCGGGCAGCGGAGCAAGCGCCCCGCCGAAGCGCCCGATGGGCGTCCTGGCCCCGGCACAGATCACCGGCTGGGTTCGCTCGAACATGGCTGTTCCCCCTTCGCCTGCCTTCGTCCGAGTCTACCGCCCGGGTCAGCCGGCTAAGAACGCGGGCGGCGCCGTCCAGGGGCCGCCCACATCCGCCGCGCCCTCGCCGACGACGGCACCTGGCTGCTGGTCGAGCCGGTCGCCGGGGACCGCCTCGTCTACGAAGCCGCCCGTAGCCGCAGCGCCGCGGCCGGCACGGTAGGCTGGCCGGCGTGAGCCTCGGGTTCGTGCATGCCTGCGAGCAGAACCACCTCAACCTGTCCGTCATCGGCGGCGGCGGCGTGGTCCAGCTGGCGGCGGGCAAGGTCGTGACCAGCCCGGTCGACCCGCTGTTCGTCTACAACTTCTGCTTCGGGGTGCGGCTGGCCTACGACGCCGAGGGGGCCGCGGCCGCCTTCCGGGCCGCCGGCCGCGACTACGTCCACGTGCTGGCCTCGCCCTCGTCCCGGCCGGGGCTGGGCGACGACCTGGCCGGGCTCGGCTACCGCCACGTCGAGGACCAGGCCTACCGGCGGACCGCCGGCACCGGCGCGGGGGCGCCGGGGCTGCTCGAGCTGGGGCCCGGCGACGTCGACGCCTTCCTGGAGGTGTGGCGGGACGCCTGGGACCATGACGACGGGGCCGGCGCCCGCGAGGAGGCGTACCGGCGCCGGTACCGGGACCCCCGCAGCCGCCCCTTCCGGACCGGCGACGGCGGCGGGGTGCTGCTGCTGTTCGACTCCGGCACCACCACCCAGCTGTGCCACTTCGCCGTGCGCCGCTCCGCCCAGGGGCGGGGGGTGGGCCGGCGGATGCTGGAGCTGGCCCGCGGCCTGGTCCCCGCCGGCCGGCCGCTGTGGCTGTTCACCGCGGCCGGCGGGTCGGCCGACCGGGCCGCGGCCGGGGCCGGCTGGGACCTCGACCACACCGCCGCCGACTGGATCCTCGACCTGGCCACCTGAAAGGACCGCCGCCGTGCAGCTTGGACGCCTCGACCATGTCGGCATCGCCGTCACCGACCTGACCGCGGCCCGCGCCCTCTACGAGCAGGTGCTGGGCCTGGAGGTCACCCACGAGGAGGTGATCACCGAGCAGGGCGTCCACGAGCTGCTGCTGCGCGCCGGCGACGCCTTCGTCCAGCTCGTCGCCCCCCTTGACCCCGACACCCCGGTCGGCCGCTTCCTGGCCAGGCGGGGCGAGGGCCTCCACCACGTCGGCTACGCCGTTCCCGACGTCGCCGTCGCCGTCGCCGACCTGCGCACCCAGGGCTTCGAGGTGATCGACCCGGCCCCCCGCATCGGCTCCGGCGGCAGCACCATCGCCTTCGTCCACCCCAAGTCCATGCAGGGCGTCCTGGTCGAGCTGGTCCAGGAAGGAACCGGCCACCGGGGATAGGCGGTAAGCGGGGACCCACCAGGGACCAACGCGCAGCCGTCCAACGCTGATCCCAAACGGATCCCGATGAGAGCGAGGGGGGCAGGAGCCGGTCCTCCCCTGCCCCCCTCGCGCCGTTGGCTCTGGCAGGGGGAGACCAGAGCCTCGACCAACCCGAGCGTACTAGATGCGCGGACCAGTTGTCATGGAGCAAGCTTGTCAGATCCAGAGCGGGGCCAGGAAGTCGAGGAGGGCCTCGTTGACGATCTCCGGCCGCTCCAGGTTGACCAGGTGCCCCGCCTCCTCGACCAGCAGGAACCGGGCCCCGGGGATCGCGGCGGCGAGGTCGCGGCCGACCTCGGGCCCGGTGACGGCGTCCTCCTCGCCGGTCACGACCAGGGTCGGGACGGCGATCGAGGCCAGCACGTCGGTGGTGGCCGACCGGGCGGCCATGCCCCGCTGGGCGCCGACGATGGCCTCGGGGGCCTGCTCGCGGATCAGCGTCCCGACCTTCTCGACCACCTCCGGCCGGTGCTCACGGCTGGTCTCGCCGAGCAGCTTGGGCAGCATCGCCTCGGCCACGAAGCCGCTGCCCTCGGCCAGGACGCGCTCGACCATCGCCAGCCGGTCCTTGCGGGCCTGGTCGCCGTCGGCGGTTGCCTTGGTGTCGAGCAGGACCAGGCCGCTGACCCGGTCGGCGTGGCGGCGTAGGAAGGCCAGGGCCACGTAGCCGCCGAGGGAAAGGCCGCCGAGCACCACCCGGTCGAGGCCGCGGTCGTCCAGCAGCCGGGCCACGTCGTCGGCCAGCAGGTCCATGCCGGCCTCCTCAACCGCCTGGTCCCTGGCCGCCCCGAACCCGCGCAGGTCGGGGACGATCACCTGGTAGGTGCCGGCCAGGGCCTCGACCTGGGGCGCCCACATGCGGCCGTCGAGGGGGAAGGCGTGCAGCAGGACCAGCGGCGTCCCGGCCCCGCTGGTTGCGGCCGGCGGAACCGGCGGCTCAGGCGGCTCCGCGTCAGGCTCGGGCACGGGGTTCGACATCGGGCGCTCCTCGAGGGGTCAGGGGCGCAGGCCCCAGTAGGCGGGGAGGGGCGGGGCCTGGAGGCCGAGGGAGTCGAGGAACCCGACCAGCAGCCCGGCCGTGAACCCCCACACCAGGGTCCCGTCGACCCAGAACACGGGGCTGGTCAGGTCCCCGGGGATGCCGCGGGCGGCCATGGCCGCCTCGCCCAGGATGGCCTCGAACGCCATGGTGCCGTGGTTGGCCGGGTCGGCGAGCTGGCGCAGGGTCGGGCGCAGGATCTCGGCGACCTCGTCCGGGTTCGGGGTCAGCGGGGCCAGGCCGTCCCAGACCCCGACCACCGGCAGCACGTCGAAGTCGGACACGGCCAGGTACGTCCGGTCCAGGCTGCCGAGCACGCGCACCCCGGCCGGGTCGAGGCCGACCTCCTCGTGGGCCTCGCGCAGGGCGGCCGCGACCCCGTCGGCGTCCCCGGGCTCGACCGCGCCCCCGGGCAGGCCGACCTGGCCGGCGTGCTGGCGCAGGTGGTCGGGCCGCTGCACCAGCACCAGCTCGAGGTCGTCGGCCCCCTCGACCGGGGCCAGGGCCAGCAGCACCGACGCCGGCACCCCGGTCGGGTCGCCGGGGATGACGAACGGCAGCCGGGTCGCCCGGTCCAGCAGCGAGTCGCCCATCCGTTCAGCATAGGAGCGATCCGGGCGGGTCACGCCAGCAGCCCGCCGTCGACCACCAGGGTGGCGCCGGTGATGTAGCTGCCGGCGTCGGAGGCGAGCAGCAGCAGCGGCCCGGCCAGCTCCTCGACGTCGGCCCAGCGGCCCAGGGGGATCTGGGCGACCAGGGCCCGGCTGGTCTCCGGGTCCGACCACATCCGGTGGGTCAGCTCGGTGCGGACCCAGCCGGGGGCCAGGCAGTTGACCCGCACCCCGTGCGGGGCCGCCTCGACGGCCAGGGTGCGGGTGAGGGCGATCACGCCCGCCTTGGCCGCCCCGTAGGCGGCCAGCCCGGGGCTGGCGGTGAACCCGGCGATGCTGGCCACGTTCACGATCGACCCGCCTGGCGGCAGGTGGGCCATGGCCGCCTTGCTGCCCAGGAACACCGAGCGCAGGTTGAGGCCGAGGACCTTGTCCCAGCCCTCGGTCCGGGTGTCGGCCACATAGGCGGTGAACCCCTGGCCGCCGGCCACGTTGACGACCACGTCGAGCCGCCCGGTGGCGTCGACCGCGGTGCCCACGGCGGCCTGCACGGCCTCCTCGTCCAGGACGTCGGTGACGGCGACGATGGCGTCGGGGGCGCCGGCCCGGCGGGCCGCGGCGGCGACCTCGCCCAGGTCCTCGACCGAGCGGGCGGCCAGCACCACCGTGGCCCCGGCGGCGGCCAGGGTCAGGGCGGCCTGCCTGCCGATCCCGCGGCTGGCCCCGGTGACCAGGGCCGTCCGCCCGTCCAGGCGCAGCGTCTCCTCCACCGACATGGCGGCTAGTCCCGATTCACCGGGGCACCCCCCTGGGGTTCCCCAGACCCCTCCGGATTCACCGGGGCACCCCCTGGGGTTCCCCGGACCCCTCCGGGTCGCGGCCGACCAGCGCCCAGGCGCCGGGGAGGAGCCCGGCGGCCAGCAGGATCTTGAGCGCGTCGCCGGCCAGGAACGGGGTCACCCCCAGCTCGAGGCCCTTGGCCAGGCCGACGTCGAGGGTGGCCATCAGGAAGGGCAGCCCGAAGGCGTAGATGACCAGGTTGCCGGCGACCATGGTCACGACCGTCCTGGGCGGGGTCCGGTCCCAGCCACGCTCGGCCATCCATCCGACCAGCGCCGCCGCGACCAGGAACCCGACGATGTAGCCGAACGACGGCGCCTGGAGCATGCCGGTGCCGCCCTCCCCCTCGGCGAACCAGGGCACCCAGGGGGTGAGCCCGAGCGCCAGGTACAGCACCATCCCGGCCAGGGCGCGGCGCCAGCCGAGGGCGGCCGCGCCGAGCAGCACGGCGAAGGTCTGCCCGGTGATCGGCACCGGCGTGAACGGCAGCTTGACGGCGACCTGGGCGGCCAGCCCGGTGAAGGCGGCGAACCCGAGCACCAGGACGGCGTCGCGGACGCGGTCGCCTGGCAGCACGTCGGCCAGCACGAGTCGGCGGGGTCGGCCGAGGGCGCTCTGCGACACGGACACTGGCTGCTCCTTCTCTCTATCGGCTCGGCTGCGGGGCTCGGCGGGCCAACTCTACGTCGCCGGGCCGCCCCGTCGCGCCGCCCGCTTCAGCTCGCCGAAGCGCCGCTCCCAGCAGGCCTTGTGCCAGTGGCGGCGCTGGGCCGGCTCCCCCTCGGGCCAGACCACCACATGCAGGGTCCGGGGGAAGATCTCCTGGTTGCAGCCGGGGCAGCGGTACACCTTGGTCGCCCGGTAGGGCTGCACGAAGCGCAGGTGCCAGCCGTCCGCCACCCACTCCAGGGCCAGCGGCTCGCCCCGGAACCGCCACGGCGGCCGCATCACGGCGGTCCCGCGTCGAGGCCGAGGGGGTGGTGGTCGACGGCAAGCACGGCCCGAGTGTACGCAATCGGCGTAGGCTCGCCGCGATGAACCGCTTCGAGGACGCCGTCGCCCGCGAGCTCCAGGTCCGCGTCAAGGCCAGGACCCGCAGCGTCCGGGCCCTGGCCCGCTGGGCGGCGGCCGCCCTGCCGCCGGGGGCGCTGGTCGCCGACGGGGTGGCGCTGGTGACCAGGCGGCTCGGCGACGGCGACCCGGACGCCCTGGCCGCCCAGGTGATGGCCGAGACGCCCGACCGGTTCGGCCGCAACTGGGAGTCGGGACCGGCCCACTGAGCGGCCGCCCGCCCGCGTGACGGACGGCACAGCCGGGCGGTGACGGCCGTCATCGGGCCGGCCGCCGGTCAGCGGTCATGCTGGCCGGGCGGGGGGGAGAACCGAGCGCCATGGAACCAAGCCTATGGAGGACCGCATGACCAGCGTCCGCGTTCCCGGGTTCCTCCCGTCGACCAGGGGCCTGCACTTCCCCAACGCCTTCCCCCACGTGCCCAACCTCGAGATCGACCTGCCCGGCGGGATCACCGTCCCGATCGGGGACGCCGCCAACGGCCTGTGCGGCGGCATGGCCTACACCGTCCGCGACCTGTTCGAGGCCGGCCTGGCCCCACCGGCCATGGCCAGGGCGCCGGGCGACGGCCCGGTGTTCCGGTACGTGGCCGACCGGCTGCTGGACAGCCTCTCGCTGCCGTTCGGACCGGCCACCTACCTCAAGCTCATGCACCCGGCCCTGCCCGACGGCGACCTGCCCCTGGTCCACGGGCGGGCCTGGCGGATGGTCCGGCTGGAGTGGCCGGCCATCCGCGGCGAGCTGGACCGCGGCACCCTGAGCCCGCTGGGCCTGGTCAGGACCAGGTCCCGCGACCCGCGGGACCTGGGCGCCAACCACCAGGTGCTGGCCTGGGGCTACGACCTGGAGGGCACCCGGCTCACCCTGCGGCTGTACGACCCCAACTACCCCGACGACGACCAGGTGACCATGTCACTGGACATCGGCCGGCCACGCCGCCCGACCCCGGTGACCTACTCCCACGGCGGCACCGTGTGGTGCTACTTCCGGACCGCCTACCGGTTCAAGAACCCCCGCCCCGCCCTGGCCTCCCTCCTCATCTGAGCTCCGTCACCTCCGTGGCCGACCGGTCCCGGCCGCGGCGGCGATACCCTGACCGGGTGACCGCCCCCACCTCCGACGCGCCGGCCCACCGGGGCGGCCTGCCGGCACAGCCCGGGTACCCGGCGTTCCTCCTGGCCGCCACCCTGGCCCGTCTGGCCAGCGAGATGTTCCCGGTGGCGGCGGTGCTGCTGGTCCTGGACCGCACCGGGCGGCCGGGCCTGGCCGGGGCGGTGGTCGCGGCCACCACCCTGCCGGCGGTGGTGACCGGACCGGTGCTGGGCGCCTGGCTGGACCGCACGAGCAGGCGGCGGGTCGCGCTCGGCACCAACCAGGTGCTGCTGGCAGCCAGCCTGCTCGGCATCCTGGCCGCCGCCGGCCGCGCCCCCGGCTGGGTCCTGCTGGTCCTGGCCGCCCTGGCCGGGCTGACCGGCCCGCTGGCCACCGGCGGCTACACCAGCATGATCCCGCTGCTGGTGCCCGAGCGGCTGCTGCCGAGGGCCAACGCCCTCGAGGCGAGCAGCTTCAACACCGCCGCCATCGCCGGCCCGGCGGTCGCCGGGGCGGTCGCGGCCACCGCCGGGGCGGCCTGGGCCGTGCTGGCCGAGGCGGTGCTGGCCGGCCTGGCCCTGCCGGCCATCGCCCGCATGCCGAGGGCCGTGGCTCCGGCCGGCGACCACCCGACCCCGCTGGGCACGGCCATCCGCCAGGGGCTCGGGCAGCTGGTCCGCACCCCGGTGCTGCGCGGGGTCACCGTGGCCACCGCCGTCGGCCTGGGCGGCACCGGCCTGCTCACCCTGGCCATGCCGTTCTGGGCCGAGCGGCTCGGGGCCGGCCGGGCCGGCGCCGGCTACCTGTGGGCGGCCATGGAGGCGGGGGCGATCGCCGGGGCCCTGGCCGCCGCCCGGCCCACCGCCGGCTGGCCGCCGCACCGGGTGGTGCTGGCCGGCCTCGGCCTGTTCGGCCTGGTCGTGGTGGCCTGGCCGCTGGCTCCGGCGTTCGCGGTCGCCCTGGTCCTGGTGGCCCTGGCGGGCATGGTGGAGGGGCCGGCGTTCGCGGCCACCTTCGCGACCCGCCAGCGCTGGTCCCCGCCGCCGCTGCGGGGCCAGATCTTCACCACCGCGGCCAGCGTCAAGCTGGGCGCGTTCGCGGTCGGCTCGGCGGTGGCCGGCCCGGTCCTGGAGCTGGTCGACGTCGGGGGCACCCTGGTCGCTGTCGGCGCCGTCCAGCTCCTGGCTGTGGTCCTCGGCTGGGCGGCCGGCGCCCGCGGGTCGGCCCAGGGGCTGTCGCGTCAGTGACGCACCTCGGCGGGCCGGGCGACCTCCCTCCCGGCCCCGGGCCCGGCCGGCCGGTACCGCTCCAGCCAGGCCCAGGCGGGGATGGCCAGCAGGAACAGCCCGCTGGCCGCGGTGGCGGTGACGCCGGTGTCGTTCAGCAGGATCAGCAGCAGCGAGCCGAAGGCGCCGAGGCCGAGGACACGCCGGATCCATTCCGGTAGCCCGCGGAACGGGGGCGGTGGGCGCAGGGCGATCAGCCCGGCCAGGAGCACCTGGAGGGGACCGACCCAGGCGAACGGGCTGTTGGCCAGGAGGCGGAGGTTGCGGGCGAGCTGGTCGACCACGACCCCGGCGGCGTCGGCCGGGCCGTGGCGCAGGCGCTCGGCGAAGTGGCCGGCGTGGCTGACCGGCCCGCCCAGGCCGGCCCCGAGGGCCACGGCCACGGCGGCGGCCACGGCCAGGCCGGCCAGGAGCACGACCCGGCGCGTCCGGGGGCGGCCGGGGGCGAGCACGACCA
>JBJMHP010000362.1:0-4172 GCA_045807325.1 Actinomycetes bacterium | reverse complement strand
CCAGCCGGGCCTTCGCCCGCCTGGCCGCCAGCATCGGGCTGGCCCCCCATCCCCCCATGCTGCGGCAGGCGTTGGCCTCGGCGATGGCCGCCAATAAGGAGCCGGCCAGCATCATCGCCGCCCAGCTGCGCCATGCCGACGGCGGCGCCCTCGCCCAGCGGGTCTACATCCACCAGCTCCCCCAGACCGCCCCCCGGGTGGCCGGGCTGATCGAGGGCGTGTTCGGCCCGGCAGCGCGGGATGGGCGAGCGGTGTCGGCGGGGCGTCGGGTGGAGGGAAACCGGAGCGAAACCGGAGCGTCGAACCCGGCCTGATCGCCGGACCGGCGGCCGCGTTTCCGCAGCTCAGAGGGGTTGTGGCAGGGACAGGATTCGAACCTGTGTAGGCAATGCCGGCGATTTTACAGACCGCTCCCTTTGGCCGCTCGGGCACCCTGCCTGATCGAGGGCGGATGATACCGGCCTCCGCTGGAGGCCAACAACCGGCCTGGGGTCAGGCTTCCAGCTCGAACCAGACGACGTGGCCGGGGCGGTCGGGCTCGGGGGAGGAGTCCCAGTCGAGGGCCAGGGCGTCGAACAGCTCAAGGCTGCGCCCGGCCACCGAGGGCGGCCGGGGGTCGGTGCGGTCGAGCGGGAGGGGGACCCCGCCGTCGTGGACCTCGACGTGGAGCAGGTCGGGGCGGAAGGCGACGGTCACCTGGAAGGCGCGGGTGGTCCCGCAGGCCTCGCTGTGCAGCAACGGATTGGTGATGGCCTCGTCGACCAGGAGCCGGGCCGCCTCGTAGAGCTCGGTGTCGCGCAGGAGGGCGTCGCCCACGAACCGCCTGGCGTCGGCGACGTCCTCGAAGCCGCCGGTGAACTGCCGGGTGAAGCCCACACCTTCCTCCCCGTCCGAGACCTGGGAGGAACGGGTACCCGGCTTTGTCCACCGCCAACCGCCGTGGGTGGCCGGCCTACCCTGGGTCGTCCGGTCTGCTAGCGTCGCGGGTGGTCTCGAGGAAGGAGGAACGCCGTGGCCGACTCCTCGTTCGACGTCGTCGCCAAGGTCGACCGTCAAGAGGTCGACAACGCCGTCAACCAGGCGAGAAAGGAGCTGTCGCAGCGCTTCGACTTCAAGAACACCGGCACCTCGCTCGCCTGGTCGGGTGAGCAGGTGGTGATCGTCTCCAAGACCGACCAGCGGGCGCTGGCCGCCCTGGACGTGTTCAAGGAGAGGCTGGTGAAGCGGTCGGTGTCGCTGAAGGCGCTGACCTCCTCGGAGCCGCGGCCGGCCGGCGGCGGCACCTACCGGGTCGAGTGCACCTTCCTCCAGGGCATCCCCGAGGACAAGGCCAAGGCGCTGGCCAAGACCATCCGGCAGTCCGGCCTCAAGGTGCAGGCCCAGGTCCAGGGCGACCAGCTCCGGGTCACCGGCAAGAGCAAGAACGACCTCCAGCAGGCCATCGCCCTGCTCAAGGAGCGGGACGAGGGCCTGCCGCTGCGGTTCACCAACTATCGCTGAGGAAACCTGGCCGGGGGTGTCGATTCCGGTCCTGGCCGCTCGTCGGTTGGATGGAGAGAGAGGACGGCGACCGGCGCCGCCCGTGTCCCGAGGAGGGGAGCATGCGCTACGCGCTGCTGATCTACGCCAGCGAGCAGGACTGGGCCAGCCAGACCGAGGAGGAGTCCCAGGCCGTCAACCAGGAGTACATGGCCTTCACCAAGGACATCATCGACCGCGGCCTGATGAAGGGTGGCGAGGCCCTGCAGCCGACGTCCACTGCCACCAGCGTGCGGGTGCGGAACGGCGACACGCTCACCACCGACGGGCCGTTCGCCGAGACCAAGGACCAGCTGGGCGGCTTCTACCTCGTCGACTGCAAGGACCTGGACGAGGCGGTCGAGGTGGCGGCCGGGATCCCCGACGCCCGTCGCGGGACGATCGAGGTCCGGCCGGTCATGGAGGTCGACATGCCGTCCTGAGGACGGCCGGGTCCGGGGCCGCACGCCTGAGCCCCCGGACGGTCAGGAGGTGAGGGTGGCCACAGAGGCCCGTGCGCTGGTCGAGCGGGTGTTCCGGGAGGAGTCCGGGCAGGCCGTGGCCACCCTCATCCGTGTCCTCGGCGACTTCGACCTGGCCGAGGAGGCGGTCCAGGAGGCCTTCCTGGTCGCCGTCGAGCGTTGGCCGAGTGCGGGCGTCCCCGACCGGCCCGGGGCCTGGATCATCACCACCGCCCGCAACAAGGCCATCGACCGGCTCCGCCGCGAGCGCGGGCTGGCCGAGCGCCGGGCCACCCTGGCCCTGCTGGAGGCGGCCCGCGGGCAGGACAACGAGATGCACACCATCGCCGACGACCGGCTACGGCTGATCTTCACCTGCTGCCACCCGGCCCTGTCGCCCGAGGCCAGGGTCGCCCTCACCCTGCGGACCCTCGGGGGGCTCTCGACGCCCGAGATCGCCCGCGCCTTCATGGTGCCGGAGGCGACCATGGCCCAGCGACTGGTCAGGGCCAAGCGCAAGATCCGCGACGCCGCCATCCCCTACCGGGTACCGCCCGACCACCTGCTGCCGGAGCGGCTGGACTCGGTGCTGGCCGTCCTCTACCTGATCTTCAACGAGGGCTACGAGGCCAGCGCCGGGGACAGCCTGGTCCGGCGGGAGCTGTGCGCCGAGGCGGTGCGCCTGGGCCGGGTCCTGGCCGAGCTGATGCCGGACGAGGGCGAGGCGCTGGGGCTGCTGGCCCTGCTGCTGCTGCACGACGCCCGCCGGGAGGCGCGGGTCGGCCCGGCCGGCGAGTTGGTGCTGCTGGAGGACCAGGATCGGGGCCGCTGGGACCGGGCCAAGATCGGCGAGGGCGTCCGCCTGCTCGACCAGGCGATCCGCCGCAGCCCGCCCGGGCCCTACCGGCTCCAGGCATGCATCGCCGCCCTGCACGCGGTCGCCCCGACGGCCGCGGCCACCGACTGGCGGCGCATCCTCCTGGTCTACGATCAGCTCATGGAGGTGGCCCCCTCGCCCGTGGTCGCCCTCAACCGGGCGGTCGCGGTGGCCATGGTGGACGGCCCGGCGGCCGGCCTGGCCCTGATGGACGAGCTGGCCGCCTCCGGCGATCTGGACGGCTACCACCTCCTCCACGCCGGCCGGGCCGACCTACTGCGCCGCCTGGGCCGAGGCCCGGAGGCGGCCACCGTCTACCGCCGCGCCCTCGACCTGGCCACCAACCCCGTCGAGCAGGCCTTCCTCACCCACCGCCTGGCCGAGGTCGGCATGGGTGGGGCACGGCGTGCCTGACCGGCTCGAGCGTCGGCTCGGCCTGGCCGACGCGGTGGTGATCGGGTTGGGGTCGATGCTGGGCGCCGGGGTGTTCGCGGCGGTGGGGCCGGCGGCCGGGGCGGCCGGGAGCTGGCTGCTGGCCGGGCTGGTCCTGGCCGGGCTGGTGGCGTACGCCAACGCCTCCTCGTCGGCGGCGCTGGCCGCCGTGTACCCGGAGTCGGGTGGCGCCTACGTGTACGGGCGGCGTCGGCTGGGGCCGTTCTGGGGGTTCCTGGCCGGGTGGGCGTTCGTGGCCGGGAAGCTGGCCAGCTGTGCCGCCATGGCCCTGACCTTCGGGAGCTATGTCGCCCCCGGGCTGGCCCGCCCGGTGGCCCTCGGCGGGCTGGCCGCGGTCACCGTGGCCAACTATCTGGGGGTGGCCAGGACCGCGGCCGCGACCCGGGTCGTGGTCGCGGTGGTGCTGGCGGCGCTGGCCGCGGCCGTGGCCGGGATGCTGCTCGGCGGGCAGGCCGACCCGGGCAACCTGACCTCGGCGGGGGCCTGGCCCGGCGGGCACGGGGTGCTCCAGGCGGCCGGGCTGCTGTTCTTCGCCTTCGCCGGCTACGCCAGGGTGGCGACCCTCGGGGAGGAGGTGGCCGACCCGGCCCGCACGATCCCGCGGGCTGTGCCCCTGGCACTCGGGATCGTGCTGGCCGTCTACGCGGTGGTGTGCGCCGCCGCCCTGCTGGCGGCCGGGCCGGCGGCGCTGGCCTCCTCGCCCGCGCCCCTGGCCGATGCGGTCGGGGCCGGGCGCCTGGCCGGCCTGGAACCGGTGGTCCGCGTGGGCGCGGCGGTCGCCTCCCTGGGGGTGCTGCTGTCGCTCCAGGCCGGGCTCAGCCGCACCGGCTTCGCCATGGCCGCCAACCACGACCTGCCGGCCG
>JBJMHP010000361.1:0-13364 GCA_045807325.1 Actinomycetes bacterium | reverse complement strand
CTGCCCGCCCGCCCCGACGCCCCCGACCCACACCTCGGGTGGCGGCGACCCGGCCAGCGGCCCCCGCAGCGCGGCCACGGTGTCGGCAACGGCCCGGGACCGCTCGGCCGGCCCCGGGAACGGCAGCCCGTAGGCCAGGTTCTCGTCCCGGTTGTCCGGGTCCCCCCGCCCCACCCCGATCACCGCCGGCACGCCGGCCACCTCCCCGACGGTCGCGGCCATCCGCGCCACCAGCGCCGGCGCCCGCAACCCGGCCCTGGTCACCAGCGTCCCCACCCGGAACCCCCCGGCGCCGCCAGGCTGATGATCGACCTCTGCGGCCAGGGCGGCCAGCAACGTCCAGCCCTCCAGCGCCGGCCGACCCGGAGCCCCGAGCGGCCACAGGTGGTCGAACACGAACGCCCCTCCGAACCCCAGCCGGTGCGCATCCCGGCAGGCGGCCAGCGCCGGCCCCGGCTCGGCCGAGAACTGCGGCAGGGCCACCCCTAGGATGGGCAGCCCCCCGGGACCGGCCATCAGCCGCGGGCCAGGGCCAGGGTGGCGGCGCCGACGAGGCCGGCGTCGGCGGCGAGGCGGGCGGGGACCACGGGGGGGAGGTCGCGGTGGGCGCGGGCGTGGACGTAGCGCTCGAAGCTGGCGCGGGCTGGGGTGAGGAGGAGGTCGCCGGTGGCGGCGACGCCGCCGCCGACCACCACCAGGTCGGGGTCGAAGATGGTGACCAGGGAGGCGATGCCGACCCCGAGCCAGTAGCCGACCCGGTCGAACACGGCCAGGGCGGTCGTGTCGCCCTCGGCGGCGGCGGCGAAGACGACCTCGCCGGTGACCAGGCCGGGGCGTCCGGCCAGGGTGGCCATGCGGCCGGACGGGTCGGCGGCGGCCGCCTCCCGGCCGAGGCGGCCCAGGGTCGAGCCGGAGGCCATCGCCTCCAGGCAGCCGTGGTTGCCGCAGGCGCACAGGTCGCCGCCCGGGTCGACGATCAGGTGGCCGAGCTCGCCCGCGAACCCGTGCTCGCCGTGGTAGAGGTGGCCGTCCAGGACCAGCCCGCCGCCGATCCCGGTGCCGACGGTGACCAGCACCAGGTCGTCGCTGCCGGCGCCGGCCCCGAACCGGGCCTCGGCCCAGGCGGCGACGTTGGCGTCGTTGTCGACGATGGTCGGCAGGCCGGTCCGCTCGTGCAGCAGGCGGCGCAGCTCCAGGTGCCGGTAGGTGTTGTGGGGGGCCCAGCGGGCGATGCCGCCTGGCCACTCGACCAGCCCGGCCGCCCCCAGCCCGATCGCCTCCACCCCGGGGTTGCGGGCCCGCAGCTCGTCCACGACCGCCAGCAGCGCGGCCAGGGTGGCCGCCTGGTCGTCGGGCGGGGTCGGGACCCGGGTCCGGTCCAGGATCCGCCCGTCGCCGGTGACCACCCCGGCGGCGATCTTGGTCCCGCCGATGTCGATGCCGAGCGCGTGCGGCTCGACCCTGGCAGGAGACGGCACCCGGCTATCCGATGTCGATGCGCTGGAGGCCGTCGTCCCGGACCGCGGCGTCGCCACCGGCCCGGCGGGCCCGGCGCCGTCGCGGGGCCGGCTCCCCCGCCGGCTCGGCGTGGCCGTCCAGCAGGGCCTTGGCGGCCAGCAGCAGCTCGGCACCGGCCTTGACGAGGTGCTCGACCGCCTCCGGCCGGGCCGAGCGGAGGGCCGCCAGCCCGGCGCAGATCGGGCAGATCTGGCACTCGGGGGCCTGGCCGGGCGCCGCGGCCTGCTCGTCGGGCATGGGCGCTCCTCGGGTCGCGGCCGGCATCAGGCGCCCCTGGCCCCGGCCGACGGCCCCTCGCGGGCGTCGAAGCGCACCACCAGGGTGCCGCCGCGCAGGTTGGCGGCCGAGATCTCCAGCGGCTGGAGGGCCTGGGGCAGGAGCACGTTGCGCTTGTAGCCCCCGACCTTGATCAGCAGCTCGTCGCCCTTGCGGTGGACGTCCAGGTCGCCCCGCTCGGCGAACGGCAGCTCCATGCGCAGGGCGTAGCCGCCGCCGCGCTGCTTGGTGACCCGTAGGGGCCGTGACTCGGCCAGGACGTCGGCCGGGTCGCGGGAGCCGTAGACCTCGGCGGCCACCTCGGCCAGCCGGTCCAGCCCGACCATCTCGTCGTCGAACAGCCGGCAGGTGAGGATGGGCAGGGGCGCGAACGACTCGGTGATGATGCGGAAGTGGTCGGCCTGGATCTCCTTCCACTTGCCGAAGTAGGGGTCGGTGACGTCGTCGGGCAGCATGCGGTTGACCACCACCGCGTCCACCCGGTAGCCGAACAGCGACAGGTAGGTGTAGGTGCGCCTGGCCTCGGCGACCACCATCTTCTCGGGGTTGAGGACCAGGCGGACCGTGGAGGTCTCGGGCTCGGCCAGCAGCACCCGGACCCGCTCCAGGTTGCGGTAGAGCCGCTCCACGGCCCCGAACACGGCGTCCGAGGCGATCGGGGGCAGGTTGCCGAGGCGGCCGAGCAGCGGCCGGGCCACGGTGGCGATCCGCCGCGAGGAGGGGAAGATCCGGTCGATGTACCAGCCGAGGGCCTCGGGCAGCGACAGCAGCCGCAGCGTCTCGGCGGTCGGGGCGCAGTCCACCACCAGGAGGTCGTAGTCGCCGGCCTGGTGGTAGCGGTTGATGTCGATCAGGCTGAACAGCTCGTCCAGGCCGGGGATGACCGACAGCTCCTCGGCCTCGACGGCGTCGACCCCGCCCCAGTTGAGCAGGTTGACGACGTACTCCTGGATCTCGCGCCAGTTGGCCTCCAGCCGGGCCTGGCTGTCGATCTGCTCGGCCCACAGCCGCTCGGCGACCTGGCGCGGCTTGGCGCCCAGCTCGACGTCGAAGGAGTCGGCCAGGGAGTGGGCCGGGTCGGTGGACATCACCAGGGTGCGGTGGCCCCGGGCGGCGGCGCTGGCCGCGGTGGCCGCGGCCACGGTGGTCTTGCCCACGCCGCCCTTGCCGGTGAACAGGAGGATGCGCACGGTGCTGGCAGCCTACATGGACTCCGCCCGGCGCTTCAGGTCCCCGAGGGCCGAGCGCACGATCTGCCTGGCCGCCTGCCGCACCAGGAAGCTCGGGATCGGCATCCCGAGGGCCACCTCCAGCCGGTAGGTGACCCTGGTCGTGCCGTCGTCGGTCGGCTCCAGGGCGTAGGAGCCGGCCAGGTCCTCCAGCGTCCCCTCGACATAGGTCCAGGACATGCCGGCGTCCCTCGGCTGGTAGCGGTAGGCGAGAGTGTAGGCCTGCTCCCCCCACGGGGTGGCGAGCCGGAAGGCGACCCGGCTCCCCCGCCCCCGCCGGTCGCGGGCCAGGACCTCGACCTCCTCCAGGTTGGCGACCCAGTCGGGGTAGGCCTCGAAGTCGGCCACCACCGCCATGACCTCCGACGGGGTGGCGAAGACCTCGGTCGTACCCTCGGCGTGCTCGGCCATGCCCGGATGCTAGTACGCGGTCAGGCCGGGTGCTCCAGCAGTTGCCCGGTGGCCCGGAAGTAGCCGACGTTGACCAGCCAGGTCCGGCCGACCTTGAGGCGGTCGCGCCGGGGCTGGTGGACGTGGCCGAAGTACAGGTAGTCGGGCTGGTGCTCCTCGACGTAGTCGAGCAGGGCCTGGCTGCCCGGCTCGGGCCGGCCGGCGACCACGTCGAAGCGCAGGTCCTCGACGGCCGGGGGCATGTGCGAGCAGAGCACGTCCACCGGGCCCACGGCGGCCACCTTGGCCGCGAACTCCTCGTGGGTGCACTCCGACAGGTGGGGCCGCCGGCCCCTGGGCAGCCCCCCACCCACGAACCCGACCCGGAGCCCGTCCAGCTCGACCATCTCCCCGTCCAGGTGGCGCACCCCCGGCCGCAGCAGGTCCTGGAACTGCTCGGGGTTGTCGACGTTGCCGTGGGTCAGGTAGGTGGGCTCGGGGAAGGCGGCGAACACCGCCTCGTACTGGGCCCTGACGGCCGTGCGGACCTGCTCACGGATCTGGTCCTCGCGGCCCTCGGAGGCGCTGCGCAGCACCCGCCCGGCCTCCTCGAACCGGCCGGCGGTGCGGTGGCGGGCGAAGTCGGCCGTCACCTCGCGCCCGAACACCTCGACCGCGATCCCCTCCATCGTCCGGTAGTCGATCAGGTTGACCAGGTCGCCGCAGACCAGCAGCGCGTCGGCCCCGGCGGTCCGCCGGGCCAGCAGGTCGGCGGCCCCGTGGATGTCCGAGCACAGCTTGATCCTCATGCCGGTCCATGCTACCGGCGCGTCTCGCGTACCCTGGCCGGCATGGCTGCCGGGGCGAGCGTCGTGGTGGTCGGCGGCGGGGTCATGGGCTGCTCGATCGCCTTCCACCTGGCCGAGCGGGGCACCGACGTGCTGGTGCTGGAGCGGGGCACGGTCTGCTCGGGCATGACGGCCCGGTCGGGGGCGCTGGTCCGGACCCACTACACCAACGAGCCGGAGGCCCGCATGGCCCGGACCGGCCTCGGCTACTTCCAGAGCTGGCGGGAGCGGGTCGGCGGCTGGTGCGGGTTCACCGTCACCGGAGCGGCCATCCTGGTCGGGCCGGGCGACGGCGAGCGGCTCAGGCGCAACGTGGCCATGCTGCGCCGGGTCGGGGTCGACACCGAGGCCGTGACCCCCGAGCAGCTGGCCGCCGAGCATCCCGAACTGGACCTGACCGGGGTCGAGATGGCCGCGGTCGAGCCCGGCTCCGGGTACGCCGACCCGGTGGCCACCACCTTCGCCTTCGCCTCCCGGGCCGTCGACCTGGGGGCGCGGATCCGCCAGGGGGTGGCCGTGCGCCGGCTGGCCGTGGCCGGCGACCGGGTGGTCGGCGTGGACACCGACGACGGCCTCATCGGGGCGGATGCGGTGGTGCTGGCCTGCGGGCCCTGGGTCGACCCGCTGGCCCGCACGGCCGGGTTCGAGCTCGGCATCACCCCAGAGCGCTCCCAGATCGCCTTCTTCCGGCGGCCCGACGCCGCCCGCGGCCACCCGGTGGTGATCGACGGGGTGCTCGGCACCTACTTCCGTCCCCACGGCGGCGAGCTGTCCCTGCTCGGGGTCGAGGCCGGCCACCACGTCGCCGTGGACGCGATCGACCGTGAGGTCGAGGGCTACGACCACGAGGTGGTCGCCCCGGCCCTTGGGCGCCTGGCCGGGCGGGTGCCGGCCTTCGCCGGGGCCCCGTTCGCCCGCGGCCACCGCGGCGTCTACGACACCTCGGCCGACAGCCGGGCCGTGCTGGACGCCGCCCCCGGGGTGGCCGGGCTGTTCGTGGCCGGCGGGTTTTCCGGCACCGGGTTCAAGAAGTCCCCAGCAGTCGGCGCCTGCATGGCCGAGCTGGTCACCGAGGGCCAGGCCAGCACCGTGGACCTCCACCCGTTCCGCCTGGGCCGCTTCGCCGAGGGCGACCCGATCGTCGGCGACGAGTACCGCCTGCCGCCGGAGTTCGGGCACCGCCTGTAGCGGCAATCGTTCGGCATGGGCGACAAGTGAAGAATCGGCTGGCCTCGCCATATACACTCCTTGAGCGATCCATCGACCAGTCCCCAGCCCGGGAGGAAGCGATGAGCACCATGGAGCCCGACGAGGGCGCCCAGCCCGACGACCAGCAGAGCAACGCCCCCCGCTGGGACAAGACCGAGGCCGCCAACCCCGCCGACGCTCCCCGCTGGGACGAGGTCCAGGAGCCGGGCCGGGAGGAGGCTCCCCGCTGGGACGAGATCGACACCTCCGGCCAGGAGGACCCGGACGCCGGCACCGAAGACTCCTGACACCCACCGGCGCCGTGCGCCGCAACCCAGGTGAGGGCCGTGACCCCACTCGGAGCCGCTTCGGCCGGCACCACCTGTCCCGCCTGCGGGACCGGGACGCCGGCTGAGGCGCGCTTCTGCCCCGCCTGCGGGGAGCGGCTGCTGGGCGGCGTCGACGAGCGCCGGGTCCTGACCGTCCTGTTGGCCGACCTGGTCGAGGCGCTGCGCCGGGTCGGCCGGGACGACGAGGCCGACGGGGCCGCCGGGCAGGCCACCGACCGAGCAACCATCATGGGCGCCAACGCGCTGCTCCGACGCCTGCAGCGGGCCGGGGAACCGGCCGGAGGGGGGGTTGGGACATGACCCGACGGCGAACGGCGGCCGACGAGGCGGCGCTGCTCCAGATCCTGGGCCAGAGCCCGATCTTCCGCCACGGCCAGCCCAGCGCCCTCACGACCCTGGTCGCCCGGGCCACCCCGTTCGACTACCCGGTGGGCAGCTTCCTGATGCGCCAGGGCGAACCGGCCGACCACGTGCTGGTCCTGACCGCCGGCGAGGTGGCGATCGTCTCCCCCGTCCGCGGCGGCGGCGAGCTCGTCCACACGATCATCCGGGCCGGCCAGCTGATCGGCGAGCTGGCCCTGCTGAACGACGGCCGGCGGACCGCCGGGGCCAGGGCGACCTCGCCCACCACCGCCTGGGCGATCGGCCGCGACGCCTTCTGGGGCTTCCTGGAGTCGAACCCGCCCGCCTCCTCGGCCCTGCTGCGCCAGGTGGCGGCCCGGCTGGCCGCCCGGGAGGCCCTGATCGACGACCTGCTGTCGCTGGACGTCAAGAGCCGGCTGGCCAAGGTCCTGCTCAGCCTGGCCGCAGACCACGGCCAGGCCGACCCCGAGGGCGGGACCAGGATCTCCCTGCACCTCACCCACCGCGACCTGGCCGGGATGGTCGGGGCCAGCCGCGAGAACGTCAGCCGGGCCCTGGGGGCGTTCCGCCGGCGCGGCTTCATCGACTACGACTCCGACTCGATCCGCCTGCGCGACCAGGAGGCGCTGCGCCGGCTCACCTGACCCGCCCGGGTGTGTCGCACATCACGGCCGGGTGGTGACCCAGAGCACCGACGCGGCCGGGCCCGGCGGGTACGCTCTCGGTGTCCTCCAGAGGTACCGGCGGAAGACACAGGAGGAGCCCGCCGGGACCGACCGGGGGACAGGGACAGCAGCGGAAGGGCTCGGGGAGATTCGGGGGGATCCGGGGGGGTCCGAACCGGCCGCTGGAGGTGCCGGTCAAGGGCGCGGACGCCGCGACCAACCGGCATCCCTGGCCAGGTCCGCCCCGTCACGGCCGGAGCGGACCTGGCCTTCTGCATGCCCGCCCACCCGTCACCGCCCTCAGCCCACGGCCAGGCGCTGCTCCACCCAGCCGCAGAGGGCGTGGCCGATGGTGATGTGCCCCTGCTGGATGAGCCCGGCGACCTCGCCGTCGACGTGCAGGGCCGCCTCGGCGGCGTCGTCCAAGGGGGAGGGGGCCGGCCCGAGGAGGGCGACCACGGCCATGCCCTTGGCCCTGGCCGCGGCCGCCGCCCGGAGCACGTTCTCGGAGCGGCCGCTGGTCGAGATGGCCACCAGCACGTCCCCGGGCCGGCCCAGGCCCTCGACCTGGCGGGCGAAGACGTCGGCGTAGCCGTAGTCGTTGCCGACCGCGGTCAGCACCGAGGTGTCGGTGGTCAGGGCGACCGCCCGGTAGGCCGGCCGCTCCAGCTGGAGGCGGCCGACCAGCTCGGCGGCCAGGTGCTGGGCGTCGGCGGCGCTGCCGCCGTTGCCGCAGAACAGCACCTGGCCGCCGCCGGCCAGGGCGTCCGCGACCAGCCGAGCGGCCCGCTCCACGGCGGCCACGCCCGGCCGCTCGGCCAGGGCCGCGGCCACCGCCGCCGAGCTGGCCAGATAGTTCGCGATGTCGCTCATGCTCCCCCTCGCATGCTGGTGGCGGCCCTGGCCCCGCGCAGGTCGAAGCGGACCGGCGAGCAGGGGGCGCCGGCCCGCTCCAGGGCGGCGACCATCCGGGCCCGCCGCTCTGGCGGCCCGGCGAACAGCATGAACCCTCCCCCGCCGGCGCCGAGCACCTTGCCCGCGGCCGCCCCGGCGGCCCGGCCGACCTCGTACAGCTCCTCCAGGCGGGGGGTGGCGATGCCGGTGGCCAGCTGGCGCTTGTGCTCCCAGCCCTGGCGCAGGCCCTCGGCGAAGGTGGCCAGGTCGCCGGCCAGCAGGGCGTCGCGCATGGCCTCGGCCAGCGCCTTGAGCGCCCCCAGACTGGCCAGGCTGCGCTCGGAGCCGAGCAGGACCCCGTCGACCTGGCGGCGCAGGATGCCGTCGTCGGTGCGGCTGTCCCCCGACCAGGCGAGCAGCAGCGAGCGCTCCAGCGCCTCCAGGACCTCGCCGTCGACCGGCAGCGGGCGGACCTCGACCCGGTCGTCGCGGGCGAACTCGATGAAGTTGAGCCCGCCGTAGGCGGCCGCGTACTGGTCCTGCATGCCGCCCTCGATCTTGAGGTCGATCCGCTCGACCTGGTAGGCGGTGCGGGCCAGCTCGGCCGGCGACCACCGCCGCCCGGTGGCCGCCCCGACCGCGGCCAGCATGGCCACCACCAGCGCCGACGACGACCCCAGGCCCGACCCGGGCGGGGCGTCGGTGGCCAGGGTGAGGTCCAGCCCCCGCCCCGGGCGGCGGGCCGCCAGGTCGCGCAGCACCGCCTTGACCAGATCCAGATGGCCGTTGAAGCCGAGCTCGTCGGGGGCGAAGGCGGCCCGCGCCCTGAGGTCGCGCGACTCCACGTGGTAGTCGCCGTCGGCCCGGGGCCGCAGGTCGGCGGTGGCGCAGCGGTCGATGGTGACCGACAGGACCGCCCCGCCGTGGGTCTGCGGGTAGGGCGGGACGTCGGTCCCGCCGCCGGCGAAGCTGATCCGCAGGGGCGCCCGCGCCCACGACGTCAGCACCGGGGACCTCAACGCGCGGCTCCGGCGGCGGCGGCCAGCAGCCGCTCGAGGCGGGTGACAACGGCCGGCCAGGCGAACTCCTCCTCGACCCGGCGGCGGCCGGCCGTCCCCATGGCCCGGGCCCGGGGCGGGTCGGCCAGCAGGTCGGCGACGGCGGCGGCGACCGGGCCGGCCCGGCGCCCGTCGACCACCGTCCCGGTCACGCCCTCGACCACCGTCTCGGGGCTGCCGCCGGAGCGGCCGGCCACCACGGCCAGGCCGGCCGCGGCCGCCTCCAGGAACACCACCCCGAGGGCCTCAAGGTCCAGCCCAAGCCAGCGGGTGCGGCAGGGCATGGCGAACACGTCCCCGGCGGCGTAGTGGGCCGGCAGGTCCTCCCAGGCCACCTCGCCGGCCAGGTGGATGCGGTCGGCGACCGGGCTGGCCGCGGCCAGCCGGCGCAGCCGCCGCTCGTACGGCCCGCCGCCGACCAGCAGCAGCCGCGCCTCCGGGACCCTGGCCACGACCAGCGGCCAGGCCTGGATGAGCCGGTCCTGGCCCTTGCGCGGCACCAGCCGGGAGATGCAGACACAGACCGGGGAGGCGTCAAGGCCGTGGCGCTCCCGCACCGGGCGGCCGTCGACCGCCGGGTGGTAGGTGTCGGCGTCCACCCCGGCCGGGAGCAGCCCGACCGGGCAGCGGCCGCGCACCGCCCGCCTGACCCGGGCCGCCGACCACCGGCTCACGGCCGTGAGCAGGTGCAGCTGGCCGGCCGCCCGGACCTGGAGCAGGTTCACCAGCGGCACCCGGCCGACGGCGACCTCGACCCCGTGGGTGAAGCCGACACAGGGCACCCCGGTGGCGCGGGTGAGCCGCCCGGCCAGCAGCCCGAGCGGGAACGCGGCCCCGAAGCAGATCACGTCCGGCCGGACCTCGGCGGCCAGGGCGACCGTGCGGCGCAGGACGTCGGGGACGGGCAGCATGGTCCTGCCGGGATGGCGGACGACCCGGAACGGCTGGGCGGCGTCGAAGGCGGCCGCGCCCGGCCAGTCCGGCGCGTACACCACCACCCGGTCGGCCGGCAGCCGGCTGACGAGGTTGTGGCAGTACTGCTGGATTCCCCCGGACCGGGGTGGGAAGTCGTTGGTGACGAGCAGCAGGTTCACGGCCCGGGCATTCTAGTGGCGTTCGGCCCACAGCCACGCCTGGGCGATCCGGGCCATGGTCGGCGGGTGGCTGGCGAACATGGCCAGCAGCAGCCGGTTGGGGCGCAGGTCGGCCCGGTTCTCCAGGGCCAGGCGACGCTCGACGGCGACCGCGGTGGCCGGGTCGCGGGTGACCTCAAGGGCCACCCAGTCGGCCCTGGCCTCCGCCCAGCGGCTGATCGCGCTGGCCACCGGCGCCGCCAGCAGGCCGCCCAGCATGCCCAGGAGCAGCAGGCCGGGCGCGACCAGAGGGTCGCCGAGCCCGGTCACCGCGAACAGCCGCCGGACCGCCTCCAGGTCGAGCAGGGCCACCACGGCCAGCACGGACACGGCCGCCAGGGCCGCCGACCCGACCGTCCCCCAGAGCACGTCGCGGTGGCGGACGTGGGCCAGCTCGTGGGCCGCGACCAGGGCGACCTCGTCGGCCGCGCCCGCCGGGTCGGCGGAGGTGCCGGCCAGCAGGGTGTCGTAGACGACCACCCGGCGGGTCCGGCCCAGCCCCGAGACGTAGGCGTTGACCCTGGTGGTGCGGCGGCTGGCGTCGGACACGAGCACGTCGCGGACCGGCACCTCCATGGCCGTGGCCAGCTCGAGCAGCTGGGCCCGCAGCGGCCCCGGGTCCAGCGGGCGGAACCGGTTGAACAGCGGCTCGATCAGCACCGGCCCGACCACCGTCAGGGCCAGGACGAGCAGGACGGCCGCGGCCGCGGCCACCAGGGGCCAGCCGGGCGGCTGCCAGCGGGCGCCCAGCACCAGGGCGCCGAGGGGCAGGACGACCAGGACCAGGCCGACCGCCCGGGCCTTGGCCCAGTCGCGGAGGAAGCCGCCCAGGCGCTGGGTGGCCAGCCCGGCCCGACGGTCCTGGCCGAAGGCCCGCAGCGAGAACGGCAGCCCGGCGGCGGCCCGGACGGCCTGCACGGCCACGATGGCCAGCACCACCCGGCCCGGCGCCCAGCCTCCGGCCAGCCCGGCCGCGGCCGCGACCACGGCCCGGCCGGGCCCGGTGAGGGCCAGGGCGGCCAGCACGAGCAGGTCGGTGCCGTAGGCGGCCAGCCCCCAGCGCTGCCGGGGCTTGGCGAAGTCGACGCAGGCCCGCACCTCGTCCTCGGTGAAGGCCGCCAGGGGGTCGGCCGGCGGCGGCCTGGGCACCACGATCACAGCTGGCTGCGGACCCAGACCGCCCAGCGGCGCTCGACCTGGCGGCGGGGCAGGTCCAGGACGCGCCGGAAGCCGCGGTCGAACTCGGCCTCACTCGGCGGGTCGGACCCCCTGAACTGGAGGTACAGGGCCCGGAGCTTGCCGGGACCGTAGGTGTCGGCCACCCACAGGCAGAAGGCCGAGCCCTCGTCGTAGGCGACGGCGGCGTCGGGGCCCCGGAACTCGCCGTCACCGGGCAGCTTGCCGTCGAAGCGGTCCGCACGCACCCGCCGGGCCAGGTTGGGGCGGGTGACCGCGAGCGGGTAGCCGAGCGGCTTCAGCGCCGCCCAGTCGGCGAACCCCTCGACCAGCAGCAGGGGCACGCCGTCGCCGAGGGCCCGGGTGGCGACGTGGGTCATCTCGTGGGTGATGAGGACCTGGAGGTTGAGGTCGTTGTAGCGCTCCACGTTGTCGGTGTTGACCACGATCCGGTTGCCGAGCACCCGCTCGGTCGCGCCCGACTCGACCGACGAGGAGGCCACGGCGGCCACCCGCGAGAGGTCGCTGGCGCCGACCAGCTCCTCGGCCTCCTGCTCGTCCTCGGGGACGAGGATCACCGCCTTGCGCTCCCAGTGACGGGCCCAGGCGGCGTCGACCTGGGTGTAGGCGCGGTCGGCGACCCGCAGCAGCCTCCTGGCCAGGGCCTCGTCGCCGGGATGGTAGACGATCAGGGTGCGGGCGCTGCCCACGGTCCGCACCGGGTCGCTGTCCCAGATCTCGGTGTCGTCGCGGCGCCGCTGGCCGGCGTCGCCCGGGCCGGCGATGCGCCAGACCGAGCGGGTCAGCACGAAGGTGTAGGAATGGCGGGCCAGCACCGGGCTGGCGTCCTGGCCCTTGAACCGGTACCTGGCCTGGACCTGGGCCTGGATCACCTGGTCGGCGTGGTAGCGGCGGCGCAGCCTGGTGCTGGCGTGCTCGTCGGTGATCTTGTAGGCGAGGTCCGAGAACGGCACCGTCCGCATGCGGGCGAACAGGTTCGCCTGCCGCTTGTAGAAGGTCGTCTGGCGCTTGTCGACGGTGGCCAGGAAGGCCGCCCGGTCGCGCTTCAGCACGGCCGTGGCCCGCCTGGTCAGCAGCCGCGGCAGCTCGGCGCTCGGGTCGGCGGCGGCCCTGGTCGCCGGCTGCTGACCGACGGCCCGCGGCGCGGCCGCCTGGACGCCGGGCCGCACCGCCACGACGGCCGCCACCAGGGCGGCCACCAGCAGGCCGGCCACCGCGACCAGGAGCACCCCGACCCGGCGCCGGGCCAGGCGCGGCGGGGTTGGCATGCCCCAGCCCGGCGGTCCCTGGGGTCCCTGGGGTCCAGGGGGTCGAGGGGGCGGTCCCCAGCCCGCCGGGCCCGGTGGTGGCGGGGGTGGCGCCCAGCCCCGCTGGCCGGGCGGGGCGGACCCTGGCGGCGCGGACCCGGGCGGCTGGCCCGGCCGGGGCGCGGCCGGTGGCGGCGGCCAGGCGGGCCGGGGCGGCGGAGGTCGCTCGGGCGTCGGCGGCCGGCCGCCCGGGTCGGTGGGATCCATGGACTGTCATGGTATCTGGCGGACCGGAGATCGGGCGCGTGGCCGGGGGAGGCGGCTACGGCCCCCACCCGGGGGAAGCGGGGGCCGTAGCCTTCGGCCGGAGCACCGAGGGGCGGCCGGCCCCCGCGGCGTCGCTCCGGTCGATCCGGCAAGCCCTGGGGGGTAGTTGCCCTCACAACAGGGGACGCGGCCGCCGCACCGTAGCGAACTGGAATCGGGCCTGCAAGTTCTTCACACCCGTCAAACCGGTCGCGGGGTGGGGTTGTCACACCCCCTGGGTAGGGTGCTCTCGACATGCCGGACCCCGACGGCGACCAGAGAGGGAACGTCACATGGGACGCGAGGAGCCACTGCGGATCAGCTGCGACGACTGCCCCGGCGGCAGCGAGTGCCGGGACTGCCTGGTCGAGTTCTTCCTCGGCGAGCGCAACGCCCGGGTCGTCCGCCTGGACAACGACCCCATCGTCCCCACCCCCGACCTGGACCCCGACCTCCAGGCCGCCTTCGACACCCTCACCGCCCACGGCCTCCAGCCCAGGGTCGTGGCCCACCGCCACCACAACGGCAGCGCCCGCGCCTCCTGAGGCCCGGCGGCCCCACGGCGGGGCGCGGCCGGCGCACCCTTGGCCCCTCACCGCCCGCTGTCCCGGCGCCCTTCCCCGGCGCCGGGTCAGCGGGCGGGGGCGCGGCCGAGGCGGGCCGGGGAGCGGGGGGCGGGGGCGCCGAGGGTGGGGCCCCGGG
>JBJMHP010000360.1:0-8940 GCA_045807325.1 Actinomycetes bacterium | reverse complement strand
GCCGGCCGGCTCGGGGCCTGGGTCCACGGCCGGGCCGCCGCCCTGGCCGCGGCCGAGCGCGGCCCGGTCTCGGTCGCCGCCGGCGTCGTCGCCGGCCCCCTCCCCGGGGCGGTCCGGGCGCTGCTGCCGGAGGGGTCCGGGGGACCCCGAGGGGGGGCCCCGGGGGAGCGGGAGGGGGCAGGGGAACCCCGCGGGGGGGCCCCGGTGGAGCGGGAGGGGTCAGGGGAACCCCGAGGGGGGGCCCCGGTGGATCGGGAGGGGTCAGGGGAACCCCGAGGGGGTTCCCGGTGGATCGGCGAGGGGGAACGGTGACCTGGAGCGCCCGGGCTGGAGGACCCGGAGGGCGGCCGTGACCGGGAGGCCGTGGCCCGGGCTGCGCCCCGCCTGGATCGAGGTCGACCTGGAGGCGATCGCCGCCAACGTGCGCACCCTGACGGCCGAGGTGGCCCCGGCGCGGCTGCTGGCCGTGGTGAAGGCGGACGCCTACGGGCACGGGGCGGTGCCGGTGGCCGGGGCGGCCGTGCGGGCCGGGGCGGCCTGGCTGGGGGTGGCCCTGGTCGAGGAGGCCCTGGAGCTGCGCCAGGCCGGCATCTCCGCGCCCCTGCTGGTGCTGTCCGAGCCCCACCCGGCCGCGGCCGACGCCTGCGCGGCCGCCGGGATCGCGGTGACCTTGTGCACCCAGGCCGGGGTGCGGGCCTTCGGGGCGGCCGGGTGGCGGGCCGGGCGGCCGCTGGCCGTCCACCTCAAGGTCGACACCGGCATGCACCGCCAGGGCTGCGACCCGGCCGAGCTGCCGGCGCTGGTCGCCGCGGCCTGTGCCGAGCCGGGGCTGGAGGTTGACGGCCTCTGGAGCCACTTCGCCGTCGCCGACGAGGCGGCCCAGACCGCCACCACCGACGCCCAGCTGGCCCGGTACCGGGACGCCCTGGCAGAGGCGTCCGCGGCCGGGCTGGAGCCCCGCTGGCGCCACCTCGCCAACAGCGCCGGCGCCACCGTCCGGGACGATGCCCGCTTCGACCTGGTCCGGACAGGCATCGAGATCTACGGGCTCGCCCCCAGCGACGAGCTGGCCGGCCGAGTAAGGGCCCGCCTGCGGCCCGCCCTGGCCCTACGGGCGGCCGTGTCGGCCCTGCGCACGGTCGAGGCCGGCGAGCGCGTCTCCTACGGCCACCGCTGGGAGGCCCCGCGCCGGACCCGGATTGCCACCCTCCCGGTGGGGTACGCCGACGGACTGCGCCGTGGCCTGTCGGGGCGGATCAGGGTCCGCCTCGGCGGGCGAGACCTGCCGCAGGTCGGTACCGTGACGATGGACCAGGTGATGGTGGACGTGGGTGAGACGGACGTGGAGGTCGGCCAGGTGGCCACCCTGCTCGGCGACCCGGCCAGGGGCGAGCCGGGCGTCGGCGAGTGGGCGGCCGCCCTGGACACGATCGAGTACGAGATCACCTGCGGCCTGTCGCCCCGCCTCCCACGGGTCCACCACCGCGCCGCCGGGACCGGCGGCCGCCACGACGCGTTCCAGGAGGCGGTCGGCTGATGGCAACCGGTAGTCCGGCCGGCCGGGCCATGCGAGCCGCGGTCGAACGCACCGGCCGAGGCCGCAACCCGGTCACCCGCCGACGCTCGGCCCGATCCGGCGACCCTGCCGTCCGGCAGCGATCCGGCCGGGCGCTGAGGCCCCCGGAGGGGGAGCGTAGCGCAGGGCGGAATGGGACGGCGGCGGTTGCTCACAGGGCCCGGCAGAGGGCGGCGAAGGGCGGGCAGACCGCGGCCAGGGGCGGGCAGCGGACGCCGCTGACCGTGCGGGGGGTCGGGTTGCTGGCCGGGGGGCTGCTGCTCGGGGTCGGGGCCGGGGTGACGCTTGAGCGGACCCTGGTCGGGCGGGACCGGCGGCGGAAGGACCCGGAGGCCGGGGAGCCGTTCGGGGCCATCCGCGGCACCCCGACCAAGCTGACCAGCCACGACGGCACCCGACTGTACGTCGAGGAACTCGGCCAGGGCCCCTGCCTGGTGTTCGCCCACGGCTTCTCCCTGACCCAGGACGCCTGGCACTACCAGCGACGCGACCTGCCCGAGCGCTTCAGGTGCGTCTTCTACGACCAGCGCGGTCACGGCCGCTCCGGGCGGCCCCGCAAGCACGACTACTCGCTGCCGGCGCTGGCCGGAGACCTCAAGGCGGTGCTCGACTGGACCGGCGAGGAAAGGGTCGTCGTCGTCGCCCACTCGATGGGCGGGATCGCCACCCTCCAGCTCGCCGCGCAGTTCCCCGAGGAGCTCGCCGCCCGGGTCGCCGGGGTGGTCCTGGTCGGCTCCACCTACCTCGACACCGTCCGCGGCATGACGGCCGCGGTCAGCGCCTGGGGGTCGGCCTGGGCCCAGCGAACCCTCATCACCGGCGCGTTCCGCTTCATGGGCCAGGACCCGGCGCGGGCCCGGCAGCTCCGCCGGCGCGGCAGCGACCTCGGCTACCTGGGGACGCGCCTGTTCGGCTTCGGGTCCAACCCCTCGCCCAGCCAGGTCGCCTTCATCGACCGGACCCTGGCCGGCACCGACGTCGAGGTCTGGGCCAAGGTCTTCCCCAGCCTGGTCGACTTCGACCTGTCGGAGTCGCTGGAGGCGGTCGACGTCCCCGCCCTGATCGTGGTGGGGGACAAGGACCGGCTGACCCCGCCGGCCGCGGCCAGGCACATGGCCGAGAAGATCCCCGGGGCGCGCCTGCTGATCCTGGAGGACGCCGGCCACTGCGCGTTCCTGGAGGAGCACGAGGTGCTGAACGCCGAGATCGCCGCCTTCGCCGACGAGGTGCTCCCGCCGGCCGGGGCGGCCGCCCGCAGGCGCCGGCGCGGAGGCGTCCGCCGGGTCGAGGGGAGCTAGGCCGCCGATGGCCCTTGGCATCGAGGACCTGGCCGTCGGGCACTGGACCGACCCGGTCGGCCTCACCGGCTGCACGGTGGTGGTGCCGCCGCCGGGGAATCTGACCGCGGCCAGCGTCCGCGGCGGCGGCCCAGGCACCCGCGAGACCGACCTGCTCCAGCCCCAGGCCCACGTCGAGGGCGTCTCGGCGGTCCTGCTCACCGGGGGGAGCGCGTTCGGGCTGGCCGCGGCCCAGGGGGTGGTGGACTGGTGCGAGCGGGGCGGGCTGGGTTACTCGCGCTTCGGCCGGCCGATCCCGATCGTGCCCGCGGCCGTGCTGTTCGACCTGGGGATCGGCGACTGGGAGGCCCGGCCCGGCCCGGCCGAGGGCGAGGCCGCCTGCCTGGCCGCCTCGACCGCCGACGGGCCGATGGGCAACGTCGGCGCCGGCATGGGCGCCACCGTCGGCAAGACGGCCGGGCCCGAGCACATGACCAAGGGCGGGCTCGGCTGGGCGGTGGTCGAGGTCGGGCCGGTCACGGTCGGCGCCCTGGCCGCGGTCAACGCCGGCGGCGACGTGCTCGGCGAGGACGGGACCGTGCTCGCCGGGGCCCGGGTGCCCGGCGGGGCCAGGACCGCCCTGCGCGAGCTCCTCACCGCCCCGACCGGCGACGGCGAGGTCCGGCCCGAGCCGGTCCCGCCCGGCGGCAGCACCACCCTGGCGGTGGTGGCGACCAACGCCTCCCTGTCCAAGACGGAGGTCCACAGGGTGGCCGTGCAGGCCCACGACGGCATGGCCAGGGCGATCTACCCCGTCCACACCAGCTTCGACGGCGACACCGTGTTCGCGGTGGCCGTGCCCAGGGTGCCGGCGGCCATGGACCTGGTAGCCTTCTTGGCCGAGGAGGCGCTGGCCGCCGCCATCCGGGCCGGGGTTCGGGCCGCCGGCCCGGTCGCCGGCATCCCGGCCGCCTCCGACCTTGGTCGCGGACCAGGAGGGGAGTAGTGCCGCTCTACGAGTACCGCTGCGCCGACTGCGGGCACCAGTTCGAGGCTCTGGTGCCGGCCGGCCGTGCCGACGCCGAGCACTGCCCGGACTGCGGGTCCGAGGCGCGCCGGCTGCTGAGCCTGGTCGCCGCCCCCATCCGGGGCAGCGACGGCGCCGCCATGCCCGTCGCCGGCGGCGGCGGTGGCTGCTGCGGCGGGGCCTGCGGGCACTGCTGATGGGTACGCCGGGCCGGCGCGGCTGAGATGCCGACCGAGCTGGAGGCGGTCGCCGCCGAGGCCGCCGGCTGCACCCGCTGCCGCCTGCACCAGAGCCGCACCCAGGTCGTCTTCGGCCAGGGCGACCCGCACGCCGACCTGATGTTCGTCGGCGAGGCCCCCGGCTTCCACGAGGACCGCCAGGGTGTCCCCTTCGTCGGTCCCTCCGGCCAGCTCCTCAACCGCCTGCTGGAGGGCATCGGCCTGCGCCGCGAGGACGCCTATATCTGCAACGTCAACAAGTGCCTTCGGTACAACGCCATGGTTCAGCTCGGTGACGGCTCGTGGGAGCGGATCGGGCGCCTGGTTCGAGCGCGCTACGACGGTACCGTCATGTCGGTGGACGCCGACGGCCGCCTTGTTCGCCGACGGGTCACGGGCTGGTATGCCTCTCCGCTCGCCGGACGGCGCGTCTATCGCCTCACCTATCGCTCGGCCAAGCATGCTGGAGCGGGACAGGTGAGCATCCAGCTCACCGGGGACCATGAGGTTCTGACGGATCGGGGGTTCGTTGCTGTCGAGCAACTCCCTCCTGGAGCGAGGATCGCGACCGGTCAGGGGCTGAGCCGTGTAGCCCACGACGTCGTGTGCGGCACGCTTCTCGGCGACGGCCACCTCACCGCTGCGCAATCAACGCTGTCGTTCTCCCACTCCACCCGCCAAGAGGAATACGCGCAGTTCAAAGCCGGATTGCTGGCGGAGCTGGCACCGCGCCTGAACCGACTCGATGTGGCGGCGGTCGCAGGTGGTCCAACGGCGTACCCGGTGGTTCATGTTCGTACGCTTGCGCACAGATCTCTCCGACTTCTCAGGACCGCGTTCTACCATCCGAGGAAGCGGGTTCCTTCCTGGGTGGTCGAGCGGCTGAGCCCGTTGATGGTGGCCATCTGGTTCATGGATGACGGGCACCTGCGGGTTCGTCCAGGAAAGCGGCCACTTGCCGAGATCGCCACCTACCGTTTCTCCGAAGAGGACCATCGCGTGCTCGCCATGGGCTTGGCGCGTCTCGGGCTCGCGACGAGGATTCGTGGAACGAATCAGAAGCTTGTCTTTGGCGTTCCTGAAACGGTCTCATTGTCGGAAGTCATTGCACCGTATGTCCCACCGTCCATGCGGTACAAGCTCCACCCTGAGGTGGCGGCGCGTGTCCCCTTCGACCCGACGCTTCTGGCTCTGGAGGACGCGGAGGTCCTCTACGACGAGGCCGATGTCACCGACGTCACTGATCACTACCGGTCGGACGTCACCTTCTTCTGCATCGACGTGGAGGAGACGAACAACTTCGTAACGACCGGAGGGGTGGTTCACAACTGCCGGCCGCCGAACAACCGCGACCCGCTGCCGGACGAGATCGCCGCCTGCCGGCTCTGGCTGGACGCCCAGGTGCGGCTGGTCGATCCCAAGGTGGTGGTCACCCTGGGCAACTTCGCGGCCAAGACGCTGCTGGAGACGACCACCGGGATCACCAGGCTGCGGGGCCGCGCCTACCCGTTCCAGGGGCGGGTGCTGCTGCCGACCTTCCATCCGGCGGCGGCCCTGCACGCCCAGGGGCGGCGCACGGCCGGGCCCAGTCCGCTGGAGGCGATGGAGGACGACTTCCGGGTCCTGGCCGAGCTGCTCGCCGCCCAGGCCCCGGCGTCCGAGGCGTCCGAGGACCGGCCCTCCGAGCAGCTGGGGCTGTTCTGAGCCGTGGGCACCCTGCGGCTGTGGTCGGCCGACGAGACGGCCACCAAGGCGATCGGCGCGGCCCTGGCCGGGCTGCTCGACCCCGGCGACGTGGTCGGGCTGGCCGGCGACCTCGGGGCGGGCAAGACCCGGCTGGTCCAGGGGGCGGCCGCCGCCCTCGGGGTCGAGGGGCCGGTGCTGTCCCCGACCTTCATGCTGGTCCGCGAGTACGACGGCGACCCGCCCGTCCACCACGTCGACGCCTACCGGCTGAGCGGGCCCCTGGAGCTCGAGGACCTGGGCCTGGAGGACGTGCTCTCGGGTGACGCGGTGGTGTTCGTCGAGTGGGCCGACCGGGTCGCCGCCGCCCTCCCCGACAGCTGGCTGGAGCTCGTCCTGCACATCGGCGACGACGACCGCCGCGAGATCGAGGTCCGCCCCCACGGGGACACCTGGGCCCGCCGGTGGGAGCCGCTAGCCGCCGCCCTCGACCGGTTCGCTCGCTAGGAGCCGGGCGCGCAGCGTCTCGTCGGCGGCGGCGTCGATGACCGTCCAGGCCATGGCCACGGCGCCGTCGAACACGGCCTGGTCGGCGGGCGGGGTGACGCACTTGGCGGCGAACTCGGGCTGGTGGTTGACCGCGGGGAGGGCGTCGATGCCGATGGTGGGATGGATCGAGGGGAGGGCCAGGGAGACGTTGCCCATGTCGGTCGAGCCGGCACCCCGGTTGCTGCGGTCGACGAAGCTGCGCCCGAGCGCCTCGGCGTTGCGCTGGTACAGGCCGGACAGGTCGTGGTCGTGGCGCATCTCGGAGTAGGGGTCGCCGTCCTCGGCCAGCTCCAGGGTCGTCCCGGTGGCCAGGGCGCCGGCCTCGAAGCAGCGCGCGACCTTGGCCCTGACCTCCTCCAGCTGGTCCAGGGTCTCGGCCCGGACCATCCAGTTGCCGGTGGTGTGGGCCGGGATCACGTTGGCGGCGTCGCCGCCCTTGGTGACGATCCCGTGCACCCGGTCGCCGGCGCGCAGGTGCTGGCGCAGCAGGCCGATCGCGGTCTGGGCGACCACCAGGGCGTCGGCGGCGTTCACGCCCAGGAACGGGTAGGCCGAGGCGTGGGCCTCCTTGCCGGTATAGGCGACCTTGAGGTGGGTCACGGCGATGATCGGCATCTCGGCCTGCTCGTACGACGAGGGGTGGACCATCATGGCCGCGTGCGCCCCGTCGAAGGCGCCCCGCTGGAGGAGCAGGATCTTGCCGCCGCCGCCCTCCTCGGCCGGGGTCCCGAGCACGGTCACCCGCAGGCCGGCGTCGTCGGCCACCCGAGCCAGGGCCAGGCCGGCCCCGGCGGCCATGGCCGCGATCACGTTGTGGCCGCAGGCGTGACCGACGGCCGGGAGGGCGTCGTACTCGGCGCAGACCACCACGTGCAGCGGCCCCGACCCGGCCCTGGCCGCGAATGCCGTCGGCAGGTCGCCGACGGCCCGCTCGACCTGGAGCCCGGCCCCGTCCAGCAGCTCGCACAGCCAGGCGCAGGCCTGCTCCTCCTCGAACCCGAGCTCGGGGTTGGCGTGGATGCGGTGGCTGAGCGCCACCAGCTCGTCCCTGGCCTGCTCGACCCGCTCCCGGGCCGCCTCCTTGGCGTCAGCCACGTCCGGTCCTCCTCTTCTCGATGAGAGTCTCGATCCCGTCCAGTACCCGCTCAAGGCCGAAGGCGAAGTCGAAGTCGCCGTCGTCCGGCTCGTCGAATACCCCGGCCGCCAGCACGGCGTGCAACGCCGGGAACCGCTCCGGGTCGGTCAGCCTGGCCATCAGCCGCCCGTAGGCGCCCATCAGCTCCGGGCCCGGCTGGGCGGCGCCGGACGCCTGGGCGGCGGCGACGTCGGCCTGGAGCGTCGCCTGGCTCCGGACGAAGCCCGTGAGCAGCAGCATCACCGAAAGCTTCTCACCCTCGGGGAGGCCGGTGTCGCGCAGGCAGCCCAGGCCCCGCTCCAGCCAGGCCATGGCGTTGGGGGTGACCGGCGGGCCGCTGATGGGGATGCGCAGCACCCAGGGGCTGCGCCGGTACACCCCCAGCTCACTCCACGCCCAGCGGGACAGCCCGTCGCGCCAGGTCTCCTCCGGGCGCCGGGCCGCCGGCGGGGCCTCGAAGGACAGGTCGGCCATCAGGGCCAGCAGCTCGTCCTTGGCGGCGACATAGCGGTAGAGCGACATGGTGGAGACGCCGAGGTCGGCGGCGACCCGCCCCATCGACACCGCCTGGAGGCCGTCGGTGGCCGCGACCCGCACGGCCGCGGCCACGATCCGCTCCAGGCTGAGGGCGGGTCGCGGCCCCTTGTTGGGCCGCGACCGCACCCCCCAGGCCGCCTCGATGCTGGCCGGCAGGCCGGTCGGGCTCTGGTCGTCCATGGCCTCCGCTTCCCGGTGGGTTGACGCACATCCTACGACTGTGTATACCGTACACAGTTGAGTGTATACCATACGCAGAAGGGAGGGCGAATGACCAGCGAGCCGGCGATCGAGGCCAGCGGCCTCGAGAAGTCCTACGGAACGCTCCGGGTCCTGGACGGGGTCGACCTGGAGGTGCGGGCGGGCAGCGTGTTCGCCCTGCTCGGCCCCAACGGGGCCGGCAAGACCACCGCCGTGCGCATCCTGGCCACCCTGGCCAGGGCCGACGCCGGCCGGGCCCGGGTGGCCGGGTTCGACGTGGTCGCCGACCGCCGCCAGGTGCGGCGCCGCATCAGCCTGACCGGCCAGGTCGCGGCCGTGGACGATCTCCAGACGGGCGAGGAGAACCTGCGCATGATGGGCCGCCTGGCCGGCCTCCCCGGCCACCAGGCCCGCCGCCGGGCGGCCGAGCTGCTGGAGCGGTTCGACCTGGCCGAGGCCGGCCGGCGCACGGTGGCGACCTGGTCGGCCGGCATGCGCCGGCGCCTCGACCTGGCGGCCAGCCTGGTCCGCGAGCCCGCGGTCCTGTTCCTGGACGAGCCGACCACCAGCCTCGACCCGCGCAGCCGCCAGGCGGTCTGGCAGGTCGTGGCCGACCTCGTCGGGTCGGGGGTGACGGTGTTCCTGACCACCCAGTACCTGGAGGAGGCCGACCGGCTGGCCGGCCGCATCGCTGTGCTGGACGGCGGCCGGCTGGTCGCCGACGGCACCGCGGCCCA
>JBJMHP010000359.1:0-10838 GCA_045807325.1 Actinomycetes bacterium | reverse complement strand
CGACGCAGGGCATGCGCCAGGGCAACGACGTCGGCACCCAGTACCGCTCGGCCATCTACACCTTCTCCGAGGCCCAGCAGAAGCAGGCCGAGGCCTCCCGGGACGCCTACCAGCACGAGCTGGACGCGGCCGGCTACGGCGCCATCACCACCGAGATCCGCGAGGCCCCGCCGTTCTACTACGCCGAGGACTACCACCAGCAGTATCTGCACAAGGTGCCCAACGGCTACTGCCCGGACCACGGCACCGGGGTGAGCTGCCCGGTCGGCCTCACCTCCTCCGGCTGACCCGGACGCCGGATAGTTGAGCGGGGGCCGGCGTCGGTCAGCGAGCTGACCCGGCCGCTACAGCTACTCGAGGTCCCTGGACCAGACGCTGATCTCGGTGTCGCTGGCCACTGTCGAGCTCAAGGCCGAGGCCACCGGCACCCGGCTGGTCGTGACCGAGCAGGGCGCCTGGCTCGACGGCTACGACGACGGCGAGCGCGAGCTGCGGCGCGAGCCCGCCGGCAGCCCGCTGAGGACCCATCCGAACACCGACCACAGGAGGTTTCGGTGCGCAAGCTGTACTCGTTCATGGTGGTGACCCTGGACGGCTTCTACGAGGGCCCGAACGGCGAGTTCGACTGGCCGAACGTCGACGAGGAGTTCAACGAGTTCGGGATCGAGCAGCTCAACGACACCGACCTCCTCCTCTTCGGCCGGGTGACCTACGAGGGCATGGCCAGCTACTGGCCCACCCCGGCCGCCCGCCAGGACGACCCTGTGGTCGCCGAGCTGATGAACACCCTGCCCAAGGTCGTGGTGTCCAGCACCCTGGCCTCGGCCGACTGGAGCAACTCCACGCTCGTCCGCGACAACGTGGCCGAGGAGATCACCAAGCTCAAGCAGCAGCCGGGCAAGGGCATCGCCATCTTCGGCAGCCCCACCCTGACGGTCGGCCTCATCGAGATGGGCCTGCTCGACGAGCTGCGGGTCCTGATCAACCCGATCGTCCTCGGCGACGGCCACTCGCTGTTCCGGACCACCAAGGACCGGCTGCGGGTGGAGCTGCGCCAGACCAGGACCTTCAGCTCCGGCAACGTGCTGCTGACCTACCGGCCGGCCTGACCGGCCGTCAGGCGCCGACCGGCGGCGGCGTTCGAAGTTGACGTTGTCTATCAGCTTGATGGAGAAGTCATGATGACATGAGCTGGCATCAACGTGCGGCTCCAGCGTTCTGCCTACGGCAAGGGGGACCGGGTGGCCGAAGCGGCACCGACGCTCACGGCGCGGGGCGGCCTGAGCACGGCCGAGGTGGCCGACCGGGTGGCCCGCGGGCTGGTCAACGACGTGCCCAGCGCCCCCACCCGGACCATCGGCCAGATCGTCAGGTCCAACGTGCTCACCCGCTTCAACCTGCTGCTCGGGTCGCTGCTGGCCGTCATCCTGGTCGTCGGCCCCCTTCAGGACGCCCTGTTCGGGCTCGTGATCGTGGCCAACACCGTGGTCGGGATCGTCCAGGAGCTGCGGGCCAAGCGGACCCTGGACCGCCTGGAGGTGGTCAACGCCCCCCGGGCCCGGGTGGTGCGCGACGGGCGGGTCGGCGAGCTGGCCGTCGGCCAGGTCGTGCTCGACGACGTGCTCGAGGCCGCCGCCGGGGACCAGGTGGTGGTCGACGGCCAGGTGCTGGACGCGGCCGGGCTGGAGGTCGACGAGTCGCTGCTCACCGGCGAGTCCGAGCCGGTGGCCAGGCGGGCCGGCGACCGCCTGCTCTCGGGCAGCTTCGTGGCCGCCGGGAGCGGCCGCTACCAGGCGACCAAGGTGGGCCGGGAGGCCTACGCGGTCCAGCTCACCGAGCAGGCCCGACGCTTCACCCTGGCCCGGTCCGAGCTGCGGGCCGGGGTCGACCAGATCCTCAAGTACGTGACCTGGGCCCTGGTGCCGACGGCGGTGCTGCTGTTCGTCAGCCAGCTCCGCCTGGAGCACGGGGTCCGGGCCGGGCTCAGCGGGGCCGTGGCCGGGACCGTGGCCATGGTCCCCGAGGGCCTGGTCCTCCTGACCAGCGTCGCCTTCGCCGTCGGGGTGGTCCGCCTTGGCCGCCGCCAGGTGCTGGTCCGCGAGCTGCCGGCGGTCGAGACCCTGGCCAGGGTGGACGTGATCTGCTTCGACAAGACGGGCACGATCACCGCTGGCGACCTGGCCGTGCAGGAGCTGGTGCCCCAGGACGGGACCGGGAGGGAGGCGGCCGCCGCCGCCCTCGGCGCCCTGGCCGCCGCCGACCCCAACCCCAACGCCACCCTGCGGGCCATCGGCCAGGCGTTCCCGCCCCCGGACGGCTGGCGGCCGGAGGCGGCCGTGCCCTTCTCGTCGGCCCGCAAGTGGAGCGGGGCCAGCTTCCCCGGCCACGGTGCCTACCTCCTTGGCGCCCCCGAGATCCTCCTCGGGAACGGCGGTCGCGACCTGCTGCGGCGGGCCGAGCAGATCGCCGTCGAGGGCCGACGGGTCGTGCTCCTGGCCCACTCGGCTCGGCCCCTGGACGGCGACCGGCCCCCGGCCGGGCTGGAGCCGCGGGCCATGGTGGTCATCGGCGACCAGGTCCGCGGCGACGCCGCCGACACCATCGCCTGGTTCGCCGCCGAAGGGGTCCAGGTCAAGGTCGTCTCCGGCGACCACCCGCGCACCGTCGGGGCCATCGCCGGCCAGGTCGGCATCGCCGGCGCCGACCGGCCGGTCGACGCCAGGTCCCTGCCCGACGGCCAGGCCGCCCTGGCCGAGCTGCTGGAGACCCGCTCGGTGTTCGGGCGGGTCGTGCCCCGCCAGAAGCAGGAGATGGTCGAGGCCCTCGGCGCCCGCGGCCACGTGGTCGCCATGACCGGCGACGGGGTCAACGACGTGCTCGCCCTGAAGGACGCCGACCTGGGCATCGCCATGGGCAGCGGCAGCGCGGCCTCCCGGGCCGTGGCCGAGCTGGTCCTGATGGACGGCCGCTTCGCCACCCTTCCGTCGGTGATGGCCGAAGGCCGCCGGGTGATCGCCAACATCGAGCGGGTGGCCAAGGTGTTCGTCACCAAGACGGTCTACGCCACCGTGCTCGCCCTGGCCGTCGGCATGGCCGGGCTGGCCTTCCCGTTCCTGCCCCGCCACCTGACCCTGATCTCCAGCCTGACCATCGGCATCCCCGGCTTCTTCCTGGCCCTGGAGCCCAACACCCAGCGCTCGCGGCCCGGCTTCGTCCGCCGCACCCTCGCCTTCGCCGTCCCGGCCGGCCTGGCCGCCGCCCTCGGCACCCTGGCCGCCTACCAGGTCGCCGACGTGGCCGACGTCCCCCAGGGCGAGGCCCGGACCACCGCCACCCTCGCCCTGGCCGGCCTTGGCCTGGTCGTCCTCGCCCTCGCCGCCCGCCCCCTCAGCCGCCTGCGCCGCCTGCTCCTGGTCGCCATGGCCGCCTGCTTCGCCGCGGTCCTGGCGGTCCCGTTCCTGCGGGGGTTCTTCGCCCTCGACCTCCCGCCCCTGCCGGTCGCCGGGGCCGCGCTCGCGCTGGTGGCCGCCGTCGGCGGCCTCCTCGCCCTGGTCGTGGTGCGCCTGCGGCTCTGACGGCGTCCCCCATCCGCCCGGCAGCGCCATCGGCACTTCTCAACACAAAGCGAGCCGACCGGCGCAATTTCCGCGTCGTGGCCTGGTGGCGGGGCCCAGCCAGAGCTAGGTTCTCGCCCATGCAGCGTCGTCTTCGGCCTGTCGCCGTACCGCCTCCACTACCGCCACCAGGAGTCGCCGACCGCCGCCGTTCCCGGCGGCTCTGGGGGCTCGGGGTGGAGGCCCAGGTCCAGCTGAGCACGGCCATGGGGCAGCTGCTGGTCGCCCTCGACCAGGCCGACGCCGGCGACCCGGAGGCCCACGAGGCCATCGCCGACGCCCGCCTGCTGCTGGCCAGGGCGATCGGCGACATCCAGGTGGTGCTCGGCGAGCTGGCCGATCTCAACGACCAGCTCCGCGCCCGTTAGAATCTCCGCCGGACTGTCCCTGATCGCACGGACGTGCCGATGATGCAGGTCAGCGAGGCCCAGACTTCCGGCTCGGTCGCCCCCCGGTGAGCTGGCGCTGGTCGCCCGCGGGCGCACTTCTGCTGGCCGGGGCGGTCCTCGTCACCGTGGCCATCCTGTACGTCTGGCGGCGCCGCCCGGCCACGACCATCGCCGGCCTGCTCGCGGTGCTGCTGGGCGCGGTCCTGTGGAGCGTCTGCTACGCCCTGGAGCTGAGCGCCGGCGACCTGGTCGGCCGCGAGTACTGGGGCGACCTCAAGTACGTCGGCGTCTGCCTGCTGCCCCCGGTCTACCTGGCCTTCGTGCTCCAGTGCAGCGGCCATACCCGCTGGCCGCGGTGGCTGGGACCGGTGCTGACCCTTGAGCCCCTGGCCGTGCTGATCCTGCTGGCCACCGAGGTCACCCACGACCTGGTCCGGTTCTACCCTGCCGGGGCGACGCTGGCCACCTCCCAGGCGGCCGAGGCCGGGCCGCTGTTCTGGCCGCATCTGCTCTACAACAACGCGCTGGTCTGGACGGCCACGGTCCTGCTGGTGGTCACCCTCAGCCGGATGTCGGGGCTGTACCGGCGCCAGAGCGTCGTCCTGGTCGCGGCCATCCTCCTGCCGATCCTGCTCAACCTCCTGTTCAACCTGCGGGTGGAGCCGTTCCGGCAGGTCGACCTGACGCCGTTCGCCTTCGTGCTGACCACCGCCGTGCTGGTCTGGGGGGTCTACCAGTTCAGCCTGCTCGACCTGCGCCCGGTGGCCCGCAGCCAGATCTTCAAGACGATCAGCGACCCCGTCCTGGTGCTGGACCCGGACGGGCGCGTGCTGGACGCCAACCCGGCCGCCGGTCGGCTGGTCGAGCGGCCGGCGGCCGAGATCGTCGGCCAGCCCGTCACCCAGCTCCTGCCGACCTGGAGCGCCACCGTGACCGAGGCCATGGCCGCCGGGGTCGACCAGGCCAGCCCGGAGGGGTCCGGGGAACCCCGAAGGGGTGCCCCGGTGAGTCGGGAGGTGACCCGCGACGGCCGCATCTTCGAGCTGGCCATCTCGGCCCTGCCCGACCGCCAGCGCCAGTCCGGGGGGCACCTGGTGGTGGCCAGGGACGTCACCGAGCGGCGCCAGGTCGAGGAGCAGCTGTACGCCGCCCTCAACCACGAGCGGGTGGCCACCGACCGGCTGGCCGCCGCCCTGGCCGGCGAGCAGGCCGCGGCCGAGCACCTGCGCAACCTGGACGAGGCCAAGAGCGGCTTCCTCCAGGCCGTCTCCCACGACCTGCGCACCCCGCTGGCCTCGGTGCTCGGCATCTCCCTGACCCTCCAGCGGGGCCGCGGCCAGCTCGGCCCGGCCGACACCGACGACCTCCTCGGCCGGCTCACCGCCAACGCCCGCAAGCTGGACCGCATCCTCACCGGCCTGCTCGATCTCGACCGCCTGGACCGGGGCATCGTCGAGCTGCGGCGCGAGCGGGTCGACCTGGCCCGCCTGGTCGCCGGGGTGGTCTCCGAGGCCCACGAGGAGCTGCTGGACGGCCACCCGGTCAGCCTGGAGCTGCTCCCGGTCCAGGTCGTGGCCGACGCCGCCAAGGTCGAGCGGATCGTCGAGAACCTGCTGGCCAACGCCGCCCGCCACACCGACCCGGACACGCCCATCTGGGTCCGGGTCACCCACGGCGAGCGGGGGGCGCTGCTGTGCGTCGACGACGCCGGCCCCGGCGTCCCAGCCGAGCAGCGCGAGTCGATCTTCCGGCCCTTCGAGCGCGGCCCCGGGGGCGACAGCTACACCCCCGGGTCCGGGGTCGGGCTGGCCCTGGTCGCCCAGATCGCCAGCCTGCACGGCGGCCACGCCTGGGTCGAGGACCGCGCCGGCGGCGGCGCGTCGTTCCGGGTCCTGCTCCCCGAGCCGAACGGCGACCGGTAGCCGGGCCTTTCTCGCGGGTCGGCGACCGTGCAGGATGATGGCGATGCTTGCCTACCTCTCCCGCCTGGTCGGCGTCGTCCGGACCGTGTCCGGCAACCCGGGGCTGCTCCGGGTCGAGCTGGCGTTCGTCGGCTTCAACGTCGCCGAGTGGGCCACCTGGGTCTCCATCCTGGCCTTCGCCTACGGGGTCGGCGGGGCGGCCGCCACCGGGCTGGTGGCGGTCGTCCAGCTGGTCCCGGCGGCCCTGGTCGCGCCCGTGGCCTCGATCGCCGGCGACCGGTACCGGCGCGAATGGGTCCTGCTGGGCGGCTACCTGGCCCAGTCCCTGTCCATGCTGGCGACCGCGGTCGCCCTGGTCACCGACGCCCCGGTGCCGCTCGTCTACGGCCTGGCCGCCCTGGCCGCGGCCTCGATCACCGTCACCCGCCCGGCCCAGAACGCCATCCTGCCCACCCTGGCCCGGACCCCGGACGAGCTGACCGCGGCCAACGTGGCCTCCAGCTGGACCGAGAGCGTCAGCGTCCTCGCCGGCCCGGCCCTGGCCGCGCTGCTGCTCGGCCTGAGCGGGCCCGGCGCGGTGTTCGCCGTGATGGCCGGGCTGCTGGCCTGCTCGGGGCTGCTGGTCACCGGGGTCAGGACCAGCCAGGTGCCCGGCCTGGCCCCGGCCGAGGGAGGACGGCCGGGGCGGCTGGCCGGGATGGTCCGGACCGCGCTCGGCGGGTTCAGCACCCTGGCCCGCGAGCGGCTGCCCCGGCTCTCGGTCGGCCTGCTCACGGTCCAGTACGTGATGGTCGGCGCCCTGGACGTGCTGCTGGTGGTGCTGGCCTTCGAGGTCCTGGACCTCGGCAGCTCGGGGGTGGGGCTGCTCAACAGCGCCGTCGGGGCCGGGGCCATCGCCGGCTCGGCCCTGACCGTCCTGCTGGTGGGACGGCGCCTGGTCGTGCCCATCGTCACCGGGTTCGCCTGCTGGGGCCTGGCCCTCGGGGCCGTCGGGCTGGTCCCGGCCCGGGCGGCCGCGCCCGTCCTGCTGGGGCTGGCCGGGGCTGGCGGCATCCTCACCGAGGTTGCCGGGCGCCTGCTGCTCCAGCGCAGCGCCCCCAACCAGGTCCTCAGCCGGGTCTTCGGGGTCCTGGAGGGCCTCAGCATGGCCGCCATCGGGTTCGGCTCGGTGGTCGTGCCGGCCTCCATCGGGCTGCTGGGCGTGCACGGCACCCTGGTCGCCGCCGGCGGGCTGATGGTGGCCGCGGCCCTGCTGGTCTGGCGCCGCCTGGCCGGGGCCGAGGTGGCCGCCCCGACCCACGGCGCCCAGCTCGCCCTGCTCCGGGAGATCCCGATGTTCGCCCCCCTGGCCGCCGAGGTGGCCGAGCGAGTCGCGGCCGCCATGACCCTGGTCCGAGCCCAGGCGGGGACGGCCGTCATCCGCCAGGGCGCCGAGGGCGACCGCTTCTACGTGGTCGCCGCCGGCCAGGTCGAGGTCCTACGCGACGGCCGCCCCATGGCCACGATGGGCCCCGGCGGCTACTTCGGCGAGATCGCCCTGCTCCGCGACGTCCTCCGCACCGCCACCGTCGTGGCCACCACCGACACTGAGCTGTACGCCCTGGACCGGGTCCCGTTCCTGGAGGCCATCTCCGGCCACCCCCTCAGCACCGAGCGGGCCCAGGCCGTCGCCACCGAACGCCACCAGGCCCAGGACCAGGACCAGCCGTAGGCGGCGAGAGGGGGAAGGGCCGCTCCTCGACGATGCGTTTCATCACGATCGTCGAGGTGAGCCGCTGCACGCCGGGCAGGGTGGCCAGCTTCTCGTCGCGGAGGGTCTGGTAGGCGTCGAGGTCGGCGGTGGCCACCCGGACCAGGTAGTCGGGGTCGCCGAAGAGCCGCTCCGCGTGGCGGACCTCGGCGACCTCGGCCAGGCCCTGCTCGAACCTGGCGATCGTGGTCGCGTCCTCGCGGTCCATGGTCACGAAGACCAGGACCTCGAAGCCTAGGCCGATCAAGGCGGGATCGACGACGGCCCGGTAGCCGCGGATCGCCCCGGCGCGCTCCAGCTCGCGCAGCCGCCGGTGGCACGGCGCCACGCTGAGCCCGACCCGCTGGGCCAGCTCGGTCACGGTGAGCCGCCCCTCGGCTTGGAGCACAGCAATGATCTTGCGGTCGATGGCGTCCATCACGCGGATCATTGCACAGCTCGAGCGGTCTGAGTGCAGATCCGCAACCAATTGGCCGGCCTGGTGACATACCTTTCTGCGTATGGGTGACCTGGTCGACTACCTGCCGATCGCCGCCGCCGCGTTCGCCGTCCCCCAGTTCCTGCCCCAGCTCCGCAAGCTGCGGGCCACCGGCGACACCGCCGGCGTCTCCTGGTCGTGGGCCACGCTGACCAGCGTGAACAACGCCGCCTGGTTCGCCTACTTCGCCCTCTCGGGCTACCGGGCGGCGCTGGTGCCGTCGTCCTCGGCGACGCTCCTGGCCGGCGCCCTGGCGACGATGCTCGCCCTGCGCGGCCGGGCCAGGGCGCGGCCGGCGGCCCTGATCGGCGGCTGGGCGGCGTTGCTGGTCGCCGGCTCCGCCCTCGCCGGCCGCGCCGGCCTGGGAACGCTGCTCACGTCCGCCTTCATCCTCCAGGTCACGCCGTCGATCTGGACTGCCTACCGGACCGGCCACCCCACGGGCGTCTCCCGCGGGACCTGGCTGCTCATTCTGGGCGAGCTGTCCTGCTGGACGATCTTCGGCCTCCATGCGTCCGACCCACGCCTGCTCACCCTCGGCCTCACCGGCGTCACCGCCAGCGCCCTCATGCTGCACCGGATCCGCCGCACGACCGGCGACGACCGTGCCATCCTCGACACATGATGACGGCGTCGGACGCCGACATGAGCGACTCGCTGGTACGGCCAGCTGCCCCATGCGCATCGGGTGGCGGGGATGTCGCGTCTCAGATGCCTTCGATGGCTTCAAGTCGTCCGGATCGGATGGCGTTCGTGAACGTCTGGTAGTCCCGCTCGTTCTGGTCGGCGTATCGCTCGGCAAAGTCGGTGATCGACCGGTCGAACTGGTCGCCCTCACCCAGGTACTCGGCGATCGCCACCGGGTCGCCCGAGCGGGCGTGCGCCCGGGCCAGGGTCCACCCGCAGATACCGGCATAGAAGTTGAGCCCCACCGGGACCATCGCCTCGACCTCGGCCGAGCCCTTCATGTCCCGCAGCTGCCGCCAGTAGTAGTAGCGGTTGGCCTGCACCCCCTTGGTCCAGCCAAGGAAGATGTCGCTGGCGGCCTGCATCATCCGCTGCCCGTGCACCACCCGCTCGCCGTGCTGGCGGTAGCGGCTCTTGGGCAGAGGTCCCTCCAGGACCGAGGCGGTCGCCTCCTTGACCTGGAGGAACAGCGGGTCGTGCTGGTCGCGGCCCTGGAGCAGGGCGATGAAGGCCCGGGTGCCGACGCTGCCCACCCCCACCACCTTGCGGGCCATGTCGACCAGCTGGAACCGTTCCAGCAGGTGGCGCTGGTCATGGCGGAGCGTGGCCCGGTAGGCGCGGAACTGCTCGCGGAGCCCGCTCTCCATCTCTTCGCGGGACAGGCCGTAGGTGGCTTCCAGGTCACGCATCGGGACGACGATCGGCGGCTGGCTGACGATCCGGTATCGACCGTCGACCAGCTCGCCGAGCTTCGACAACGCCTGCAGGCTGTCGCGGGTGTGCGCCTTGGCCAGCGCCTTCTGAGCGGTCTTCCTTGCCCGCTTGGCTGCCTTAGCCTCCCCTTTCCTCGGGGCCTTGGCTGCGGCCCGGATCCCCTTCAGGAGTTCGTCCTCGGCCAGGTGGGCGTACCAGATCTCCATCGTGCCCATGGCGGCGAAGCCGGCCATCGCCTCCCGATAGGCCGCCACCGACGCGCGGGTCGCTGTCCGTGTGTCGGCCTTGGCGAAGCCGTTGTTGCGGCCGGCGATGGTGAAGCTGGCCGCCAACCGCTTGACGTCGTACTCGAACGGCCCGGGCAGGGTCTCGTCGAAGTCGTTCAGGCTGAACAGCAGCCGCCGCTCGGGCGAGGCGAACGCCCCGAAGTTTGACAGATGGGCGTCGCCGCACAGCTGGACGTCCAGGGCGGCGGTGGGGGTGTCGTTGAGGTCGGTGGCCATGATCTTGGCCGTGCCTCGGTAGAAGGTGAAGGGTGAGACCAGCATCCGGCCGTGCCGGACCGGGACCAGGTCGGGCTCCCGGGTGGCGTCCTGCTCCTCGAGCAGCGCCACCGGGTCAGGACGGTCGGTGGCCGGCGTCCAGCCGGTGTGGGTGGACAGAGGCGTCTGGTCCTGCGCCTGCTTCCCCCTTGCTCTGCGGTCATCGACACTCGGGTGCGCGATCCTACGCACAGCCATGAGTCCGCACCTCCTTGCCACGGCGCCGTTGCCCCTGATCTGCCATAGGATTCAACGGCGGCAGGCGCCTGGCATCATCCGGAGGGGACGAAACCGGTTGGCGGCAGTTCAGGCGGCCGGGCGCAGGTCGTCGGGCAAGGTCGCAGGGCCGGAGCGGGCGATGCCGGGGAGCTGGCCAAGCGCCACGGCGCGGACGCCGTCGGAGGTCCGTGGGGCCACGGACCAGGGGCCGTGCCCGCACCCCAGCGGCCGGACCGGGACCCGGGCCCAGCCCTGTGCCCTTCGTCGTGGCGCCAACCGGCCATCGCCGCCTCCGTCAGGCCCGTTCCCTCAGCTCCCCGCCGTGGGCGGCGACGGCCCAGATCACGAAGATGTCCAGGGTGATGATCAGCAGCGACCAGAACGGGTAGTAGGGGATGAACAGGAAGTTGGCGGTGGCGCTGAGCGCGGCCAGGGTGATGGCCACGGTCCGGGCCCAGGTCCGCCCCGACAGCAGCCCCCAGCCGGCGAAGGCCACCAGCAGGCCGAGCACCAGGTGGATCCA
>JBJMHP010000358.1:0-33564 GCA_045807325.1 Actinomycetes bacterium | reverse complement strand
GTCGCCGCTCTTCAGGCGATGGCCCCCGACTGCGGCCGTGGGGTGCTGGCGTGGCTTGAGGCCCCGCGGCCGCCCCCACCGGAGGTCATGGTCACCAGCCTGGTCAACGACCTGGCCGCCCTGCCCGCCCCCGGTCTGCTGATCCTGGACGACTATCACCTCGTGCGCGCTCCGGATGTTCACGCCGCGGTCGCCTTCCTGCTCGACCACCTGCCGCCGACCCTGCACCTGGTGATCGCCAGCCGCGAGGACCCGCCGCTGCCCCTCCTCGCCTCCGCGGCCGCCACCAGCTCACCGAGGTACGGGCGGCCGATCTGGGCTTCAGCCTCGAGGAGGCGGCCGCGTTCCTTGGCGAGGGCATGGGATTGCGGCTGGCCGAGGAGGACGTGGCGGCGCTGGTGGAGCGCACCGAGGGTTGGGCGGCCGGGCTCCAGCTGGCCGGGCTGGCCCTGCGCGACCGGCCCGACCCGGCGGCGTTCGTGGCCGCCTTCACCGGCGGGCACCGGCTGGTGGCCGACTACCTGCTGGCCGAGGTGCTGGACCGCCAGCCGGCCTCGACCCGACGCTTCCTGCTGGCCACCAGTGTGCTCGACCGGCTCTGCGCCCCGCTGTGCGACGCCGTGGCCCCCGACGCCGGCGACAGCCAGGGGGTCCTGGAGGAGCTGGAGCAGGCCAACCTGTTCCTGGTGCCGCTGGACGACGAGCGGGTGTGGTACCGCTACCACCACCTGTTGGCCGACGCCCTGCGCGCCCGCCTGGCCCGCGAGGCCGGTGCCGAGGCGGCAGCCTCCCTCCACCGGCGAGCCGGCGCCTGGTTGGGCCGGGAAGGGCTGCTGCCGGAAGCGATCGGCCACGCGCTGGCCGGCGACGCCGCCGAGGACGCGGCGACCTGGATCGAGGCGCTGGCGCCCTCGATGTTCGCGACCATGAGTATCCATAAGACGCTGGCGGCCTGGCTGGCGGCGCTGCCCGAGCCGGTCGCGCGCGCCCGTCCGCTGCTGTGCCTGGCGCAGGCCTGGCTGCACATCCACCGTGTCGAGCTGGAACCGGCCACCGCCTGGATCGACGCGGCCACGCGCGCGCTCCCCGCGGCCGATGACGACGCCCGTCCCGCGCGTGGCGCGGTCGCCGCCACCCGCGCCTACCTGGCCACCGTCCTGCCGGATGCGGCGCCGGACCACGCCGTCGGGTGGGCGGAGCGGGCCCTGGCCGACCTCGCGCCGGACGACGTGGCCTTCCGCGGCATCGCCGGCCTCAGCCTGGGGCAGGCCGCGCTCGCGTTGGGCCAGCTCGACCGGGCCGAACGGGCCTTCGCGGAGGTGGCGGCGGCCTCGCGGGCGGCCGGCCTGGTCCAGGGCAGCCTGACGGCAGCCACCCAGCAGGTCAACGTCCAGCGACTCCGCGGCGCCCGCCGCCAGCCGCTGGCCACCGGCCGCGCGGCCCTGGCCTGGGCCAGCGAGCACGTCGTGCCCTCGACCGTCGGGCGGCTGCGGACGGTGCTGGCCGAGCTGCTGCTCGACGAGGACGACCTGGAGGCGGCCCTGCCGCTTGCGACCGACGGGCTGGCCGACCTGCGCGAGTTCGGGAACGCGCCGCCGCTGGTGCTGCTGGCGAGCCTTCCCCTGGTCCGGCTGCGTCTGGCCCAGGGCGACGCGGCCGCGGCGGGAGCCGTGCTGGCCGAGGTCCGGCCGCTCGTCCAGCACGGGCCCTTCGCGATGGTGACGCAGCTGCTGGAGGCGGCCGAGGCCCGGGTGCGCCTCGGCCAGGACGACGCGGTCGCCGCGGTCGCCTGGGCCGCCGCCGTCGCCTGGGCCGCCCCGGTCGAGCCGTCGGCGTTGGCCGACGTGCTCAGGTTCGGCGCCGCCGCCGTCGAGGCCGGGGGCGTCACGCCGGCGCGGGTCCTGGTCGTCCAGGGGAGGACCACCGGCGACGCCGCCCTCCTCCAGCAGGCGGAGCGGCATCTGGAGGCCGCCTGGCAGCTGGCGGAGGGGCACGGGCTGGGCTGGCTGCGGCTCAGGGTGCTGATCCTGCGGGCGCTGCTCGCCGACGCCAAGGGCGACCGCAAGGCGGCGCTCGGGTCGCTGGCGGCGGCGGTCGCCCAGGCCGAGCCGGAGGGCGTCACCCGCCCCTTCCTCGACGAGGGCGGCCCCATGGCCGCGCTCCTGGCCGACCTGCGCGTGGCGGCGCGGGACGGGCGCAAGCCGGCGGGCGGCGCGTCACCGGCCTTCCTGGGCACCCTGCTCGCGGACTTCCCGGGCCAGGGCGCCAGAGCCGCGCCGGACCGGGCTGGTCGAGCCGTTGACCGAGCGGGAGCAGGAGGTGCTGCGGCTGCTGGCGGCCGGACGTTCCAACGCCGACATGGCGGCCGAGCTGTTCGTCGAGCAGAGCACGGTCAAGACCCACCTGATCCACCTGTACCGCAAGCTGGGCGCCCACAGCCGAACCCAGACGGTGGCCCGCGCCCGCGCGCTCGGGCTGCTGGACTGACCGGCCGCGGATCCACCCCGGTTCTCCACCCTCCGGTGGACGCGCCCGACCCGCCAGCCGGCCAGACTGCGACCAGACGGTCACCAGACCAAGGAGGGATCCGATGTCGGTCACGCTTCCGACCTTCACGCCGCTGGAGGAGGGCCTGTTCCTGACGCTGTACGCCAGGGCCCTCGACAACCGCCGGCCCCACCCCATCCTCGGCGACGCCACGGCCGACCAGATCGTCCGCACCGCCGACTACGACTACGGCCAGCTCCACGTCGACACCAACCTCATCCTCAGCGTCGCCCTCCGGGCCAAGAAGCTGGACCAGGTGGCCTCGGAGTTCCTGGCCCGCCACCCGGACGCGGTCGGGCTCGACCTGGGCGCCGGGCTGGACACCCGATTCGAGCGACTGGCCCCGCCGTCCACCGTGGACTGGTACGACGTCGACTTCCCCGCGGTCGCCAGCGCCCGGGAGCGCCTGATCCCCGAGCACCCCAACGCCCACGTCATCGGCGCGGACGTGCGGGACCCGGACTGGCTGGACGCCGTCCCCAGCGACCGGCCGGCCATCATCGTGGCCGACGGGCTAATGGGGTTCCTCACCCAGGACGAGCTGGTGTCGCTGTGGAACCGGCTCGTCAGCCACTTCCCCAGCGGCGAGATCGTCCTCAACAGCTACACCCGCTTCGCCATCTGGATCGCCCACCACGCCCGCGGCACCAAGTCGGTCGCCGACCTCGTCAAGTTCCCCGGCATGGACGACCCCCGGGAACCCGAAGGTTGGAACCCCAAGCTCAAGCTGGTCAGGGAGATCCTGCTCAGCCGGGAACCCGAGGTCGCGGAGTTCCCACCGTTCTGGCGCACATACCACCGGCTGGCGGCGCACAGCACCGCCTGGTCCCGGACGGGAACCATCGTCCTGCACTACCGCTTCTGACGAGCTTGCGCCCAGCACGCCGACTGCTCGCCTTCCCGGCGGCCCGGCCAGCGGTCCTGCTGGCCCGGCCGCGCGACGGAGCGACCGCTTCACCACCCCCGCAAGCCAGCCCAGGTGACCACGCCATGAGCACTGCAGCGCAACCGCCCGCCCGCTACCGCATCCGCATCCGCGGCCACCTCGACCCGGCCTGGTCGGCCTGGTTCGACAGCCTCGCCGTCATCCAGGCCGATGACGGCACGACCGAGCTGGCCGGCCCACTGGCCGACCAGTCGGCGCTCTTCGGGCTGCTGGCCCGGCTGCGCGACCTGGGCGCGACCCTGCTGCTGGTCGAGCGCCTGACGGAAGGAGCCAGATAAGATCGTCATCGTGTTCCTCCTCGGCCTCACCGTCTCCGGCCTCATCGGCTGGCCAGCGCGAGCAGCGGGCCTGACAACCTGCCGTCAGACGCCCTCGAGGGCCTGCAGCCGTCCGGAATGGATTGCCTTGACGAAGGCCTGGTGGTCCCGCTCGTTCTGGTCGGCGTAGCGCTCGGAGAAGTCGGCCATCGACCGGTCGAACTGGTCGCTCTCACCGAGGTAGGCGGCGATGGCGATGGGGTCGCCCGAGCGGGCATGGGCTCGCGCCAGCGTCCACCCGCAGGCGCGGCCGTAGAAGGCCAGGGTGGCCGGGACCATGGCCTCGACGTCGGGTGAGCCCTTCATGTCGCGCAGCTGGCGCCAGTAGAAATGGTGGAGGGCGGGGAGCTCGGCCTGCGTCCAGCCCAGGTAGATGTCGCTGGCGGCCTGCATCATCCGCTGCCCGTGCACCACCCGCTCCCCATGGTGCCGGTAGCGGCTGGCCGGCAGGTGGTCCTCCAGGACCGAGGCGCTGGCCTCCTTGAGCTGCAGGAACAGCGGGTCGTGCTGGTCGCGACCCTGGAGCAGGACGATGTAGGCCAGCGTCCCGACGCTTCCGACACCGACCACCTTGCGGGCCATGTCGACGGGCTCGAACCGCTCCAGCAGCTGCCGGTGATCGTCGCGCAGGGTGGCGCGGTAGGCGCGGAACTGGTCACGGAGCAGGCCCTCCATCTTGTCCCGCGGGATGCCGTAGGTGGCTTCCAGGTCCCGCGCCGGGACGATGATCGGCGGCCGGCTGACGATCCGGTACTGCCCGTCGACCTGCTCGGCGAGCTTCGACAGCGCCTGCAGGCTGTCGCGCGTCCGAGCCTTGGCGGCCTCCTTGCGCGCCGTCTTCGCGGCCTGCTTCGCCGCCTTGGCTCCCTTCCTGGTCCTGGAGGCGTCGGCGGCATCGTCCAGCACCCGCGGGACCTGGTCCTCGGCCAGGTGGGCGTACCAGATCTCCATCGTGCCCATGGCGGCGAAGCCGGCCATCGCCTCCCGATAGGCCGCCACCGACGCGCGGGTCGCTGTCCGTGTGTCGGCCGTGGCGAAGCCGTTGTTGCGGCCGGCGATGGTGAAGTTGGCCGCGCCTCGGTAGAAGGTGAACGGTGAGAGCATCATCCGGCCGTGCCGGACCGGGACCAGGTCGGGTTCCCGGGTGGCGTCCTGCTCCTCGAGCAACGCCACCGGGTCAGGACGGTCCATCGCCGGGGCCCAGCCTCTGTGGCTGGACAGGGGTGTCCGGTCGCGTGCCTCCTCGCCCAGCACCAGGCGCTGGTCCACGCTCGGGTGCGGGATCCTCCACCTCGTGGTCATCTGCCGGCACCTCCCCCTGGATTCACCCGTTCCGGGTGACGTGCGGGGAGCCACGGGGCCGTTATGGTCACCGTTGCCTGCGACGGGACGGAGCGGCCATGACGAACGCCGAGCGGGAGCGGGTCGAAGGGTTCGGGCGGCTGGAGGATGGGCTGCGCCAGGCCGGCGACTGGTACCTGTGGGGACCGTATCTCAGCGAACGCCAGTGGGGAACCGTGCGGGAGGACTACAGCGCCGACGGCGACGCCTGGACCTACCTGCCGCACGACCACGCCCGCTCTCGCGCCTACCGGTGGGGGGAGGACGGCATGGCCGGCTTCTGCGACGTGGAGCAACGGCTCTGCCTGGGCCTGGCGTTGTGGAACGGACGGGACCCCATCCTCAAGGAGCGGATGTTCGGCCTGACCGGGGCCGAGGCCAACCACGGGGAGGACGTCAAGGAGTACTGGTGGTACCTGGACGCCGTCCCCAGCCACGCCTGGAACCGCTGGCGCTACCACTATCCGCAGGCCGCCTTCCCCTACGACGACCTGCTCGCCGGCAATCGGCGGCGGGGCAAGCTCGACCCGGAGTACGAGCTGCTCGACACCGGCGTGTTCGACGACGACCGGTACTGGATCGTCGAGGTCCACTACGTCAAGGCCACCCCCACCGACCTGCTCATCTCGGTCCAGGTGACCAACGCCGGCCCGGAGGAGGCCACGCTGCACGTGCTCCCGACCGCCTGGTTCCGCAACACCTGGTCCTGGGAGGAGGACGCGCCCAGGCCCCGGCTCCGGGGGCGCACCGGCGGCTCGGTCGCCGTCGCGCACCCCTTCCTCGGCGACCTGGAGCTGCTGGCCTCCTCCGGGCCGGACGGCGTCGCCCCGACCGCCCTGTTCTGCGAGAACCAGACCAACAACCAGCGCCTGTACGGCGTGCCCGACCCGACCCCCTACCCCAAGGACGGGATCAACGACCACGTCGTCGGGGGGGCCGCGACCGTCAACCCGGACCGGCACGGCACCAAGGCGGCGCTCTGGTACCGGCTGTTGGTCGGGCCGGCGGCAACGGCGGAGCTGCGGCTCCGCCTCCGGCCCGTCGGCGGCGGCCCAGACGCCGCCGACCCGCTCGGCGCCGCCTTCGACCGGGTCGTGGCCCAGCGCCGCCAGGAGGCCGACGCCTTCTACGCCGAGCTGACCCCACCGGACGTCCCGGCCGACCAGGCGGCGGTCATGCGGCAGGCGTTCGCCGGGATGCTGTGGAGCAAGCAGCTGTACGCCTACGACGTGGCCCGCTGGCTGCGGGGCGACCCGACCCAGCCGACCCCGCCGCCGTCCCGGAGTGGCGGGCGCAACGCCCACTGGACCACCTTCGACGCCTTCGACCTCATGTCGATGCCCGACAAGTGGGAGTACCCGTGGTTCGCGGCCTGGGACCTGGCCTTCCACTGCGTCGCCCTGGCCCATCTCGACCCGGCGTTCGCCAAGTACCAGCTGCTGCTGCTGTGCCGGGAGTGGTTCCAGCACCCCAACGGGGCCCTGCCGGCCTACGAGTGGGACTTCGGCGACGTCAACCCGCCGGTGCAGGCGTGGGCGGCGCTGGAGGTGTTCGCCATCGACGGCGCCCGCGACCTCGACTTCCTCAGCCGGGTGTTCGACAAGCTGCTGGTGAACTTCACCTGGTGGGTGAACCGCCAGGACGCCAACGGCTCCAACCTGTTCGAGGGAGGGTTCCTGGGCCTGGACAACATCGGCCCCCTCGACCGGTCCCATCTGCCGGTCGGCGGCACACTCGAGCAGTCCGACGCCACCGGCTGGATGGCCTTCTACGCCCTCACCATGGCCGCCATCGCCTCGATCCTGAACCGCTCCGGCCGGCGGCCCGCGCTCGACCTGGTGCTCAAGTTCCTGGAGCACTTCGCCCAGATCCGCCAGGCCATGGACACCCTGGGGGTCTGGGACGACGCCGAGGGCTTCTACTACGACAAGCTGGTCACCCTGGACGGGACCGCGGTCCCGGTCAAGGTCCGGTCGATGGTCGGGGTCATCCCCCTGCTGGCCGCCGTGGTGATCGACGAGGAGACCCTGGGGCGGGCCAGGGTGCTCGGGAGGGCGTCGGCCCGGCTGCTGGACCAGCTCGGCGGCCCCGAGCGGCTGGTCGCCCAGGGCCTGCTCCGCGGCGAGCCCGGCGACCGGCGGCTGCTCCTGGGCGTGGTCGGGGTCGAGCACCTCACCAAGCTGCTGACCACGCTGCTGGACGAGCGCGAGTTCCTGTCGCCGTACGGGCTGCGGGCCCTGTCGGCGTTCCACCGCGACCACCCCTACGAGCTCCGCGTCGACGGCGTCCGGGCGGCGATCGACTACGAGCCGGCCGAGTCGACCACGGGGATGTTCGGCGGCAACTCCAACTGGCGCGGACCGGTCTGGTTCCCCCTCAACTACCTGCTGATCAGCGCGCTCGAGCGCTACCACCGGTTCTTCGGCGACGAGCTCACGGTCGAGTTCCCGACGGGGGGCCCGCGCCTGACCCTCGACAAGGTCGCCGCCGGACTGCGCCAGCGGCTCATCGACCTGTTCCTGGTCGGCCCGGACGGGCGGCGGCCCTGCTTCGGGTGGGTCGACCGCCTCCAGCACGACCCCGCCTGGAGCGGGAACCTCCTGTTCAACGAGTACTTCCACGGCGACAACGGGGCCGGGCTGGGCGCCTCCCACCAGACGGGGTGGACGGGGCTGGTTGGCGACCTGATCCGCGGACGGCCCGGCGACGGGGTCTACACCCTGGGCGACCTCGGCCAGGTCGTTGACCTCGCGGCCCGGTCATGACCGCCGCCCCCGGTCCGCCGCGGGTGCGCCCCGGCAGCCGCTTCCCGCTGGGGGCCACCCCGGGCCCGGGCGGGACCAACTTCGCGGTGGCGTCCGGGGTGGCCGAGGGGATGCTGCTGTGCCTGTTCGACGACGCCGGTGCCGAGACCCGGGTGGCCCTGCCGGAGTACGACGGCGGGGTCTGGCATGGCTTCGTCGACGGCGTGGGCGTCGGTCAGGCGTACGGCTACCGGGCCACCGGCCCCTGGGACCCGGGCCGCGGCCTGCGCTGCAACCCGGCCAAGCTGCTGCTCGACCCGTACGCCCGGGCCACCGCCGGGCCGGTGCGGTTCGGACCCGAGGTCCTCGGCCACGACGCCGCCGATCCCGACCGGGCGAGCCAGCTCGACTCGGCCGGTCACGTCCCCCGGAGCCTGGTGGTCGACCCGGCGTTCGACTGGCCCGGGGGCGTCCGTCCGCGGCACCGCTACGCCGACACCGTCGTCTACGAGGTGCACGTCAAGGGGTTCACCATGGCCCATCCCGGGGTCCCGGCGGCGCTGCGGGGCACCTACGCGGGGCTGGGCCACGACACCGCGGTCGCCCATCTGGTCGGCCTCGGGGTGACCGCGGTGGAGCTGCTCCCGGTGCACCAGCACGTGCCGGAGGCGTTCCTGCTGGACCGGGGGCTGACCAACTACTGGGGCTACAACACCATCGGGTTCTTCGCCCCTCACGACGGCTACTCGGCCGCCGTCCGGGCCGGCCGGCCCGGCGGCCAGGTGGCCGAGTTCCAGGCCATGGTGGCGGCCCTGCACGCGGCCGGGCTCGAGGTGCTGCTGGACGTGGTGTTCAACCACACCGCCGAGGGCGACCATCTCGGCCCGACACTGTGCCACCGTGGCCTGGACAACCCCGCCTACTACCGGCTGGAGCCCGCCGACCCCGGCCGCTATGTCGACACCACCGGCTGCGGCAACGCCCTCAACGCCGGCGACCCGGTCTGCCTGCGGCTGATCATGGACTCGCTGCGCTACTGGCTCACCGAGATGGGCGTCGACGGGTTCCGCTTCGACCTCGCCCCGACGCTGGCCCGCCAGGACGGCGGGTTCGACCGCCTGTCGGCGTTCTTTGACCTGGTCGCCCAGGACCCGGTGGTGTCCCGGGCCAAGCTGATCGCCGAGCCGTGGGACGTCGGCCAGCCCGACAGCTACGACGTTGGTCGCTTCCCGCCCGGCTGGAGCGAGTGGAACGGCCGCTACCGCGACACCATGCGCGACTTCTGGCGCCGCCAGGGCGGGCTCGTCGGGGAGTTCGCCACCCGCTTCAGCGGCTCGTCCGACCTGTACGGCGGGTCCCGGCGGCGGCCCACCGCCTCGGTGAACCTCATCTGTGTGCACGACGGCTTCACCCTCCGCGACCTGGTCTCCTACGACGGCAAGCACAACGAGGCCAACGGCGAGGCCAACCGGGACGGCACCGACGACAACCGGTCCTGGAACTGCGGGGTGGAAGGCCCCACCGGCGACCCCGAGGTGGTGGAGCTCCGCGCCCGGCAGTCCCGGGCCCTGCTGGCCACCCTGCTGCTGTCGTTCGGGGTGCCGATGCTGGCCGGCGGCGACGAGCTGGGCCGCACCCAGGGCGGCAACAACAACGCCTACTGCCAGGACAACCAGATCTCCTGGTTCGACTGGGCCCGGCCCGACGAGGACCTGCTGGCCTTCACCCGGCGGCTGGTGGCGTTCCGGCGCGCCCACCCGGTCTTCCGCCGGCGGCGGTTCCTGGTCGGCATCGAGGCGGCCGAGCTGGCCTGGTTCACCCCCTCGGCCACCCCCATGACCATGGACAACTGGGCCGACCCGAACGCCCGGGCCCTGAGCATCTACCTCGACGGCGGCGACGCCCCCGACCTGGCCGAGGACGGCACGCCGCTGCTGGACGACGACTTCCTGGTCCTGGTCAACGGCTGGTGGGAGAAGCTCCAGTTCCGGCTGCCCGACGTCGACGGCCCGCGGGCGTGGCGCCTCGCGCTGGACACCTACGACCCCGCCCAGGCGGCGAGCCCCGAGGACCTGTACGCGGGCGACGACATCACCCTCGGCCCCCAGTCCATCGTGGTCCTCTACGCCGCCATCGAGGCCGGCCTGACCAGGGGCACGAGGGACTCCGGGCGGTCGTCGACGGAGCCGACTGACCGGGGACCGGCGATCGGGGTCCCGTCGTGACCTGCGGTCGTGAACCGCCTATGCTGCGCCCATGCGTTGGCGGCGGGTGGCCTCTCGACTTCCGCTGACCGGTGCGGCGGTGGCCGGGGCGGTCCTCGGCCACATGCTTGCCTACCTGCTGGCCGTCCCCGAGCCATCGGCCCGGGTGGCCCTGTTGGGCACGACCGGCCACGCCTACTGGACCGCGGCCATCGCGGCCGCGTCGGTGCTCGGCCTGGCCTCGGTGGCCAGCACCCTCTGGCGGCGGTTCCAGGCCGGCCTGGGCCCTACCCCGCCCGAGGCCGGCCAGTCGGTCGGGCGCCTGGCCGCCCAGCTGGCCGGGTTCCAGATCGCCATCTACCTGGTCCAGGAGGTGCTGGAGCGGCTGGAGGCCGGCATCCCGGTCGCCTCGCTGCTGGACGGTCGGCTCCTGACGGTCGGCGTCGTCGTCCAGGTGGCCATCGCCATCGGCCTGGCGGTTCTACTGGCCGTGGCCGGCCGGGTGGCCGAGGCCGCCGGGCGGGCGCTGCGCCGGTCGCTGCCTCGGCCGCAGCCAGCGCCCAGCCGGGTTGTCGCCGTGGTCACCGCCTGGCCGAGCCGGCTGCTGGCCGCCGGCCTGGGCAGCCGCGCCCCACCCCACTCCCTGGTCGCCCGCTGACGGGTCAAGGCCGGCGGCCGGCCCGTCGAGTCTTGCAACAGCACACGACATCAAGGAGCCGTCATGAGACGACGCATCCTGGCCGCCATGGTCGCATCGACCCTGGCCGGCCTGCTGATCCCGCTGCTGGCCGGTCCGGCCGCCGCCCACGAGGCCACGACCGTCGGCAAGTACCACTTCGTGGTCGGCTTCGGCGACGAACCCGCCTACGCCGGCGAGAAGAACAGCGTCCAGCTGCTGCTGGCCGACGCCAACGACAAGCCCGTCACCGACCTCACCGACACCCTCAAGGTCGATGTCACCACCGGTGGCGCCCAGCCGCTCAAGCTGGCCATGGAGCCGAACTTCGAGGTCGGCGAGTTCGGCACCCCGGGCGACTACCGGGCCTTCTTCATCCCCACCGCCCCGGGCAGCTACAGCTTCCACTTCACCGGGACCATCAAGGGCCAGAAGGTCGACCAGACCTTCAAGTCCGGCCCCCAGACCTTCTCCGACATCGACGACCCGGCCCAGGTCCAGTATCCGGTCAAGCAGCCCACCGGCGGCCAGCTGGCCACCCGGGCCGACCGCGAGACGGCCCGCATCAACGCCGCCCTGACCACCGAGCGCGACCAGGCCAAGAGCGACGCCGCCTCGGCCCGGACCCTGGCCATCATCGGCCTGGTGGTGGGCCTCCTGGGGCTGGTCGCGGGCGTCGTCGCCCTGGCCAGGGGCCGCAAGCCCTCGGCCAAGGCTCCCGGCGCCTCGGCCCCTGCGGACGGCACGGTACGGCAGGACGCCCCACGATAGGCACCGACGAGCGCGGTCTCCAGGAGGTTCTGGACCCCCGGGTGCACTATGGAGGACGTGAACGACCAGCCGCCCCACCAGCATCCGGATCGGCACGGCGCCGTCTCGACCCGCCTCGCCGCCAACTCCATCCCACCCGGAGCTGGCCCCCCAGGATGGCGGCCCACAGCCGCCACCCTGGCCCGGCTGCTGCTGGCCGCGGTGTGGGCCTGGGCCGCGCTGGCCAAGATCAGCGACCCCGACGCGGCCGTCCGGGCCGTCCGGGCCTACCAGCTGCTCCCCGAGGCCCTCGTGCGCCCGGTCGCCTGGGGCCTGCCCTTCGCCGAGCTCGCCCTGGCGTTGCTGCTGGCGGTCGGGCTGGCGACCCGGCTGGCCGCCGCCGGCTCGGCCGTGCTGCTGGGGCTGTTCATGGTCGCGATCGCCGCGGCCTGGGCCCGTGGCCTGCAGATCCACTGCGGCTGCTTCGGCGGCGGCGGCCCCGCCACCGGCGTCGACGCCCGCGACTACCTGCTCGAGCTGGTCCGCGACGCCGGGCTGCTGGCGGTCGCGGTGCTGCTGGCCTGGCGGCCGCGCAGCCGGCTGGCCCTGGACGGCCGGCTTGCCCCGGAGGAACCATGAGCACCCGCCACACCCGCAACCGCCCGTCCGCGACCACCAAAGGCCGGAACCGGCCGGCCAGCCCCAAGCGGCCGCCACCAAGCCGCGGCAAGCAGCGCTCGGCGGTCAGCCGCCGGCGGGGCCGCTCCCCCCTCCAGCTCTGGGGGCCGATCGTCCTGCTGGTGGTGGCGGTGGTTGCCGGCATCGCCTACCAGTCGGCCCGCTCAAACAGCCATACCACCCAGGCTGTCCCGGCCCATGCCCTCGGTCCCAACGGCGGTGAGCCCCTCGGCCGCCCCTCGGCGCCGGTGCTGGTCGAGGAGTACGGCGACTTCCAGTGCCCCATCTGCGGTGAGTGGGAACGTACCGTCTACCCGACCGTGCGCCAGCTGGTCGACCAGGGCCGCATCCGCTTCGAGTACCACCCGATCGCCTTCATCGGCCCCGAGTCGGTGGCCGCGGCCAACGCCGCCGAGGCCGCCGGGGACGAGGGCAGGTTCTGGGCCTACCACGACCTGCTGTTCGCCGACCAGGCCCCCGAGAACTCCGGTGCCCTGACCACCGACCGCCTGCTGGAGCTCGGCCGCCAGACCGGGCTGACCAGCCCCCAGTTCCAGCAGAAGGTCCGGGACGGCACCTACGACAACTGGATCCGCCAGGTCACCGACCAGTCCTCACAACGGGGCGTCGTCCAGACCCCGACGGTGCTCGTCAACGGCCGCGAGGTCGACGCCGCCCTCACCGCCCAGGGACTCAAGGCCGCCGTGAACGCCGCCACCAGCGGCCGGTGACCATCAAGCGTGCCGATGAACGGGGATGGTGCTGACGTGGAGCTGTTCCCTGCGATGCCGCTGGCCGAATGGCAGGACACCAAGGCCACCCTGCACCGGTTCTGCCAGGTCGTGGGCAAGCTCCGGCTGGCCGCCAGTGTCCGCCGCAACCACTGGTGGAACCTGCCCTTCCACCTGACCGGCCGAGGCATCACCACCCGGCCCATGGGCCAGGCCGACGGCAACCCCGTCTTCACCATCGACTTCGACTTCGTCGACCACCAGCTGCGCATCTCCACCCTGGACGGCCGGACCGAAGCGGTCGGACTCCAGGGCCAGTCGGTGGCCTCCTTCTATGACCAGACCCTCCGGGCCCTGGCCGAGCTCGGGATCGGCGTGGCCATCGCCCACCCCCACCCCTACGATCTCCCCGACGCCGACCGGCCCTTCGCCGACGACCGCGAGCATGCCAGCTACGACCCGGCCTGGGCGAGGCGCTACTGGCAGGTCCTGAGCCAGGTGAACCTGGTCCTGGAGGAGCTCGCGGCCCGGTTCTCGGGCAAGGTCAGCCCGGTCCACCACTTCTGGCACACCCTCGACATCGCCCACACCCGCTTCTCCGACCGCCACGTCGACCAGCCGGCCACCGCCGATCCGGTGACCCGGGAGGCGTACTCGCGGGAGGTGATCAGCTTCGGGTTCTGGTTCGGCGACCCCAGCTTCCCGGAGCCGGCGTTCTACGCCTACACCGCCCCCGAGCCGGCCGGGCTGGCCGAGGAGCCGCTGGCCCCCAAGGCCGCCTGGTGGGACCCGCGCAACGGCAGCCACCTGGCCGTCCTGCGCTATGACGACGCCCGCACCAGCGAGGACCCCCGCGCCAGCGTGCTGGACTTCTACGAGAGCGCCTACCAGGCCGGAGCCCGGCTGGCCGGCTGGGACGTCGAGCGCCTGGCCTCCCCGGGCGGCATCACCGACCCGATCCTCAGCCGGCACCGCTGATCCCCGTACGCGACGGCGCACCCCGTTGCCGGCAGGGGGACGCCGCCGCGTGCATGCTGTCCAGCATCCTTCTCCCCGGTGTCGGCCAGTTGCCGCAACGCCGTCGATCAACGCTGCTCGACTGAGGGCATGAGCCGAACAACCGTATCCCGCAGATCGACCGCTCGATGGCTGCGGGGCCGCCCCAGGCTCGGCCGCGGCCTGCTGCTGGCCGGCATCCTGACCGTTGCCCTCACCCTGGCCGCCATGTCGGTCCGGGCGCTCCCGGCACCGGCCGACGACACCTCAGCCCACCGCCGCCCAGCGGTCACCTCCGCCAACGCCTGCCACATGCGCGCCACCGCCAGACTGCTGGGCAAGCTCAACCTGGCGGTGGTGCTGACCCTCGGCGACAACCAGTACGAGAACGGCACCCTGGCCAAGTTCCGCCGCTCCTATGACCGGAGCTGGGGGCGGCTCAAGGGCCGCACCCGACCCGCCCCCGGCAACCACGACTACCGGAGCGGTGGCGCCGCCGGCTACTTCGGCTACTTCGGCGCCGCCGCCGGCCGCCGCTCCAGGGGCTACTACAGCTTCGACGTCGGGCCTGGCATCTGATCGCCCTCAACAGCGAGTGCGCCCACTGGCACAAGCCCCGGTTCAGCTCGGGCATGCACGGCAACGACGCCACCTACACCGCCTTCTGGCGCGCGCTCTACCGGGCCGGCGCGGACGTGGTGCTGGTCGGCCACGACCATGACTACGAACGCTTCGCCGCCCAGACCCCGGCCGGCCGGGCCGACCCGGCCAGAGGCATCCGCCAGTTCGTGGTCGGCACCGGCGGCAAGACCCACTACGGCTTCCGGACCATCAGGGCCAACAGCCGGGTCCGCAACAGCGGCACCTTCGGGGTCCTGCGGCTCACCCTGCACTCATCCGGCTACGACTGGCGCTTCGTGCCAGAGCCCGGCAAGACCTTCACCGACACCGGCCACGGCACCTGCCACTGAGCCGCCACCCGGGTCAGCGCCCGTCCATCCGTTCCGGGGAGGTCGTGACGCGGTTCCCGAACCCGAAGGAGCGCGCGTACACGCGCTGGCCGATCGGCTGCTCGGAGGACAGCAGCTCCAGGATCTCGCTGTCGCCGTCGTTGGCCAGGGCGATGAACCGTTCCCCGGTCGTATGGAGCCGGCCGACGACGATGCCGGTGTGCCTGTCGTCGCGCCCGTGCCTGACGGTGAAGGTCTCGACGGTCGCCCAGCCGTCGGCGTGGTCGGCCTGGGGCGGCGCCGCTGCGGCGTCGAGCTCGGCCTGGATCGCCGGGCTGCGGTCGGGGCGCCACGGGGCGGGGGCGGTGGAGTAGACGCCGGTGGAGTGCTTGCTGAGCACGCCGCCGTTGGCGCCGACGAACCCGAAGGTGCCCGGTGCCGTCCGGACGCGGTGCACGATCTCGGCGATGCCGTGCATCGAGTAGTTGTTGCCCGCGCCGCCGAAGAACGGCAGGCCGCCGGTCGCGGTGAGGCCCCGTGGGTCGTCGGGGGCGAGCCCGAGCCCGTCGGCGACGACCGACACGGCCACCGGGAAGCAGGAGTAGAGGTCGAGGGCCGCGAGGTCGTCGACGCCGATCCCGGCGAGGTCCAGGGCATGCCGGGCGGCGGCCACGAGCGCCGGGGCCTGTCCCGGGTCGGCCCGCTCCAGCAGGTCCCGTTCGCGCAGGTCGGCATGCCCGTGGAGGAAGACCCGGCGGTCCTGGGGGACGCCGAGACGGTGCGCCGCGGCCACCGACATGAGCAGCACGGCCGCTCCCTGGTTGACCTTCTCCCGGGCCACGACATAGCGGGTGTACGGGTCGGCGATGGGTCGGTTGGCCGCTGTGGGGGCGACGAGCTCCTCGGCGCTGCGCCTGACCGGGGCGGCCGCGTGCGGGTTCTTGGCCGCGACCTCGGTGAACGGCTCGAACAGCCGGCCCATGGCCAGCGCGTACTCCTCGCGGGTCTGCCCGAGCCGGGCCCGGCGGGCGTTCTCGAGGAGTGCGTACATGCTCGGGGCGTCCGTGAGCCCATGGGAGGCGAGCTCCATCGACACCAGGCCCTCGAGCCCGTAGCCCCGGTCCTCCAGGTCGCCGTCGACGTGCTCGGTCCAGTCCGGCCGATCGTCGGCGCCGGCCAGGGCCTCGCTGGTCGAGATCGCCTCGGCCCCGACGACGAGGGCGACCTCGCCCTGGCCGGCGGCGATGGCCGCGGCCAGCTCGTTGACGAGCTGCTGCGGGCTCTGGCCGCCGGCGACCTCCAGGATCGCCCGCCGCGGCGATGCCCCGATCCGCAAGGCGACCGACCGCGGGAAGTTGTCCGAGCGTCCGAGCGGGGCCCGCGCCCCCGGCGTGGAGTTCTCGAACTGCCGCGTGGCCGCGAGCGTGTCCACGGCCGCCGCGACGGCGACGAGGTCGGTGCCGCTGTCGCCGAGGGCCTCGTGTACCGCATCGGCGGCCAGGTCGACGGGCGAGCGGCGGCGGTAGTCCGGGTCCTGGAGCCGCTCGGACGACTGCCCGACGCCGACAACGACCGGGGTCCGGGGATCGAGGTCCCCGTCCCGCAGGTCTGGCGTCATCCCAGCGCGGCCTGGAACTGCTCGCGTGCCTGGCCCAGGTAGGCGGCCCGGTAGCGCTTGACGTCCTCCGGGGCCTCCAGCAGGTTCGCCTGCTTGTCGTGGGCCCAGTCGTCCAGCTCCTCCAGCAGCACCGCGAGCTCGTCGCAGGCCTGGACCGCCACCGTCACCAGGTGGTCCGGGATGCTGGCCCGGGCCACGAACGTCGGCGCACCCGCCAGGTAGGCCCGCTCGGCAACCGCGTCCACGGCACTGCCCGGGAACTGGGCGGCCAGGCGCTCGGCCAGGTCCTCCAACCGCACCGGGGGCTCACCCGGCTGCAGCTGCAGCAGCCTGATCTCCCGGCGGACGGCCTCGTAGTGGTCTCGACTGCGGACATGCAGCTCAGGGTCGAACGGACCAACCTGAAGCTCCACGGCTACCCCTCGGCGACACCCCAACGCCACCCGCCGAAGTCAATGCGGGCTCGCTCGGATTCTGAGGTCCGCCGGTCGGCCAGGCAACAGCTGAGAGGAGTTGGACTCTGACGCTGCGTCTGCCCGGCGTCAGGAGAGGGGCGCGTAGCCGGCGGCGGCCACGGTGGCGGCGATCAGGTCGTGGCCGGCCTGGTTGGAGTGGTCGCCGTCCGGGGCGAGCAGGCGTGTGGGGTCGCCTCCGGGGGAGGCCTGCTTGAACGCCCTGTCCACGTCGACGCAGACATCGCCGGCGCGGTCGGCGGCGTCGCAGATGACCGCGTTGGCCTCCTGCGTCAGCTGGTCGCTGTCGCGGACGAAGGCGTCGCCGTGCTTCTCCTGGGCGACCTCGCCGTCTTCGAAGACGTTCCAGTAGTTCGTGACGCGGACGCCCACCGGGCGGCCGGCGGCGAGGGTCCTGATGCGGTCCAGCACCGCGGTGAGGTTCGCCTGCAGGCTGGGCAGGGTGGTCCGGAAGCAGTCAAGTCCATCGCTGCCGCCGCAGGTCCCGGCGAAATAGTCGCTCTCGGCGGTCACGAGGTCGTTCGCGCCGATGGTCACCGTGACCAGGTCGGCGTGGGCCACCCCTTGGGCGACGCTCGCGTCCTTCAGCTGCGCCAGCAGGCCGGCCGTGTCCAGCCCGTCTCGCGCGTAGTTGTCGGTGCGGGTGGACCGGCCGGTGTGCTGCCCCACGTCGTGACCGAACAGCTCGACGAAGCTGGTGCAGGCGCAGCCCGCGGCCGCGGGGACCGAGTCGCCGAGCCCGACCACCCGAGTCTCCAGCGACGGGCTCGGCGAGCTGGCTGCGGTGGACCCGCCGGAGGTGGATGGGTGCGCGCAGGAGAGCAGCCCGACGGCGAGGAGCCCCACCACGGACAGCCGTCGGAGCCCGGCGGCCAGCGGGCCTCGCTTGTACGGTGGAATGCTCATGGCGGGCTGAAGCGTTGCCACCCAGACGAGCACACACCGGGAGCGGCGACGCGGAACGCAGCGGCATCGTCGGTGTCGGACGGAGTCCAGAGGGGATCGCGGGAGATGGACGTTCGTGTCGTCGACAACCCCGAGGAGTCACGCTACGAGCTCTGGCTGGGAGCGACGCGTGCCGGGGTCATCGAGTACGAGGCCGAGCCGGGTACCATCCTGCTCCTCCACACTGAGGTCGATCCTGCCTTCGAGGGCCAAGGGCTCGGCGCCCAGCTCGTCGCGGCCGCCCTCCAGGACCTCCGCGCCCGCGGCCTCATGCTCGTCCCCCTGTGCCCGTTCGTCCGCTCCTACCTGCGCCGCCACCAGGAGTACGCGGACCTGGTCGCCGGTGGCCCTGGCGTCGCGCAGTGACCATGGCCACGCCACCTGACGTGCCGTTCTGTGACCACGCCCGCGGCGTCAACGTTCACCGCCCGGCAGGCACCCGGGACCCAGGGCCAGGCATCGCGCCGGGAGCCCTGAAGGAGAACCAAGCGGCAACCTTCGCTGGTCGGGCGGGTGAACGGGCCCCGCCAGCAGTTGAAGCAGGCCCTACTGGTGGCTACGCTCGGAGGGTGGAGACGACAGCCCCGAGGACGGCGCCGTCCCGGTCATCGCACGGCCGGCGTTCCCGGGACGGACCGTCGTTCCAGCTCATCGAGTCCAAGCTGCACCCGCCACGGCTGCGTCCAGGGATGGTGGCCCGCACCGCGCTGGTCGAACGGCTGCTGACGGCATCTGGCGGGGCGGTGGTCTGTGCGGTGGCGCCGCCCGGCTACGGCAAGACGACCCTGCTGGCCCAGTGGGCCCAGCGCAAGGGTGGCCGGGTCGGCTGGTTGACGGTCGACCCCCACGACAACGACCCGGCGGTGCTGTTGACCTACCTGGCGGTGGCGCTGGACCGGGTCGCGTCAATCGAACCTGAGACCTTCAAGATCCTGGCCTCGCCGTCCACCCACGTTCCACCTGGGGTCGTGCCCCGATTGGCCGCTGCCATGTCGGCGACGACCGAACCCGTCGCCCTGGTCCTTGACCACGTCGAACTACTCGACAACCGCCAGTGCCTGGACGCGCTCGCGCAGCTCGCGCTGCAGCTCGCCGGCGAGTCCCAGCTGGCCCTGGCCTCCCGCACCCAGCCGCGGCTGCCCCTTGGGCGGCTGCGTGGCCAGGGCCGGCTGATGGAGGTGGGAGCCGCTGACCTGGCCATGGACCCGAGCGAGGCGCGGGCGCTGCTGGAGGGGGCCGAGGTGCACCTGCCCGGGGAGCACGCGGTGGAGCTGCACCGCCGGACCGAGGGCTGGCCGGTTGGGCTGTACCTGGCCGCCCTGGCGCTCCAGGCCGCCAGCACGGCCACGGACACGCCCGCTGCTGGGGTGGCCTTCGCCGGGGACGACCGGTTCGTCGTCGACTACCTGAACGCGGAGCTGCTGGCGCGACTTCCCGCCAGGCAGGTGTCGTTCCTCACCCGGACGGCCGTGCTGGACCGGATGTGCGGCCCGCTGTGCGACGCGGTCCTGGACACGACCGGGTCGGCCACGGTGCTGGAGTCGCTCGCCGGGTCCAATCTCCTCCTGGTCCCTCTCGACCGCCGACGGGAGTGGTACCGCTACCACCACCTGTTCCGCGACCTGCTCGGTGCCGAGCTCGGGCGGCGCGAGCCCCAGCTGGTCCCAGAGCTACACCGGCGGGCCGCGGTCTGGTGCGAGGCCAACGGGCTGGAGGAGACGGCCATCGACCACGCCCAGGCCGCCGGCGACCCCGACCAGGTGGCGCGGCTGGTCCTGCAGGTGATGCAACCGGTGTGGGTCAGCGGCCGCGTCGACACGATCCTGCGGTGGATGGAGTGGTTCGAGCGTGAGCAGCTGATGGAGCGGTATCCGGCGGTCGCCGTCCACGGGGCGCTGATCTTCGCCTTGCTGGGCCGGGCGACCAAGGCCGAGCAGTGGGCGGCGGCCGCCGAACGGGCCTCCCCCGAGGGCCGACTCCCCGACGGCAGCACGATGGAGAGCTACCTCGCCTACCTGCGAGCCATCCTGTGCCGCGACGGCGTCGCCACAATGCGGCGCGACGCGCGCCTCGCCTGGGACGGCCTCAGCCCCCTGAGCCCCTACCGGGCGACCATGCTGCACACCGAAGCCCTCTCGTTCCTGCTGGACGGCGACCCGGAGCATGCCGATGCGGTGTTCGCCCGCGCCTTCGATGCCGCCACCGAGGCCGCTGCGCCGCCGCTGGCCGCCGTCATCCAGGCCGAGCGCTGCAGCATCGCCGCGGGCCGCGACGACTGGGCCGAGGCAGTGGCGCTCTCCGACCGGGCCCTGGAGCTCATCCGAGGCGGCCAGTTCGACGCCTACTGGACCAGCGCCCTGGTCTACGCCTGGGCGGCCAGAGCGGCCCTGTACCGCGGCGACCTGAACGGAGCCCGCGACCACCTGGCGCGGGCGGCGGGTCTGCGGCCGCTGCTCACCCACGCCCTCCCGGTGGTCTCGGCCCAGGCCCTGCTGGAGCTGGCCGGCGCCTACATCGCCCTCGGCGACCCCGACGGCGCCCACGCCGTTCTCCGGCAGGCCGACGACATCTTCCAGCAGCGACCCAACCTCGGCGTCCTCCCCGCCCAGGCGGACGAGCTGCGCCCCCGACTCACCACCATGAAACGGACCGGCCTGGGCGCCTCGTCCCTCACCACCGCCGAGCTGCGCCTCCTGCCGCTGCTGCCCAGCTACCTGACCTTCCGGGAGATCGGCGAGCGCCTGTTCGTCTCTCGGAACACGGCGAAGACCCAGGCGCTCTCGATCTACCGGAAGCTCGGCGCCTCCTCCCGCAGCGAGGCAGTCCGGCACGCCCAACAGCTCGGCCTCCTCAGCCAGTAGGGCTGACTCGCCTCCCAGCCGGCCCTGACGGGGAGACGTGGAGGTCCGTTGTGCCTGGTGGAGCAGAGGGGATTTGAACCCTGACGGTGGTCTCTGGCCACGAATGCCTCAGCGTGATCGTCCTGGCTGCCCTCGGTGGGAGCGACCGGCTCCTTGGGAGGTCCACATCCGAGGTCCATGGACCCTTCCGAGGGCTGGATCGCCACGTTCTCGGACCCTGCCGCATCGCCGACAGCGCAGATGACGACTGGGCATCCTGGTATGCCCACTGGGCTGGTCACGCTGTCCGAGCTGCCATCTCGGCCGGCCTCCCGAACGGCCTTCGTGCCATGCAGCCACCGGGTGTCCTTTCTCTACCCCGAACCTGCAGCGCTCGCATCTAGCGGAGGCCGAGCTGGGAGGCGGCCTTGAGCACCTCGGCCCGGTCGCGACCGACCAGCAGCGACGGCGATGGCCGGTCGGCGCAGAGCACGGCCACCCCGTCGACCTCCGCGACCCAGATGGCGGCGCCTTGGGGATGGCTGGCCCCCACCGCCTCGGGAAACGAGCGGTCAGCAAGCAGCAGGGTCAGGTGGCGGCCGGCGGTGTCCCGGTAGTCATGGGCGACCACCGGGAGGCCGGCCAGCCGGCCCTGCCTGGCACCCCGCCACACCAGGGCGCCGGCCTGACGGACGCGCGGTCGGGCCGGCGACGCCGCCGAACCGTCCAGGCCGCCGGTCCGGTAGCTGGTCACGGCGGCGGCGATCACGGCCGGCTGGCCGGCGCCGCCCTGACGGGCCAGAAGGCTGCCAACGGCCAGGACCAGGACCGTCGCCACGACGACGACGGCAACGGCGACGAGCGGCCGGCGACGGCGGCGCCGCTCCGAGCGCGACGCCGCCGCCACCGACGCCCGCACCCGCTCACGCAGCGGCTGGGGGGCGACCTCGCGCAGCGACTCGGCCAGCGCTCGCCCCCGATGGGCCGTCCTCACCTCGCCCCAGCACTCCTGGCAGGCCAGCAGGTGCTCCTCGAAGCGCTCACGCTCGGCCGCGGAGAGGGTCCCGGCGAGGTAGACCGCGGCGGCCACCTCCGGCTCATGGCTCACGCCGCATCGCCTCCCTCGCGACCAGCCGGGCCAGGGCCTTGCGGCCGCGGTGGACCCTGGCCAGCACCGTCCCCCGAGGGCTGCCGGTGATGGCGGCCACCTCGGCGGCGGTGAACCCGACGATGTCCATCAGCGCGATCGCGATCCGCTGCTCCTCGGACAGCGCCCACATGGCCCGCTCGATCTGGGCCCGCTCCACGCGACCGATCGCGGCCGCCTCCACGTCCACATCAGCGGCCGGCTCCCTCACCGGCTCCATCGCGACCTCCGGCCGCAGCGACACCCGCCGCAGCCGGTCCCGCCCGAGGTTCAAGCAGATGGTGGCCAGCCACGGCTCAACCCGCCGCGGCCGGTTCCCGGACGTCCACGCCTGCCAGGCCCGCAGGTAGGTGTCCTGGGCCAGGTCCTCGGCGTCCGCCCGGCCCCGGGCGAAGCGGCGGGCCAGGCTGTGGACCAGGTCAAGTGCGGGCAGGGTCGCCTGCAGGAACTCGTCGTCGGTCGCCATCGGCCTCCTCCGCCCCGGTTGGACGCAAGCGGGCCGTCGCTGATTGCACCCAGATGATCCCTTGCCGACCCGAGCCGAGGGGATCCGGTGCAATCAACCCGGCCGCCCGGCCGTCCTTTCAACAGACGTCAGGCGTCGCATCTCAGCAGGAGGCGCCCGATGAGCTGGCCGAAGTAAGCACCGAGACGGCTGCCGTCCGGCCCGCGGTTGCACCGGGGGGCGGGCCGGACGGCAGCAAAGAGGCCGATCAACAATGCCTCGAGGTCGACCACCAGGTGGTCGGTGCAGCGCAGCGTGGCGAACCCGGCGTCTCGCGTGGTGGCGTCCCCGTCCACGACTTTGCCGTCGTGCCTGCCTGAGCCCAGGTCCGCGACGATCTGGCACCAGATGCAGGGTGCGGGCGGCCAGGTACTCGCCAGCGGACCGGCGCTCGAGCAACCGCAGATCGCCGCCGCGAGCGGGAAGGCTGCGACAACCAGGCTGCCCCGGAGCGACATCGGGCCACGGCGTGCCGGCAGAGCTAACAAGGACCGTCGAGGGAAAGGGCAGCCCAATAGTGGGCACCCGCTGTGACGGCGTGCTGGAGGATCGCCACGATCCCGGCGCTGCTGGCCAAGCTCTGGTCGGCCTACCCCACATCCGGGAGGACACCTCGACCACCGCGCAACTGCTGTTCGACGCCGACCACTCGCTCGAGGAACGGATCATCGCCGAACAATTCCTAGGCTGACCACCACCCGCAGGTGCCCTGGTCCGATTGTGCTGGCGGCCCTCCACCCGACTGGCGAGTTCTCGGCGCGCGTCGAGCGGATTCCCCCCGGGTGAGGCTCGAGCCGCTCGAGCAGGCCCGAATCGACGGCGCTCGAAGCTGCCACGAGGCTACCGGTGGATTACCGTGCAGGTCAGGGTACGGGTGACCCCGTCCACGACCTGGATGCCGTCGACCACCAGCTTGCCGAGTTCGTCAAGACCGGGCGCCCGCACCATGGCGATGACGTCATAGGGCCCGGCGAGGTCCTCGGCCAACTGCACGCCATCAAGGCTGGTGAGCGCGTGGGCGACGCGAGCGACCTTGCCGACCTCTGTCTCGATCAGCACATACGCGTGCAGCATCGCGCCCTGCCTCCTCGGGGCCTGACCGCGCCATCCCTGCCTGATCGACCCGGCTGGCAGCATCGACTGATCCTGATGGTGCGGGCGCATGCTACTCCCCGGCCGGCCGAGACCAGTGGCCACCCGGCTCCGGGAGGCGGCTAGCGGATGGTGACCCGGTCCGCTAGGGTGGCTTGGCAGAGGTTCACGTTTTGCTTCGCAACCCGCAGGTCGAGCTTGTCCCTTGCCGCCGGGCCACCACGGCACCGGCGTGATCGATACCTCCGAGACGATGGAGGGAGGGACAAGCATTCATGACGGTTGGAACCGTGAAGTGGTTCAACGCCGACAAGGGCTACGGCTTCATCGCCCCTGAGTCCGGCGAGGACGTCTTCGTGCACTTCAGCGCGATCCAGTCGACCGGCTACCGCTCACTTGACGAGGGGCAGGTCGTCGAGTTCGACGTGACGTCAGGGCCGAAAGGCCCGCAGGCCGCCAACGTGCGGCTGCTGGAGCGGCAGTAGCCAGCACCAGCCCAGCCCGCCCGGCTGCGTGTCGGGCGGGCGCTTGTGCGCTTGATGGAGGGTGTCAACTCGGAGCTGGCCGGGAGCCGCACCTTGGCGGCGTGGCCCGGGTACGCTTGCTTCCCCGAGCCGGGAGTCTCCCTGATGGCGATGGAACGTCTGGTCCAATCCTCCATGTCCCATGTCCAGCCCATGCCGGCCATGGCCCATCCCCAGGTCCGGATGAAACCGCGGCTGCGGGGGGTGTTCCACCAGTACGCCTTCTTCGTCTCCCTGGGCAGTGGCGTCCTGCTGGTCCTGCTGGCCGCCACGACCAGGGCCTCGGTCGCCGCCGCGGTCTATGCCGCCTCGGTGTCCGCCCTGTTCGGGGTGAGCGCCCTGTACCACCGCGTCACCTGGAGCGGCCCGGCCCGGCGCCGCATGCGCCGGCTGGACCATGCGATGATCTTCCTGCTCATCGCCGGCACCTACACCCCGGTCGGCCTGCTGGTCCTCCACGGCACCCTGGCCACGGTCGTGCTGGCGGTCGTCTGGGGCGGAGCGGCGGCCGGGATCGTGCTCGAACTGGCCTGGACGCGGGCGCCCAGATGGCTCGGTGGGACGGTGTACCTGGCCCTTGGCTGGGTGGCCGTGGTCGCCATGCCGCAGCTGTTCGCCCGTCTCGGCGTGGCCGGCGGGCTGCTGCTCGTGGCCGGCGGCCTGGTCTACTCGGTCGGGGCGGCCGTGTATGCCCTGCGCCGCCCCGACCCGGTGCCGGCTGTCTTTGGCTATCACGAGGTGTTCCACCTGCTGGTGATCGCCGGAGTCGCCACCCACTTCCTGGCTATCAGCCTCTTCGCCCTGCCACCCGGCTGACGCGCCCGGTCGCCAGACCTTGCCGGTGAGGTGGCCGCCTACGCCACTCGAGCGCCACTGCGGCCGCAAGCAGGCTCGCGAGCAGCCCGCCATAAGCCTGCAGGGCGGCTACCCCACTGTCGTCCCAGTCCCTTCGGGCGGCGACGTAGACATCCAGCGTCCCAACCGGACCACCACCGACCTGGACGGGCACACTCAGGTCGCCCGGCCTGGCCTCGACCACCCGGTCGGAGGCACTCGCCCACCTAACGCGCCGGCCTCGTCGACAAGCATCAGCCCGGCCCTTTCCACCTCCAACAGGGACATGACCGAGCCCAGCGCCTGCTGCAGCGCCACCCCCAGGCCCTGTTCAACGTCGACGGAGTCCAGCGCGCCAAGGCTGCTGGGGCTGAGCAGCTGCCGGTCACGCAGGTCAAAGCAGCGCAGGTCGGTGATCAGGCGGCGTCGTTCCTCCCGGGCCGGCTCGTCTGCCTCGACCGGAGCTACCGGCTCGAACCGCCGGGCGTCCTGCTCGGAGGTGAAGCGGACCACAGTGATGCTCCAGCCGTCTTCGGTGATCCCCGCCGTGGAGCCGAGCCAGCCGTCGGCGGCGGCGGCCAGCAATCGCTGCCAGCGGCCCAGATCCCTGCGGATCCCGGGCGGGCTGGTCGCCCGGCCTCGGCCACGACCTTACCGCGATACCAGCCATGCCTAGGCTCGACATCCTCACAACGGCGACATCCGACCGAGGCCCCATACCTCGGTGCCATCTCGGCCCTCAGCACCAGAACGCCTACCTTCGCCTCTGACGGTCCGAAGCCGCCTGCAGAAACGCGCTCGGCACACCGATGAGCCGCTCCTTACCCCATGACCCGGCCGGCCACGGCCGACCCGACGAGCTGCCGGTGGCCATCGAGGCCACCAGGACCTGCGCACCGACGGCCACCGGCTACGCCGTCTGCAACCCAGCGATGCCGCTTCGCCCTCGGCAACGCCCTGCTGGACACCAGCATCGCCACCTGGAACGCCAAATGCCTGCAGGACACGGTGCGGCCGATCAGCTACATCCGCTGGCGCTACAAGGGCACCAAGACCAAAGGATGGCCTGGTCCCGGCAGAGGCATCGGCGACGTGGACGGCGCCAGCCGGGATCCCCCGGGCACAGTGCCTTCTCGGGGCGGCCAGCGAGGTCTTCACCAGCTTCGCCGACGCCGCCGACCAGGCGGGCTGGTCGCGGCGCTATGGCGGCATCCACTTCGAGGACGGCGACCTCAAGGGCCGAACCCTGGGCCACCAGGTCGGCACGGCCGTGTGGGCCAGGACGGTGACCTCCTTCAACGGCACCGCCATCGCTCCCACCACCACGACCACCACGGTCGGCGCCCACCACGGCGGCGCCCACCACCACCGAGGCGCCGACCACGACGACCGAGGCACCAACGACCACCACTGAGACACCGACGACGGCCGCTGGCCAATCCGGCCCTAATACTTACCTCCGCTGGCCGGTGGCCCTTGCACCCCTCGACCTCGAAGCGGCGGCCCTTCGGCGTCCGTCCACCAGGACCCACGCCACACGACCGGCTCAGGCGGTGTCGTCGCCGGCCCTGAGTTCGTCGAGGAACTCCTCACGACGAACCTCACCAGCACCGACACGGAGGAGCGGAACGTCGGCATGTCATGTTGCCCGCGTCCCGCTGATCGCATTGCTCTGTGCTGGCTACTGGATCTCGCTCCTCGTCGCCTTGGCCTTGGCCCAGCGCACATGGACCGTGCTCGGGGTCAGCGATGGTCTGATGGCCCGTACGCCGCCGGAGTCGGGAGGGTGGCCCGACCGCCGGTCAGGCCTCCTTGCCTCGGGGGACCAGGCTCAGGACCTGCAGCGTCAGGCGCCCGTTGCCGTTGCCGAACTCGACCAGGGTCCCCTCTCCACCGGCGTTACGATAGCTGCCGGTGCCCCCGGTCAAGGCGATCTGCTTGGGCGCTGGACCTTGGATGGCGACGAACTGGCCGGCGAGGTTGCCCTCCGGTAGCCGGATGACCAGGCTGCAGTTGGCCAGGAGCTGGGGGGTGATGGCGGCGATGACACAGGAGCCGACATCGTCGCCGACCTGCTTGCCGTTGGCGAACAGCTGGTCGTGGAAGACGAGCTCATCCCCGAGGGCGAAGGGGGAGTTGGGGTCGCGTTGGTTGTTGGCCGCGATCGGTGAGAAGGGGCTGAACACGACGTCGAAGGTAAGGGTCTTGGCCTTGTGGGTGCTGGGCTCGGCTGCCTGGGAGGCGGCAGCGATCGCCGCCACGCTGGCCAGGGCGAGCATCAGGGCCGTGGCGGCACCGCTTAGCGCGACTTTTCGCATGATTCCCCCTCCTGGCCACCAGGCCGCGGATGTCTAGGTCCGGCTGTGTTGTCCAGCAGCCCTCGAGGAGGGTAAGCGCTGGGGCAATCCGAAACCAGCTCGACCGCTCGCATACAAAGTCGGGGTTGGGCTTGACGCCCACATGCTGGCAAATTTCTGGCAACGCGGCGCAGGGCCTATGGCACGAGCGTCAAACGCCATCGTCCCGACAGCCCTCGACCACAGCAACTGGCCCCTCCGAGTGCACTGCTGTCCTTCGGACGATTACGGGTCGACGGTAGATCGAACGGTGAAGCTTCGGGCACAACGATCCGTGGATGAGTCGGCCGGACGGTTACTCGTCCGTCGCGATGATCCCCCGGAGGCGTTCGGCCTTGTCGGGCGTCCAGCCGGCCGGCTGCAGGACCGCTGCCCAGCCGTCGACGAACTCGCGGTGGTAGTTGTGGCCGTGGCCGTCGGGGACGCCGGTGGACAGTGGCAGGTCGGCCGTGACCTGCCAGAAGGTGACCAGCGGGATCCAGACCATCTGGTCGAGCACGTCGCGGCCGTGGGGCTCGCCCAGCCAGTCTGGCTGGTCCCAGATCAGGCGCGGGCCCCACCAGACGATCGGGTCGGAGGGGTGCTGCAGGTACAGCACCCGCGTCCCCTCCCACGGGACCGAGGCCGGTGGGATCTCGGCGACCACGTCGTTGGTGAAGCGGACGGTCCGGCCGTCCTTGTAGGTCGGCTCCACCTCATGGGTGCCCGCATCCCGGTCGTCGGTGAACTCGCGGTAGAGGGTGTTGAAGTTGGGCGGGCCGGCGAACAGCGACCCGGCGGTCCGGTTGCGCAGGTCGTACTCGCCGCTGAAGGCGGTCTCGCCCCCAAAGGATCCTAGGCTCAGGCCGAACACGAACAGCCTCGGCCGGTCGTCGGGCGCCAGCTTGGACCAGCGGTCGTACACGGCGTCGAACAGCTCGCGGCCGGCCTCGCGGGCCTTCTTCTGGTCGACCAGGTACGACAGCCAGGAGGGGAGGTAGGAGTACTGCATGGCCACGATGGCCGAGTCGCCACCGGTCAGGTACTCGAAGCTGTCGATCGCGCCCGAGTCCAGCCAGCCGCTGCCGGTGGTCGTGGCCACCAGCAGGTTGCCGCGGTCGAAGCCGCCGGCCCGATCCAGGTCGGCCACGGCCAGCTCGGCCCGCGCCTCCACGTCGGTGGCCGAGAGGGTGCCGGCGTAGGCCCGGATCGGCTCCGCCGCGCGTGCTCCAGTGAAGCTGCTGATGTCCTCGGCCGTCGGGCCGGTGCCGGTGATGGTGCGTCCCTGGCGGCCGAGGGAGTCCCACGGCACCAGCGATCCCGGGCCACCCGACCGCAGCGTACTGGTGGGCTGCTCGACGCCCTCGGCGGTGGCGGTGTTGCGGACCGAGAAGCTCCGGTCGGCCAGGCCGGCCAGCCCATTCAGCAGCAGGCCGTTGGTCACCAGCCAGGTGACGACGACCACGGTCACCCAGCCGAGGGCCCGCGCGGCCCGCGGTCCCATCCACCGCCGCAGCCGAACCGCGACCCAGCGGTAGAGGTTGCGCAACCACCGAGACAGGGCGACCAGCCCGGTGAACAGCGCCGCCGCGGCCAGCGGCAGCAGCACCAGCAGCAGGGGGTTGGGCGTGGGCGCGCCCATGAGGTCGCGCAGCTGCGCCTGCCACCACTGCCCCAGGACGAGGGCAAGGACCAGCGCGACCGCCGCCGAGATGGCGAAGACCCGCCAGGCCCCGGCCGCGGGGGGCACGGGTCGCGGTCGGCAAAGGCCCGCCAGGTCCAGGCCCCGGCCACCCCGACCCCGTAGCCGATGGCGGCGGTGATGCCGCACACCACACCCTGCAGCACCGCGCTGCGGGGCAGCAGCGAGGGGGTGAAGGCCAGGCAGGCGAAGACCAGCGCCACCCAGGCTCCGGGGAGCGTGTAGCGGAACCGGCGCCGCCCGGCCGCGCGCGGCGGCGACGCCTCCGGCTCGGCGCCGGCGGCCTCGTCCTCCGGCCCAGCCCCGTCGGCGACGCTGGAGGTCCGGGTCGGCACCTTATCCCCTTGGGTGGTCATCGTCACCTCATCCTGTGGTAGCTAGGCAACCAAGGTCACGATGACACCGAGCGCGTTGACCGTCCAATGGGCCAGGACGGGAGCGAGCAGGCTGTTGCTGCGCAGCCGCAGCCAACACAGCACAACCCCGCCTAGCGTCGTGAAGACCACCGTGGCGATGACCCGCGTCACCGTCCCGGCGGCATCACCCCCCACCACGCCGACGATTGCGGCGTTGGCCGGGCCGCCGCCCAGCGAGGCCCCGATGTGCCAGAGGCCGAACAGTCCCGAGGACAGCAGGGTCCCGGAGAGGACGCCATACCGGCGGCCCAGCAGCGCCAACACCAGGCCACGGAAGGCCAGCTCCTCAGGAAGGACGGTCCCCAGGGGGATCACGACCAGAACCGCCCACAGCGCCGCGCGCCCGATCTCGCCATCGCTCTCCGGGAGGGCCTGGCGCACCGGCGTGATCAGGTAGGCCAGGGCGTAGGCGGCCCCCACGAGCGTCGCCGCGGCCGTTCCCCACCGAAGGCCCGCCGGCCAGGTCGACCGGGCCAGCCCGAGATCGGCCGCCGTCAGTCCCTGGACCCGGGCGATCATGAGCAGGCACGCGGCCAGCCCCAGCCCAACGGCGACGTGAGCGCCGAAGCCACGATCGACGGCCGACGCCACGGCCAACGCGGCAAGGACGAGACCTACGGTCCAAACCCCTCCGCTGCGCATGGAACGGCTACCTCGCACGCCTCGTCGCCCACGGCCCTGACGCGTTGTTACCAATCCTTGCGGCCCGGCGCGCCAGTCCCGTAGGCCCACCCTTGGCAGGTCTGTCCGGGCCGCCGGGTAGCCCGGCTACCTCGACCGGCCGCGGATGGGTCGTCGGATGGCCTGCCAGGCCGCCAGCAGCACCACCGCGCCCAGGATCGAGCCGATGATGCCGCTCGGCCGCAGGGCCAGCCCATCCCCACTGAGCAGGCTGATCAGCAACCCCCCGACGAACGACCCGGCCAGACCGACGACCAGCAGCTCGGCCCAGTTGACGGGCTGGTTCCGGGCGAGGAGCAGGTGGGCGATCCACCCCGCGAACATGCCCCAAACGAGGATGAACAGCAGGATCATCGATGCTCCTCTCCAGTGGTGAGGGCTGGACCATACTGCGTTGTTGACCAATCGCGCTTGGCGACCAGGTGAAGGGCGCCGTCGAAGACGTTCCGCCATCGTGGTCCGGCCTGACGGCGGATCTCACCTACATCGGATGAAAACCACCTGACCGATCGGCGGAGGTGGGAACCGACAGCGTCCTCGGCTCGAGATGGCTGCCCCCCAGCCAGGAGGAGCTGCTGGCGGCTGTGGCCCTGGACATCCAGGCAATGACCCAGCACAAGCAGAACCGGCTGGGGCACTTCAAGCCGCGCGGCGGCGAGCAGGTGCTGGAGGAGCTCAAGGGCGTCAACCAGCTGGTCACGGCCAAGGCCACCCCGGAGGAGGCCGAGGCGTTCCGCCGTTGGCTGCTGGCCGAGGCCCAGGCGGCCGCCGACGCCGGCAAGGAGGGCGGCTTCCTCGGCTTCGGCGGCGAACAGCTGAGCGCCGGGACCAGCGGATACTGGACCAAGTGCGCGCCGCGCTCGAGATGGCCTGAACCGTCGACGCCGTTCTCACCCGCTTCGGGTGATGCCGGGCGGACCCCTGGGCCGAAGAATGGCCGCCGTCGCGTGCCGGGCGTGCTCCCCCGCCTGCCCGGCCGATCCGGAGGTGGTCGTCGATGCGGACGTCTTGGATGCTGTCGCGGCCAATGGTGTCCGCGACCAGGAACCGGCGAGTGGAACCCGGCACCCTTGGGCGCCGAACAACCACGGCATGGCTCCTGGCCGGGCTCGTGCTGAGCCTGGTCCTAGCGCTCAGCGGTTGCGGTGCCGGCGGCGGAAGCGACTCGGCGGCCCGTCCCACGACCGGCCGCTCCGGCACCCGCCCCGATCCGAGCGGGACCGAGTCGCCGAGCGAGACGACCACAGAACAGACGCGACCGACCCGAACCCCCACCTCGGCCGAGCGTCCGAACTCGCCCACGACCACGCCCGCGACCTCGGCTGAGGCCCTGGCACCAACCGCGGCCCCGGCGACCTCGGCTGCAGGCACGCCGGCCGCGGCCGCCGAGTCCCAGGGGCTGGGCGCCCTCGGCTGGACCCTGCTCATCCTCCTGGTTGTCGCGCTGGCTGCCGGCTGGCTGCTCTGGAGGTCGCGCCGGAGGTCGGCCTGGGACACCCAGGCTGCTGCGCTGGAGCAGGACACTCGCGCCGCCACCGGCACCCAGCTGCCGCCGGTCCTGACCGCGGAGGATGCGGGGCAGCGGGCGCTGTCGTGGCCACCATTGCGGGCCGAGCTGGTCGACCTCATGCGCCGCTGGGACCTGCTGGCCGAGCGCGCACCCGACGACCAGAGACGCAACCGGACCGGACAGATCCGCAACCTGCTCCAAGGGCTGGTCGCCGCCTTGGACGCCGAGAACCAGGCGCTGGGTACCGGGCGGGACTGGCGGCTCCTGCGGCCGCGGGTCGACCAGGCCGAGCGGGCGCTGTCCGCAGTCCTTGCTGGCGTACCGCAACAGGAGCCATCTGCGGGCGGGGAGCCCTGGCAGCCAGCACCCGGCGGATGACCACCTCCACCATGGTGACCTGCGCATCCCTCGATCGGTAGAGGGATCGTCGTCCCGGCGGCCCTACCACCTTCGGCCTTGCCGGCGCGCATACGGAGCAGGCGCCATAGCGCGCGCCAGAGCAGCTCTGATTGCCTGCTCAGGTGGTCGTTCTCACAGTCATTCCTCAGTTCCCTAGCGGCAGCCGGTGTTCACCCGCGCCTTCGACGACGTGCTCCGGTCAGAGGGCATTGAGGTGCTGATCACGCCGGTGCAGTCGCCCCACGCCAACGCCTACGCCGGGCGCTGGATCCGGACCGTGCGGGCCGAGTGCCTGGACTGGCTGCTGATCGTTGGGCGCGGCCGCTTGGAGCAGGTGCTTGGGGTCTACGTTGACCATTACAACGTCCACGAGTACCACCGGCAAGCTGCATGAACGGAGTATCTGCACCCTACGGCCTCGGCCGAACGTGTTCGGGTATGCATCGCCGTCGCCGCCGTAGGATGGGCATCCAGGGCAAGGTCGGAGTGCCAGAGGGGCAGCCATGCAGCCAGAGGTTCCGCAGCTACGGTTTGGGACCACCCGCCTTGCCAGCGGCCCCCAGGTGCACTATGCCGAGCAGGGCGACCCGGCCGGGGAGCCGATCGTGTTCCTGCCCGCCTACACCGACTCGTGGTTCTCCTACAGCCGGGTCTTACCCCTGCTGCCTGGGCGCTACCGGGCCCTTGCCGTGGACCAGCGCGGCCACGGCGACTCCGAGCGGCCGGACTGCTGCTATGCCGTCGAGGACTTCGCCGCCGACGTAGTGGCCTTCCTGGACGCTGTCGGGGCCCAGCGCGCCACCCTGGTCGGCCACTCGGGGAGCTGCTTGGTCGCCCGGCGTGTGGCCGAGGTCCACCCTGAGCGCGTCGCCCGACTGGTGTTGATCGGCTCCCCGGGATCGCTGGGCGACAACCAGGAGGAGTTGGAGCTGCAGCGGGCGGTGGGCGGCCTCCAGGACCCGGTGCCGGTGCAGTTCGCGCGGGAGCTGCAGGGGGCCGCCGCCCATGTTCCCCTGCCCGAGCCGTTCTTCGAGCAGCTGGTGGCCGAGAGCCTCAAGCTGCCGGCCCGCGTCTGGAAGAGCACACTGAAGGGCCTGTTCGCGTTCGATGACGCGGCGGAGCTGGACCGGATCGCCGCGCCGACGCTGCTCATCTGGGGGGAGTGGGACCGGTGGTTGCCGCGGGAGGAGGAGGACCAGCTGGCGGTCGCGATCCCCGGGGCCAAGGTGGTCGTGTACCCGGCGACGGGCCACAGCCCGAACTGGGAGCGCCCGGAGCGGGTCGCCGCCGACCTGGACGCCTTCATGCGCCAGGCGTAGCCGGCTCGCCAGATCACGACCTGTGCCTCGCGAAACACCACCAGCCTGGCGCCCGCGTCGGCTAACGAGCTGCCCGGCGGCCCTCACACTGGAGCTCACGGCCACTCGCTCCCGGTCAGGCATACGCTGGCCTACTGGGGCCGCGCGGCCCACTCGACCGGCTCAGGGGGCGCTGATGTCGAGCGCTGCTGGCGGGGTGGCCGGTGGGTCAGGTCGGATGGGGTGATGATCCCCACCACCTGGCCAGCCTGGGCGACCAGGACCGGTCCGGCCTCGCCGTCCTGGAGTGTGCCCAGCGCGGCGTCCATCCGGGCATCCGGGGCCACCATGACCTGCTCGCCCA
>JBJMHP010000357.1:0-7722 GCA_045807325.1 Actinomycetes bacterium | reverse complement strand
GTCCTGGGGCGCGGCCGGGCCGGGCGGCCGGCTCGGCGCCCGCCCCGGCGACCGTGACCTGGCCGGCGAGGCGGTGGCCGCCGGCCGGCCCCTGGCCGCCGGCCCCGAGGCCTGGTGCCCGATGGTGGTCGAGGGCCGGGCGGTGGGGGTGCTGGCAATGCGCCGGCCGGCCCGGCGGCCCTTCGCCGGCGAGGACCTGGCCGCGGTCGAGCTGCTGGCCACCGGGGCCGCCCTGGCCACCGACCGGCTGCGGTTCCTGCGCCTGTGGACGGCCAAGCTCGAGCAGGCCGACGCCGCCCACGTCCAGCTGCTGCGCTACGCCGACGACCTGCGCACCACCTTCGCGGCCGAGCGCCGCCGGGCCGAGGAGCTGCGGGCCGCCCTGGACGCCGTCGAGCTGGCCTACTCGGCCACCGTGCAGGCCCTGGCCAGCGCCGTCGAGGCCAAGGACGCCTACACCGGCGGCCACCTGGCCAGGGTCACCGCCTACGGGGTCGAGGCCTGTCGCGCTCTGGGCGGCGGCCTGGCCGCCACCCCCGGCCTCGAGCAGGCCTTCCTGCTCCACGACCTGGGCAAGATCGGCGTCCCCGACGCCGTCCTCAACAAGGCCGGGCCCCTGACGGACGAGGAGTGGGCCCTGATGCGCGAGCACCCGGCCATCGGCCTGCGCATCCTCGAGGGCGTGCCCCACATGGACGTGGTCAGGGCGGTCGTCTACTCCCACCACGAGCGCTGGGACGGGGCCGGCTACCCCGAGGGCCTCAAGGACGAGCAGATCCCCCTGGCGGCCCGGGTGTTCGCCGCCGTCGACGCCTTCGACGCCATCACCACCGACCGCCCCTACCGGGCCGCGGTCAGCCTGGAGGAGGCCCTCCACCGGCTGCGCGAGGCCTCCGGGACCCAGTTCGCCCCCGACGCCGTCGAGGCCATCCACCTGGTCGACCGGGGACGGCTGGCGGCGATCCAGGCAACCGCGAACCCCCGGCGGTGGTCGAGCAGATATTGACCAACCTGGTCGGCAATGCGATCAAATACTCCCCCGGTGGACCGCGAGAGGTCCGCTCGGTGTTCCGCTTCACCCTGCCCACCTCCGACGAGCTTGCCGGGAGCGGCCGATGAAGCTGCTGATCGCCGACGACGAGCCGGCCGTGCGGGCGCTCGTGCACGTCACCCTGGAGGGCGACGACTACGAGATCCTGGAGGCGGCCGACGGGGTCGAGGCCCTCGAGGTGGCCAGGGGCGAGGCCCCCCGGCTGGTCCTGCTCGACATCATGATGCCGCGCCTGGACGGCCTGGAGGTCTGCCGCCAGCTCAAGGCCGACCCCGACACCAGCGACATCGTGGTCGTGATGCTGACCGCCCAGGCCCAGGAGCGCGACCGCGACCAGGGGCTGGCCGCCGGGGCCGACGACTACTTCACCAAGCCGTTCTCCCCCCTGGCCCTGCTCAACATGGTCGAGCGGGTCCGCCACCACCAGTCGGGCGCCAACTGACCCTCACGGGTCAGTCCGCGGCCAGGGTGCCAAGGCGGTCGCGGGGGACCTCGGCGGCGGCCGGGTCCAGGACCTCCTCGGGGGGGAGGCGGCCGGCGAGCCAGGCGGCGAGCTGCTCGGCGGCGATCTCGGCCCACTCGGTGAAGACCTCCTCCACCTTCCAGCCGATGTGGGGGGTGAGGACCACGTTGGGGGCGGTGCGCAGGGGGTGGTCGGCGGGCAGGGGCTCGGTGGCGAACACGTCGAGGCCGGCACCGGCCAGCTGTCCGCCGCGTAGGGCGTCGATGAGGGCCGGTTCGTCGACGATGGCCCCGCGGGCGGTGTTGACCAGGATGGCGCCGGGGCGCATGCGGGCCAGGCGGTCGCGGTCCAGCAGGCCGGTGGAGGCGGGCGAGAGCCGCAGGTGGACCGAGACCACGTCGGAGCGCTCCAGCAGGTCGTCGAGGGGGAGCCGCTCGGCCACCGGCTCGTCGTCGGGGTACTCGCGGCCCGGGTCGCGGTCCCAGGCCAGGGCGAGCATGCCGAAGGCGGCGGCGATCCTGGCCACCGGCCGGCCGTGGCGGCCCAGGCCGAGGATGCCCAGGGTGCGGCCTGCCAGGGTGTGGCCCATGGCCGGGGGCCACTCCCCCGCCGCCAGCTGGCCGGCCAGGGGGTGGATGCGGCGCAGCACGGCCAGCATCAGCCCGAAGGTGAGCTCGGGCACCGAGGCCGTGGCCATCGTGGCCCGGCGGCTGAGGGCGACCACGACCCCGCGGGCGGTGGCCGCCTCCTGGTCGACGTGGTAGGCGTGGCCGCCCGTCTGGAGCACCAGCTCCAGGTCGGGCAGCCGCGCCAGCAGGGCGGCGTCGATCGGGGTCCGCTCCCGGATGGCCAGCAGCACCCGCACCCCGCCCAGGGCCTCCAGGTCGGCGTCGCCAAGCGGCCGGTCGAGCACGGTGACCTCGGCCAGCTCGCGCAGCCGGGCCATGGCCGGGGCGGCCGCGATCCGGCCCTCGTCGTCGTCCAGCACCAGCAGCCGCGGCCTCACGGCCATCGCCGCCGCCGCCCGCCAGGCCGCCGGGCCCGTACCTCGTGCTGGCGCATTGACTTACCGTATCTGGTCATGAGGCTCGCCGACCGCATGCAGCTGCTCGGGACCGAGTCCGCGTTCGAGGTGCTGGCCAAGGCGCGGGCCCTGGAGGCGGCCGGGATGGACGTGGTCCACCTGGAGATCGGCGAGCCCGACGCCGCCACCCCGGACCATGTCGTCGCCGCCGGCCAGGAGGCCCTTGCTCGGGGCCTGACCCACTACGTGCCGGCCCCGGGGACCCTCGAGCTGCGCACGGCCGTGGCCGCGTTCCTGGAGCGGACGGAGCGGCTGCGCACCACCCCGGACCGGGTGGTGGTCACCCCGGGGGCCAAGCCGATCATGTTCTTCACCATCCTGGCCCTGTGCCAGCCCGGCGACGAGGTCCTCTACCCCGACCCGGGGTTCCCGATGTACGCCTCGATCGCCGCCTTCGCCGGCGCCCGCCCGGTCCCGGTGCCGCTGCGCGAGGCCAACCGGTTCCGCATGGACCCGGGCGAGCTGGCCTCGCTGGTGACCGACCGGACCCGGCTGGTGATCCTCAACTCGCCCCACAACCCGTGCGGCAGCGGCCTGACCACCGACGACGTGGAGGCGATCGCCGAGGTGGCCATCGAGCACGACCTGGTGGTGCTGAGCGACGAGGTCTACTGGGCCATCCGCTACGGCGGCGGCCATCCGAGCGTGCTCCAGGTCGACGGCATGGCCGAGCGGACGGTGCTGCTGGACGGCTGGTCCAAGACGTTCGCCATGACCGGCTGGCGGCTGGGGTTCGGGGTGCTGCCGGCACCGCTGGTCGAGCCGGTGACCCGGCTGGTGGTGAACTCGGTCTCCTGCACGGCCGCCTTCAGCCAGCACGCGGCCGTGGCCGCCCTGGAGGGCCCGTGGGCGCCGGTCGAGGCGATGGTGGCGTCGCTGCGGGAGCGCCGCGACCTGGTGGTGGCCGGCCTCAACGCCGTCGACGGCATCGCCTGCCAGGAGCCGGCCGGCGCCTTCTACGCCTTCCCCCGGGTCGCCGACCTGGGCGTGCCCGCCGCCGCCCTGGCCGACCGGCTCCTGGCCGAGGGCGGCGTGGCCTGCCTGCCCGGCACCGCCTTCGGCGCCGGCGGCGAGGGCTACCTGCGCCTGTCGTACGCCGCCGCGGCCGAGGACCTGCACCGCGGCCTGGAACGCATCGGCCGGGTCGTGGCCGAGACCCCTGGCGCCGGTGCCCGGTAGCGGCGTCACACCGCCTCGACGCGCGGGTACTCGGGCTGCCACATGGCCTGGACGACCTGCTGGATCGGGTCGTCGAGGGCGACCTCGGCCAGGCCGTCGGCGACGGCGGCCCGAGCGACGGCGACGGCCACGGTGGCCGACACCTCGCGCAGGTTGTCGACCGGGGGCAGCAGGGGCGCGCCGCGGGTGGTGGCGTCCGAGAGCCCGGCGACCGCGTCGGCGGTCGCGGCCAGCATGCGGTCGCTGACCCTGCGGGCCCGGACCACCGACACCCCCAGGCCGAGGCCGGGGAAGACCAGGGCGTTGTTGGCCTGGGCGATCCGGTAGGTGGTCTCGTCGTGGACGACCGGGTCGAAGGGGCTGCCGGTGGCGACCAGGGCCCGGCCGTCGGTCCAGGCGATCAGGTCGGCCGGCAGCCCTTCGGACCGGGAGGTCGGGTTGGACAGGGGCATGATCACCGGCCGCTCGGTGTGGGCGGCCATCTGGCGGACGATCGCCTCGGTGAACGCGCCGGCCTGGGTGGAGGTGCCGATCAGCATGGTCGGGTGGACGTGGCCGACCACGTCGGCCAGCGAGGGGCCCTGGCCGGTGCCGGTGCGGGTCCAGCCGGCGACCTCGGCCGCCGGCCGGGCGTAGGGCCGCTGGAAGTCCAGCAGCCGGTCGGCCCGGTCGTCGGTGAGCAGCCCCTGGCGGCCCAGGCACCAGAACCGCCGGGTGGCCTCCTCCGGGTCCAGGCCGTCGGCGACCATGACCTGGCGGAGCATGTCGGCGATGCCCACCCCGGCCGTGCCGGCACCGTGGATGACCACCCGCTGGTCGGCCATGCGGGTCCCGCTGGCCCGGGAGGCCGAGAGCGCCGCCCCGAGCACGACCGCGGCCGTGCCCTGCATGTCGTCGTTGAAGGTGCGGCACTGGTCGGCGTAGCGCTCCAGGATCCGCCGGGCATTCGCCGCCCCGAAGTCCTCCCAGTGCAGCAGGGCGTGGGGGAACAGCTTGGTCGCCGTCCGGACATAGCTGTCGATGAAGTCGTCGTAACGCTGGCCGCGCACCCGGGCGTGGCGGGCGCCGAGGTACATGCGGTCGTTCAGCAGGGCCAGGTTGTCGGTGCCCACGTCCAGGACCACCGGGATCACCCGGCGCGGGTGGATCCCGGCGGCGGCGATGTAGACGGCCAGCTTGCCGATGGAGATGTCGATGCCGCCGACGCCCCAGTCGCCGATCCCGAGGATGCCCTCGGCGTCGGTGGCCACGATCAGGTCGACGTCGTCGGGCCCGAGGCCGTAGTTGCGGAACGACTCCTCGACCAGGTCCGGGTGGTCGACGGACAGGAACACCCCGCGGGGCCGGCGGTACTCGTGGCTGTAGCGCTCGATCGCCTTGCCCACCGTCGGGGTGTAGACGATCGGCAGCATCTCGGCCACGTGCTCCGACAGCAGCCGGTAGAACAGGACCTCGTTGCGGTCGCGCAGGTTGGCCAGGTACACGTTCTTGGCCAGGTCGTCGGGCTGGCGCTGGAACTGGCCATAGACCCGGCGGACCTGCCCGTCGATGGTCGAGACCCCCTCGGGCAGCAGCCCCACCAGGCCCAGGGCCCGGCGCTCGGCCATGGTGAAGGCGGTGCCCCGGTTCAGGATCGGGGTGGCCAGCACCGCGGTGCCGCGGGCCCGCACCCGCAGCACCGGCCCCTCGGGCGTGGTTGCGAACTCATAGGGTCGCTCGGTCATGTCCCCTCCCCGTCCACGCGTGTGCGGCCGTTACCCCACCTCCCCGGGGTACCACCATGACGGGAACCGACGACTGGCGCACCAGGGCCGCCGAGGCTGGCCACCGGCCAGGTCGACGTGCGGTGCACTTCGGCGGGGTCAGCTTCCGGCCGGGCGAGCACCTGTGCTGCGACGAGGACGGCGTCGTCGTGCTGCGAGGGCGCTAGCCATCCAGGCGCCGGTAGTGCCCGCCGAAGTACAGCAGGGGGTGGCCGTCGGGCCTGGCCTGCTCGACCCGGCGGACCCTTCCCAGGAAGACCGTATGGTCGCCGCCGTCATAGGCCGCCTCGACGTCGCACTCGAGGTAGGCAAGGGCCCCGTCCAGCAGCGGGGCCCCGGTGACCGGGCCGGGGTGCCAGGCAACGGGCAGGAACTGGGCCATGCCGGTGGGCCGCCCCGAGTCCGAGAAGTAGCGGGCCAGGTCCTCCTGGTCGGCGGCCAGGACCGAGACGGCGAAGCGGCCGACCTCGTCCAGCACCTTGTGCATGAGCGCGTCCTTGACCACGCAGACCAGCACCAGCAGCGGGTCCAGCGACACCGAGGCGAAGGCGTTGGCCGTCATCCCGTGCCCGAACCGCTCCGAGACGGCCGTGACCACCGTGATCCCGGTGCTGAACATGCCCACGGCGTCGCGGAACTCGCGGCTGGTCGGTTCGCTGGGCACGGCACTCCTCGGGGCGGCGTCACCCCCATGCTACCGAGAACACCAGCAGGGCCGCCCCCATGGCCCGGTAGTCCAGAAGTCCGCCGCCGCGCCGTCCCGCTTTGCGCGCACCGGGCACCATCGGTAGCCTCACCCGGTGGCACCATCCGGGGGAGGAGGGGGGCAGCAATGGCAGACGTCGTCGAGTCGACCGAGATCCCAGGCGTCTGGCTGATCCGGCCCGAGGTCCACACCGACGACCGCGGGCGGTTCCTCGAGACCTACCGCAACTCGTGGCTGCCGTTCGCCGCCCCCATGGTCCAGAGCAACCGGTCGGACTCGGCCGCCAATGTCCTGCGCGGCCTCCACTACCACCGCCGCCAGGCCGACCTGTGGTTCGTCCAGCAGGGCAAGGTCACGACGGTGCTGGTCGACACCCGCATCGGCTCCCCCACCGAGGGCAAGCACACCACCCTCCAGCAGGGCGGGGGCGAGGACCTGGCCGTCTACATCCCCGAAGGGGTGGCCCACGGCTTCTACGCCCACGACGACGTGGTCATGACCTACCTGGTCACCGGGGAGTACGACGGCACCGACGAGTTGGGCATCGCCTGGAACGACCCCGACCTGGGCATCGGCTGGCCGGAGGAGGAGCCGATCCTCTCCGAGCGTGACAAGCAGAACCCGCGCCTGGCCGACGTCCCGGCGGACCGGCGGGTCCCCTACACCGGATAGGCGTTCAACCAACCTTTCCGAGCAGGCGGCGCTACCGTGGGCGGATACCGAGCTGCGCCTCCGGAGGAGCCCAGGATCACGATGTTCCGCCATCCGAGCAACACGGCGAAGTCGGGGCCGCCGCCCGACCGCCCGCCCAGCCCGGCCCCGCCACCCCCGCCGCGCTGGCGGAGCTGGCTGCTCCCGATCGGCCTGCTGATCAGCCTGCTCCTGCTGCTTGTCCCCAACCAGATGGAGCAGGGCCGGGTCACCGACCTGACCTACGCCCCCGAGCTGAAGGACAAGATCGCCGCCGACCAGGTCCAGTCGATCGAGATCGGCTCCGACGGCCACATCGAGGGCAAGCTCAAGGACGGCACCCGGTTCGAGTCCTCCTACCCGACCAACCTCCAGGACCCCGAGTTCACCAAGCTCCTCGACGATCACAACGTCCAGATCAAGGCCGTCGGGCCGCGCACCACCCTCGGGTCGATCCTCCTCAGCCTGCTGCCGCTGCTGGTGTTCGTCGCCATCTTCATCTACCTGGGCCGCTCGGCCCGCCGCCAGCTCGCCAGCATGGGTGGCCCGGGTGGGATTGGTCGGGCGCGCTCCCGGGTGTTCGACGCCGAACGGCCCGACACCACCTTCGCCGATGTGGCCGGCTACGAAGGGGTCAAGCGGGAGGTCACCGAGGTCGTCGACTTCTTGAAGAACCCGGACCGGTACCGGCGGGCGGGGGCCGTCGGGCCCAAGGGGGTGCTCATGGTCGGGCCCCCCGGCACCGGCAAGACCCTGCTCGCCCGGGCGGTGGCCGGCGAGGCCCAC
>JBJMHP010000356.1:0-5721 GCA_045807325.1 Actinomycetes bacterium | reverse complement strand
CGCGAGGCCGCCCCGCCACCCGCCCCGGTGCCCGCGGCGGCGCGCCCGGCCGCGCGGGACGCCGCCGGGGCCGCCACCAGGGCCGAGCGGCCGCCGGAGCAGCGGACCTGGCGCCTTCGGGTCACCACCCACCCGCCCGGGGCGCTGCTCTCGATCCGCCCCGCCGGCGGGCCGGCCCGGCGGGCACGGACCCCGTTCCGGGGCACCGTGGCCGGCGGCGAGCTGGAGCTGGCCGTCGCCAAGACCGGCTACAACCGGCTGGTCCGGCGGCTCTCCCTCGACCGCCACCGCTCGCTGGACCTGTGGCTGGACCCGGCCGGCCTGCTCCACCACAAGCTGGGCGAGCTGCGCAGCGGGTCCAACCCCAAGCAGGTGGCCTTCTCGCCCGACGGCCGCGAGCTGTGGGTCTCGCTGCTGGGCGGGCACGGCGTCGAGGTGTTCGACACCAGGACCATGCGCAGGCGCAAGGCGATCCGGCTCGGCAAGCACGGCGCCGTCGAGGTGCTGTTCACCCGCGACGGGCGCACCGTCTACGCCAGCCAGATGGAGACCGCCTCGGTCTGGGAGATCGACCGCCGCAGCTTCAAGGTCCGCCGCCAGCTCCCCACCAAGGGGAACTGGAGCAAGGTCATGGCCCTCTCGCCCGACGAGCGCACCCTGTACGTGGCCAACTGGGTGTCGAGCGACGTCTCCGAGATCGACCTGCGCAGGGGGCGGGTCCGGCGGCTGCTGAAGACTGTCCACACGCCGCGCGGCCTGTGGCCGACCGCCGACGGCCGCCGCCTGTACGTGGCCGGGTTCCAGGACGGCGAGCTGCAGCGGATCGACCTGGCCAGCGGGAGGGCCAGGACGCTGCTGCGCACCGGCGGGGCCATGCGGCACCTGGTCGGCGACCCCCACGGCCGGCGCCTGTACGCTGACGACATGGGCACCAACCAGGCGTTCGTGGTCGACCTGGCCAGCGAGCGGGTCCGCAAGCTGGCCGGCACCGACAACGTGCCCAACACCATCGACCTGACCCCGGACGGCCGGGTCCTGTACGTCTCCAACCGGGGGCGCAACGGCGCCAGCTACTACCTGCCCGGTCCCGAGTGGGGCTCGGTCCTGGCCATCGACACGGCCAGCGGCAAGGTGCTGGACGCCATGGTCGGCGGGAACCAGACCACCGGCCTGGACGTGTCGGCCGACGGCCGGCTGCTGGCCTTCTCCGACTTCCTCGACAACCGCATCCACCTCTACGCGGTCCCGGCCTACCGGACGCTGGCCGCCGGCGGGGGCGGAAGGGCGGCGGCCCACCGAGCCGAGCTGGCCAAGCGGTAGTGCGCCGGCTGGTCCTCTGGGACATCGACGGCACCCTGGTCCAGGCCGGGGACGTCGGCCGCGACATCTTCACCGAGGCCTTCCAGGCCGTCCTCGGCCGGGCGCCCGACCAGGTGGCGGCGCGCATGCTGGCCATGGCCGGCCGGACCGATCCCGAGATCGCCCTCGAGTTCCTGGCCGCCCACGAGATCGCCGAGGCCGAGGGGGAGCGGCACCTGCCGGCGTTCAGCGAGGCGCTGGCCACGGCGCTGGCCGCCAGGGCGGCACTCATCCGGGAGCGGGGACGGGCCCTGCCCGGGGCCAGGGAGACCCTGGCCGCCCTCGGCCGCAGCGACGGCGTGGTCCAGTCCCTGCTCACCGGCAACGTCCAGCCCAACGCCCTGCTCAAGCTGGCCAGCTTCGAGCTCGACGGCTACCTCGACCTCGACGTGGGAGGGTTCGGCTCCGACAACCGCCACCGGCCCAGCCTGGTCGAGGTGGCCAGGGCCAAGGCCGAGGGCAAGTACGGCACCGCCTTCGCCGGCCCGGCCACCGTGCTGGTCGGCGACACCCCCCTCGACGTCGACGCCGGCCGGGCCGGCGGGGCCAGGGTGGTCGCGGTCGCCACCGGCCCCTACGGGGTCGCCGAGCTGGAGGCGACCGGCGCCGACGCCGTGCTCGCGGACCTCCGCGACACCGAGGCCGCCCTGGCGGCGATCCTGGCCTAGCCCGGGGTGCTCTCCGCTCAGACCATCAGGCGGTGGGCCAGGGCGGCCGACATCCGGCGGGGGAGCAGCCGGCTGGTCCAGGCGCTGGCCGCGTTCAGCCGGCCCGGGACCAGGCTGGGGCGGCCCCTGAGCATGGCGTCGATGCCCTGGCGGGCCACGGTGGGGCTGTCCATCATGGCCATCCGCTGGTAGCGGGTGGCCTGCTGGCCCGAGACCTTGAGGAACTCGGTGGCCACGATCCCGGGCGACAGCGCCGTGGCCAGCACCCCGCTGCCCCGCAGCTCGTAGGCGAGCGCCTCGGTGAAGTTGAGGATGAAGCTCTTGGCGGCCGAGTAGCTGGCGTACAGCGGCGATGGCTGGTAGGCGCCGATCGAGGCGATGTTGAGCACCCAGCCGCTGCGGCGCTCCAGCATGCCGGGCAGGAACAGCTTGGTCAGGTGCACGGGCACGATCATGTCCAGCTCCAGCATGGCCCGCTCACGCCCCCAGTCGAGCTCGCTGAAGCGGCCGTAGAGCCCGAAGCCGGCGTTGTTGACCAGCACGTCGACCGGCCGCCGGCGAGCCTGGGTGTCGGCCAGCAGCCGGTCGGGGGCATCGGCCTCGTTGAGGTCGAGCACCAGCACCTGCACCTCCACGCCGTGGGTGTCGGCCAGCTCCCGCGCCACCGCCCGCAGCCGGTCCTCGCGCCTGGCCACCAGGGTCAGCCCGGCCCCGCGGCGGGCCAGCTCGCGGGCGAAGTCGACCCCGAGCCCGCTGGAGGCCCCGGTGACCAGCGCATGGCGGCCGGCCAGACCGCCGTCAGTGACCCTCATGGTCTGCTCCTCTCCTCGGCGCATAACTTCGCCTCAGGGAGGGTATGTGCCATGCGCCTGATTTGGCGCGGGCGTGCGCATCGTGGCCGGCGCCCGAGCGGGAGGGTAGGCAAGCGGGGCAGTGTTCCCGCCCTTAGCCGTGGTCACGTGAGAGAGCTAGACAGGACATGGTCCCCAAAGTCCATCCCGACGCAAAGGAGGCGTCACCATGACGGAGGACATCTCTCAGGAGCCCACGACCCGCACGGCACCATCGCCCCCGGCGGCGACGGCGGAGACCATTGCCGACCCAGCACCCTTGGGCCTGGCCGCCTTTGCCCTCACCACCTTCGTGCTCAGCATGTTCAATGCTGGCCTGGTGGACGCCAAGGGTGAGCCCATCGTGCTCGGACTCGCGCTCGCCTACGGCGGCGCGGCGCAGCTGCTGGCCGGGATGTGGGAGTTCCGCAAGGGCAACACGTTCGGTGCGACAGCCTTCAGCTCATATGGGGCGTTCTGGATCTCGTTCTGGGCGTATGTCGCCTTCTTCGCTGAGGGGATCCCGGAAGCCAACAGGGGCGCGGCGGCCGGCCTCTACCTGATCGCGTGGGGCATCTTCACGACCTACATGTGGGTGGCCTCGCTCCGCACCACTGCCGCCGTGAACCTGGTCTTCCTGCTGCTTGCGATCACATTCTTCGTGCTCGGGATCGGGGACGCAGTCGGCAACGACACGATCAGCAAGCTCGGCGGCTGGCTCGGGCTGGCCACCGCCGTCGCAGCCTGGTACGCCTCATTCGCCGGGGTGACCAACTTCACCTTCGGCCGGGAGGTCCTGCCGGTGCGGCCGCTGCAGCGCGCGGGAGTATAGCTGCGTCCAAGGCGAGAGGCGAAAGCATAACCGAAGGACCAACGGCGACCTGGCTGAGCTGAGCACCGCGGTTGCCAGGTCCACCGAGCGCCAAGGAAGGCGCGTGGTCTCAGGAAGGCGGCCCGCGGCATGACGACGCAAGCCACCAGGCTGTCTGCTAACGGGAGGTCGGGCAATGGCGGCAGGACAGGAGATGGAGATCTCCGAGGCGCAGATCGCCGTTCACTGGCGCGAGGAGGAGTACTACCCCGCTCCTGCGAAGTTCATCGGACAGGCGAACGCGGCTGACCCCGCCATCTTCGAGCGGTTCAGCGAGGAGCGCTTCCCCGAGTGCTTCAAGGAGTACGGGGACCTGCTCGACTGGGACGCCTACTGGCACACGACGCTGGACACCAGCAACCCGCCGTTCTGGAAGTGGTTCGTTGGCGGCCGCCTGAACGCCTCCTACAACTGCATCGACCGGCACCTGGCCACCAGCCGCAACAAGGCGGCGCTGATCTGGGTACCGGAGCCGGAGGCTGAGGACACCACGGCGATCACCTACCAGGAGCTGTACAAGCGGGTCAACGAGTTCGCCGCGTTCCTGCAAGGCTTCGCCGGTGTGCAGACCGGCGACCGCGTGACCTTCCACCTGCCGATGGTTCCGGAGCTGCCGGTGTCCATGCTGGCCTGCGCCCGCCTCGGCGTCATCCACTCCGAGGTGTTCGGCGGCTTCAGCGGCGCGGCCTGCGGCGGCCGGATCGCCGACTCGCAAAGCCGGATCCTGGTGACGATGGACGGCTACTACCGCAACGGCGAACTGATCGACCACAAGGCCAAAGCCGACGAGGCGGTGGCGACCGCCCGGGAGCAGGGCCAGGAGATCGAAAAGGTGCTGGTGTGGCGCCGCCATCCCGGCCAGTACGCGTCGGCGAGCCCGATGGTCGACGGCCGGGACTTCTTCATCGACGAACTCCTGAACGACTACCGCGGGAACCTGGTCGAGCCGGTCTCCATGCCTGCCGAGGCGCCGCTGTTTTTGATGTACACCAGCGGCACGACTGGCCGGCCCAAGGGCTGCCAGCACAGCACCGGCGGCTACCTGGCCTACGTCACCGGCACCTCCAAGTACTACCAGGACATCCACCCCGAGGACACCTACTGGTGCTTCGCCGACATCGGCTGGATCACCGGCCACTCCTACATCGTCTACGGCCCGTTGTCGCTGGGGACCACCAGCGTGATGTACGAGGGCGTGCCCACCTACCCGGATCCGGGTCGTCCCTGGCGGATCGCCGAGCGGCTGGGGGTGAACATCTTCCACACCGCGCCCACGACCATCCGCATGCTGCGCAAGCTCGGTCCGGAGGAGCCGAAGAAGTACGACTACCACTTCAAGCACATGACGACGGTGGGGGAGCCGATCGAGCCGGACGTCTGGCGCTGGTACTACGACACCGTTGGCAAGGGCGAGGCGGTCATCGTCGACACCTGGTGGCAGACCGAGAACGGCGGCTTCCTGGGCAGCACCCTGCCCGCCCTGCTGCCGATGAAACCCGGCAGCTGCGGCCCAGGGGTACTGGGGATCTACCCGGTGATCTACGACGAAGAGGGCAACGTGGTGGAGGCCGGCAGCGGCCGCGCCGGCAACATCTGCATCCGCAACCCCTGGCCCGGCATCTTCCAGACGATCTGGGGTCAGGCCGAGCGGTTCGTCCAGACCTACTACGAGAAGTACTGCCGGAACAAGGGCAGCACCGACTGGCACGACTGGCCGTACTTCGCCGGCGACGGCGCCGTCCAGGCAGCCGATGGCTATTTCCGGATCCTCGGCCGGGTCGACGACGTGATCAACGTGGCCGGCCACCGGCTGGGGACCAAGGAGCTCGAGTCGGCGACCATCACCGTGGAGGAGGTCGCCGAGGCCGCCGCGGTCCCGGTGATGGATGAGCTGCGCGGCCGGGCCGTCGAGATGTACGTGGCACTGAAGCCGGGGATTACGCCGAGCGGCGACATCGAGCAGAAGGTGAGCAAGGCACTCGAGACCGAGATC
>JBJMHP010000355.1:0-2620 GCA_045807325.1 Actinomycetes bacterium | reverse complement strand
AACTGCTCGTGGTAGGCGTCGGAGCCCTCGATCGCCCTGGCCAAGATCGTCGGGTTGGCCGTCACCCCCCGGACCCCCCCAGCCACCAGCCGACCGAGGGTGCCATCGCGCAGATGGACGCGGGTGAGGTTGTCAAGCCAGGGGCTCTGGCCCTGCTCGTGGTACAGGCGCTGGAGCTTGGTCATGTCATCGCTCCTCTCGTCGGTCGTGCTGACCGGGGAACACGTCGGTTTCGGACTGGTGCCAGACTGGGTGGCCGGCGGTGAGGTCGCCGCGGGTGGGTTGTCCAGCCAGGGGCTCTGGCCGTGCAGGTTGTGGAGTTGGTGCAGCCTGGTCATCGGCTGCTCGTTGTCGCCAACTGTCCGGCGGGCTCGCCGGTCACCTGGTCCAGGGGGAGGTCGGGGTCGGCCAGCCGGGCCGGGTCGACCGGCCGGCCGCCGCGGATCAGGGCCTGGATGGGCTCGACCACGTCCCAGACGCCGGCGTTCATGCCGGCGACGACCCGCTGGTCCTTGAGCCAGAAGGCGATGAACCCCCGGGCGGCCAGGTCACCCCGGATCACCACCTGGTCCCAGGTGGCCGCGAACCCCGAGTACTCCATGCTCAGGTCGTACTGGTCGGAGTAGAAGTAGGGAAGCCGCGCGTAGGCGGTGGGGATGCCGAGCATGTTCCGGGCCGCGGCCGGGCCCTGGTTGAGCGCATTGGCCCAGTGCTCGACGTGCAGGTAGGTCTGGTAGCGGGGGTGCCAGGCGGCGGCCACGTCGCCGGCGGCGTAGACCCCGGCCGCTCCGACCGCTTCCAGCTGCTCGTTGACCAGGACCCCGTTCCCGACCGGCAGGCCGGCCGCCTCGGCCAGCCCGATGCGGGGGACGGCGCCGGCGCCGACCAGGACCAGGTCGCCCTCGATGGTGTCGCCGTGGTCGGTGACGACCGCCTCGACCCGGCCGGTGCCGCGCAGACCAGCGACGCGGGTGCCGAGGGCCAGCCGGACGCCGTGGTCGGCGTGCAGGTCGCGGTAGACCCCGGCGATCTCGGGGCCGAGCACCCGGGCCAGCGGTGCGGCGTCCGGGCCGATCAGGGTGACCTGCCGGCCCAGCTGGCGCAGGGAGGCGGCGGCCTCGCTGCCGATCCAGCCCGTCCCGATCACCACCACGTGCTCGGCGCGGGCGGCCGCGGCGGCCAGGGTGTCGGCGTCATGGCGGCTGCGCAGGTAGTGGACGCCGTCCAGGTCGGCCCCGGGCACGGGTAGGCGGCGGGGGGCGGCCCCGGTGGCCAGCAGCAGCCGGTCGTAGCCGACGCGTTCGCCGGAGGCCAGCTCGAGCTGGCGGCCGGCCGGGTCGATGGAGCGGACCGGGGTGGAGGTGTGGAGCTCGATGTCGTGGGTGGCGTAGAACCCGTCCTGGTGCAGGTAGAGGCTGTCGCGGTGGGTCTCGCCGCGCAGGTAGGCCTTGGACAGCGGCGGCCGGTCGTAGGGCCGTTCGGCTTCGTCGCCGAGCAGCAGCAGGCGGCCGTCGAAGCCCTCGGCGCGCAGGGCCTCGGCGGCTTTGGCGCCGGTCAGGCCGGCCCCGACGATCACAAAGGTGGAGGTGGCGGACATGGGCAACTCCCTTGGCTGAATCTGTGGTTCAGGTGGCGGCGCCGGTGAGGGTGAGGAACTCCTGCCGCGAGCGTGGGTCGCTGCGCAGCAGGCCGTGCAGGGTCGAGGTGACGGTGCGGACGCCGGCCGCTCGCACGCCGCGAAGCGTCATGCACAGGTGCTCGGCCTCCAGCACGACCCCGACCCCCTTGGGCGCCAGCTGGGCCTGGAGCCAGTGGGCGACCTGGGTGGTGAGCCGCTCCTGGAGCTGCAGGCGGCGGGCGAACAGCTCGACCACCCGGGCCAGCTTCGACAGCCCCAGGATGCGGTCGCCGGGCAGGTACCCGACATGGGCGACGCCCCTGAACGGCAGCAGGTGGTGCTGGCACCGCGAGGAGAAGGGGATGGCCCTGGCCAGCACCAGCTCGTCGTAGCCCTCGTCGTTCGGGAAGGTGGTCAGGGTGAACGGCGTCGGGGTGAGCAGCTCGGCGAAGCTGGCGGCGACCCGCCGCGGCGTGTCCGCCAGGTGTGCCGATGATCGGTCCTGGCCGAGTGCGGCGAGCAGGTCGGCCACGGCCCGCTCGGCCCGCGCCAGGTCGACCGGAGAGCTGCGGTCGACGACCTCTAGCTGGGGGCGGCGGCTCGGCTGGGTGGGCTCATCGGTCAGAGGATGGGCAGCAGCGGACACGTCGAGTCCTTTTGGCTGGTGGGTGATGGTGGCATGGAGGCGAGGGGGTTCGGCGCGGCGGCAGGCAACCGCTCGCCTGCTGCCTCTCAGTCCTGGGCGGCGTGGCGGGAGGGCTGGAATGCCGTGGCGAGCCGGGCCAGGGCCAGCGCGGCCAGCAGCAGGCCGAAGTCGCGCAGGGCGACGTCGTAGTGGTCGCCGAGCAGCAGCAGGTTGGCGATGATGCCGGCCAGCCAGGCGGCGACCAGATAACCGCCGACCTTGGGCCGGACGGCCACGACCAGCCCGGCGACGATCTCGACCACGCCGATGGCCAGCATCGCGCTGGAGGCGCTGCCCGGGACCAGGCGGTCGATGGC
>JBJMHP010000354.1:0-4307 GCA_045807325.1 Actinomycetes bacterium | reverse complement strand
CGGGCCCGGGAAGGACCCCGGCGAGGGCCGTCCCGCCCAGGGCCGCCGCCTCGCCCGGGACCCTGCCGCCCCGGGCGACCGCGCCCGGCACCATCCCACCTCCGCCCGACTCGGCGGCGCCCCCACCCGGAAGCCACCGGTGGCGGATGGGCAGCTCGTAGCCGTCGTCCAGGACCACGGTCCACTGGCGGCGGCGGGCCAGCCCGTAGCGCCGGTCGCGGGCGGCCACCGGGCGCTGGAGCTCCCGCTCGAGCCAGGCGAGGGCCCGGGTGAGGCCGTCGGGCTGGAGCGGGAGCTCGGTGGCCAGCTCCAGGTTGGCCGGCCCGGCCAACGGGTCGGTGCCCACCGACCACCAGCAGCCGACGCTGGAGGACCAGCCCGCCACCTGCACCACCAGGCTGCAGCCGGGGACGGCGGCGTGGGGCAGGACGACGGCGGACGCGCCGGCGTCGATACGGCCAGTCCCCGAGGCGACCGGCGGCGACGCCAGCCCGTCGAGCATCCCCGAGGCGGCCCCGACCAGCCGCAGCAGCGTCCCGTCGAGCCGCTCACCGTCGGCCGGGTCAGCGAACCATCGCGTGCGCATCGCCCCATCTGTCGTGATCGACCCGTCGCGCCGGAGTGTCGCAGGCACCGGTCCCGGCCACAAGGGCGGCCCGGCCGGCTCAGTCGGGGCGGTAGGCGAGGGAGCGGAACAGCCCGCCGTAGTCGAGCACGAGCCCGTCCGGATCCACCAGGAGCTCGGCCTGGAAGTCGCCGGTGGCGAAGCGCCAGCGGTCGGCGGCCAGGCGCTCGTACCGCTGGGCCGAGGGAAGCACCTCCAGGGCGGGGAACTGGACCCAGGCCATGGGGAGGTCGGCGGCCCGGCCGACCTGGAGGGCCGCCAGGCGGCGGATGGGCAGGGTGTTGGTGGCCGGGGTGACGGTGAGGTCGACGTCGAGGGACCCGGCGACCTCGGCCAGCTCCGGGCCACCCTCCCAGGCCCAGTGGCCGGCCCCGTCGGCCAGCAGCACCCGCCGGATGGCGCCGCCGTCCAGCTCCAGCTCGACCCGGCGGGTCAGCCCGTCCCGGTCGGCCTCGACCAGGTAGCGGACGTCCAGCGGGGTCCCGTGGGCCGGGGTCAGGACGACGCCGGACAGCCGCAGGCCGGACGGTCCGGCCTCCAGTCGGCAGCGGTCGAGCGCGCCGGTCTCGACGTCCTGCCAGAGGACCGTCGCCATCGGCCGCCCCTCAGCCGCGGAGCAGCTCGGTCACCTGGAAGGCCAGCTCCAGGGCCTGGCTGGCGTTCAGGCGCGGGTCGCAGGCGGTCTCGTAGCGGCGGTGCAGGTGCCCGTCGGTGATCTCGTCGGCGCCGCCCAGGCACTCGGTGACGTCCTCGCCGGTCAGCTCGACGTGGATGCCGCCGGGGTGGGTGCCCTCGGAGCGGTGCACGGCGAAGAACCCGGCCAGCTCGGCCATGACGTCGTCGAAGCGGCGGGTCTTGTGGCCCGACGGCCCCACGAAGGTGTTGCCGTGCATGGGGTCGCAGGCCCAGACCACGGGATGGCCGGCGTCGCGGACGGCCCGGACCAGCGGGGGCAGCAGCTGCTCGACCCGGGAGGCGCCCATGCGGGCGACCAGGGTGAGCCGCCCCGGGACCCGCCCCGGGTCGAGCCGCTCGCACAGGGCCACCGTCTCGGAGGGGGTGGCCGTGGGGCCGAGCTTGGCCCCCACGGGGTTCCCGATACCGCGCAGGAACTCCAGGTGGGCCCCGTCCAGCTGGCGGGTCCGGTCCCCCACCCACAGCAGGTGGGCCGAGCAGTCGTACCAGCACCCGGTGAGGCTGTCGCGGCGGGTCATGGCCTGCTCGTAGCCCAGCAGCAGGGCCTCGTGCGAGGTGTAGAAGTCGACCTGGTGGATGACCGAGGAGGCGGTCAGGTCGATCCCGCAGGCGGCCATGAACCGCAGCGCCCGGTCGATGCCGTTGGCGACCGCGTCGTACCGCCGCCCGGACGGGCTGCTGGCCACGAACTCCTGGTTCCACACGTGCACCTGGTTGAGGTCGGCGAACCCGCCCTTGGTGAAGGCCCGCAGCAGGTTCAGGGTGGCCGAGGACTGGTGGTAGGCGCGCAGCATCCGGGTTGGGTCGGGTTGGCGCGCGGCCAGGTCGAAGCCCAGCTTGTTGACCATGTCCCCGCGGTAGACGGGCAGCTCGACCCCGTCAACCCGCTCGCTGGGGAGGCTGCGCGGCTTGGCGAACTGGCCGGCGATCCGGCCCACCTTGACCACCGGCAGCCCGGCCCCGTAGGTCAGGATCACCGCCATCTGCAGGATGACCTTGAGCTTGTCGCGGATGGCGTCGGCCGAGAAGGCGTCGAAGGTCTCGGCGCAGTCGCCCGCCTGGAGCAGGAAGCCGTGCCCGGCGGCGACCGTGGCCAGGGTGGACTGCAGCGTCCGGGCCTCGCCGGCGAACACCAGCGGCGGCTGGGAGGCCAGCTCGCCCAGGACCCGGTCCAGGGCGTCCGGGTCGGGCCAGTCGGGCTGCTGGGCGGCCGGGAGCGCCCGCCAGGATTCGGGCGCCCAGGACGCGGAGGGGGTACGAACGGTGGGGTTCATCGGTATATCGTCGCAGAAGGGCGCCGTGGCGCGCATGCTCTGAGGCAAGGAGGCGGCCATGGACGTGGCCAGCGAGCCCTCGTACGTGCACGGGGCGAGTCCCGTGGCATTGCTCGGCGAGACCATCGGCCAGAACCTGGACCGGACGGCGGCCAGGGTCCCGGACAACGACGCCCTGGTCAGCGTGCACCAGGGCGTGCGCATGACCTATGCCCAGTTCCACGCCGCCGTCGAGGAGGTGGCCCGGGGGCTGCTGGCCCTCGGGATCGAGCCGGGCGAGCGGGTCGGGATCTGGTCGCCCAACAATGCCGAGTGGGTGACCCTGCAGTACGCCACCGCCAAGGTCGGGGCCATCCTGGTCAACCTCAATCCCGCCTACCGGACCTCGGAGCTGGCCTACGCCCTCGGCCAGTCCGGGGTCTCCACCCTGGTGCTGGCGCCCCGCTTCCGCCAGGCCGACTACCTGGACATGCTCGGCCAGGTGGCCGGCGACCTGGCCGCCCTCCAGCGGCGGGTGGTGCTGGGCGGCGACACCCCGGCCGGGGCGATGGGCTGGGACGAGCTGCGCGGGGAGGCCGGCCGGGTGCCGATGGACCGACTGGGCGAGCGCCAGGCCCTGCTCCAGTTCGACGACCCCATCAACATCCAGTACACCTCGGGCACCACCGGGTTCCCCAAGGGCGCGACCCTGTCGCACCACAACATCCTCAACAACGGCTTCTTCATCGGCGAGGGCTGCCGCTACACCGAGGCCGACCGGGTCGCCATCCCGGTGCCGCTGTACCACTGCTTCGGCATGGTCCTGGGCAACCTGGCCTGCACCACCCACGGGGCGGCGATGGTCTACCCGGCCGAGGCGTTCGAGCCCGAGGCCTCCCTGGCCGCGGTCCAGGCCGAGCGCTGCACCTCGCTGTACGGGGTGCCGACGATGTTCATCGCCGAGCTGGAGCATCCCCGCTTCGGCGACTTCGACCTCTCCAGCCTGCGCACCGGGATCATGGCCGGCTCCCCCTGCCCGGTCGAGGTGATGAAGGCGGTCCAGGCCGACATGCACATGGACGAGGTCACCATCTGCTACGGGATGACCGAGACCAGCCCGGTGTCGTTCCAGACCGGCACCGACGACCCGGTCGACAAGCGGGTCGCCACCGTCGGAAAGGTTCACCCTCACGTCGAGGTCAAGGTGGTCGACCCGGACAGCGGCCGGGTCGTCCCGCGCGACACCCCAGGGGAGCTGTGTACCCGCGGGTACGTGGTCATGCTCGGCTACTGGGAGGACCCGGAGGCCACGGTGGCCGCCATCGACCAGGCCAGATGGATGCACACCGGCGACCTGGCCACCCTCGACGCCGACGGCTACGCCAACATCGTCGGCCGGATCAAGGACATGGTCATCCGCGGCGGCGAGAACGTCTATCCACGTGAGGTCGAGGAGTTCCTCTACCAGCACCCGGCCGTCGGCGACGTCCAGGTCGTGGGCGTGCCCGACGCGAGGTATGGCGAGGAGCTGTGCGCCTGGGTGCGGCTACGCGAGGGCCAGGAGGTCAGCGGCGAGGAGCTGCGCCAGTGGTGCCGGGGCCGGATCGCCTCGTTCAAGATCCCCCGCTACTGGAAGTTCGTGGACGCCTTCCCCATGACGGTCACCGGCAAGGTGCAGAAGTTCAAGATGCGCGAGGCGTCCGTGGCCGAGCTGGGCCTGGAGTCGGCCGCCG
>JBJMHP010000353.1:0-13607 GCA_045807325.1 Actinomycetes bacterium | reverse complement strand
GCGGCCGTGCCCATCTCCGGCTTCGCCGCCCTCCAGGCCGTCCGCGACGAGGGCGAGGTCCAGCCCGGGCAGAAGGTGCTGGTCATCGGGGCGGCCGGCGGGGTCGGGTCGTTCGCGGTCCAGCTGGCCAAGGCGTTCGGCGCCGAGGTCACCGGGGTGGCCGGCACGGCCCAGCTGGAGCTGGTCGGCTCGATCGGCGCCGACGACGTGATCGACTACACCGGCCAGGACGTCACCGACGGGAGGCGCCACTGGGACGTCATCCTCGACACCGCCGGCCACCGGTCGCTGTCCCGGCTGCGGCGGGCCCTCACGCGGCGGGGGACGCTGGTCATCGTCGGCAGTGAAGGACGAGGACGGTGGCTGGGCGGCTTCGACCGCCAGCTCCGGGCGCTGCTGCTGTCCCGGCTCGTGAGCCAGCGGCTGCGCGCGCTGAGCTCCAAGCCGCGGCCAGCCGACCTGCGGACGTTGCGGGAGCTCCTCGAGGCCGGCAAGGTCACCTCGGTCATCGACCGCACCTATCCGCTGGGCGAGGTCCCCGAGGCCATCCGGCAGATGGTCCAAGGCCGCGGAGGCGGCGGGAAGGTCGTCATCACCGTCACCGGTCCGGAGGCCGGACGCTGATCACCACGCTGCCGAGCTTCTGACCCGTCTCGACGTACCGGTAGGCCTCGACGATCTCGTCCAGCGGGTAGGTCCGGTCGACCAGCGGCCGGAACGCCCCGGACGCGAGCAGCTCCTGGAACTGCCGCACCCGCTCCCGGTCGGGCGTGCGGGGGATCGGGAACCTGACCCTCCTCCCGCCGAGCAGCGGCGTGACCAGGGGCAGGGCGAGATTCTGGGACAGCGGGCCCAGGTCCGTCGAGAGGTACAGCCCCTTGGGCCGCAACAGCCGCCGGCAGCGGCCGAACGAGCTCTTGCCGACCGCGTCCAGGACCACGTCATAGGTCTGGTCGTCGGTGATGAAGTCCTGGGCCGTGTAGTCGATGACCCGGTCGGCGCCCAGGCCCCTGACCAGGTCGGCGTGGTCGCCGTGGCAGACGGCGGTCACCCGGGCGCCGAGACCGTGCAGCAGCTGGACCGCCGCCGAGCCGATGGCCCCGGTTGCGCCGTTGACCAGGACGTCGTGCCCCCGCCGGACCTTGGCCGACCTGATCAGCGTCTGGGCGTACAGGGAGCCCTCGGTGCTGGGGGCGACCTCCTCGTAGGTCAGGCCCGCCGGCACGGTCGCCAGGAAGCCGTCCTCGGGCACGGCCAGGTACCCGGCGTGGGCGCCGAACCGGCTCCCCTCGAACCCGAACACCCGGTCGCCGACCGTGAAGGACGTGACGCCCCGGCCGACCGCCTCCACCTCGCCGGCGAACTCGTTCCCGAGCACGGTCAGGCGAGGCCTGGTCAGCCCGGCGAACAACCGGATGAAGAAGGGCCTGGCGGCCCGCATGCCGCAGTCGGTCCGGTTCACCGTGGTGGCGTGAACCTTGACCAGCACCTGGTTATCCTTGGGGGCCGGCTTCTCCACCTCGGCGATCCCGACCACGTCGGGCGGACCGTAGCTGGTGTGCACCGCGGCCTTCATGGCTGAACTCTAACCATCCGGCGCCGACATCGAGGAGGCGGTCCCGTGGCCGGGCAGCGAGGGGTCCCGCAGCTCCGCCAGGTGGTCCTTGACACCACCGACGCGCGGGTGCTGGCCGAGTTCTACCGGCAGCTGCTGGGCTACCGGTACCGGCCGGGGGACGAGCCCCCGGCCCCCGGAGAGCCCGACCCCCAGGGACGGGACTGGCTGGCCCTGCGCGACCCCGCCGGCGGCGTCCAGGTGGCGTTCCAGCAGGTGGCGGTGCTGCCGAGGGCGACATGGCCGGAGGGCCCGGTGCCCCAGCAGCTGCACCTGGACCTGACCGTCCCGACCACCGCCGAGCTGGACGCCCAGCACGACCGGGCCATGGCCCTTGGGGCCGAGCTGCTCGAGGACCGCTCCGGCGATCCCGAGGAGCCGCTGCGGGTCTACGCCGACCCGGCCGGCCACCCCTTCTGCATCTTCGTCTCCGCCGGCTGAGCTACTCGAGCAGGCGGCCGGCCGTGCTCAGGTCCTCGGGGGCGTCGACCCAGGCTTGCAGCTCGGGCGGGACCGGCGGGACCGGGCGGCTGCCGGTCTGCAGGCGGCCGTCGGCGTCCTGGCCGGTCTGGAAGTTGACCCGCAGCTCGGGCGACAGCCCGGGGTGGTCGCGGCGCTGGTGGGCGCCGCGGCTCTCGGTCCGGGCCAGGGCCCCGAGCAGGGTGGCCTCGGCGGTCACCAGCGAGGCCCGCAGGTCCAGGGCGTGGGCCAGGTCGGCGTAGCCCTCGGAGGTGGGGCGGACGTCCACGTCACCGGCCAGCTCACACAGCTCGGCCACCCGCTCCAGGCCCTGGCGCAGGCCGGCCTGGTCGCGGACCACCCCGCAGGTCTCCCACATGGCGTTGCGCAGCGCCCGCTGCAGGGGCCGGGCGAACTGGCGGCCGTGGCGGATGAAGCCGGACAGCTCCTCGTCGGCCGCCCGGACCACCCGGCGGTCGCGCAGCGCCAGGTCGCGGCCGGCCGAGAAGCCGGCGGCGGCCTCGCCGGCCCGGCGGCCGAACACGACCGTCTCGGCCAGGGAGTTGCCGCCCAGCCGGTTGGCCCCGTGCAGCCCGGCCGTGACCTCGCCGGCCGCGTACAGGCCGGCCACGTTGGTGGCGTGGGTGTCGGGGTCGACCACGACACCGCCCATCGAGTAGTGGGCGGTGGGGGCGACCTCCATCGGCTCCTGGGAGATGTCCAGCATCTGGTACTCGAGGAACTGCCGGTACATGCGGGGCAGCTTCTCCAGGATGGCGTCCTTGCCGAGGTGGGTGATGTCCAGGAACACCCCGCCGTTGGGGCCACCGCGGCCCTCGGCGATCTCGGTGTAGTTGGCCAGCGCGACCCGGTCGCGGGCCGACAGCTCCATCCGCTCTGGGTCGTAGCGGGCCATGAACCGCTCCCCGAGGGCGTTCTTGAGGTGGCCGCCCTCGCCCCGGACGGCCTCGGTGACCAGCGTCCCGGCGGCCTCCTCGGGAGCGACCATCCCGGTCGGGTGGAACTGGACCAGCTCCATGTCCTGGAGCCGGCAGCCGGCCCGCAGGGCCAGGTACATGCCGTCGCCGGTGTTCTCGTCCCGCCGCGAGGACGACCGCCGCCAGATCCGGGTGTGGCCGCCCGCGGCCAGCACCACCGCGTCGGCCAGGAACACGGTCCGCTCGCCCGTCTCCAGGTCGAAGGCCAGCGCCCCGAAGCAGACGCCGTCCGAGACCAGCAGCTGGGACACGTACTGGTCGTCGACCACGGTCAGGCCCAATTCGGCCACCTTGGCGGCCAGGGTGCGCAGGATCGCCCGGCCCGTCCAGTCGCCGGCGTAGCAGGTCCGCCGCCACCGGTGAGCGCCGAAGAAGCGCTGGTCCAGGCGGCCGTCCGGGGTGCGGGCGAACGGCGCCCCCCAGTCAGCCAGCTCCAGCACCGCGGCCGGCGACTCCCTGGCCATGAGCTCGACCACCCGGGAGTCGGCCAGGAAGTAGCCCTCGCGCAGGGTGTCGGCGAAGTGCTGCTGCCAGGAGTCCTCCGGGTCGACCGTGCCGAGGGCGGCGTTGATGCCGCCGGCGGCCAGGACGGTGTGGGCGTCGTCGCGGCGGCGCTTGCCGAGCACCACGACCTCGCTGCCGGCCTGGTGGGCGGCGATGGCCGCGCGCAGCCCGGCCGCCCCCGTCCCGATCACCAGGACGTTGGCGACGTTGCTGCGCGTCGGCGTGCCGGCCATGCTCCCAGCATGCACCACCCCGGGCGCCCCGGCGAGGCCGGCCGGGTGTCAGTCCCGCTTGACGAGAGAGAGCACCGCCGGTCCGGTGGTGAACGGGGCGGCGAAGCCGACCGGCTCCGGTCCGGCGGCCGTCACCTGGCCGGCGGCGGTCCTCTGGCGGCCGTCGACGGCGAACCACTCGGCGCGGTAGGGGCCAGGCTCCAGGGCCACGGTGAACGGCTCGGCCGCCCCGGCCGGCTGGAGGACCAGGTACTCGCGGCCCGGGTTGGCCAGGGCGTAGCCGGTGGAGCTGAGCTCGCCTCTCGGCGTCATCTCCAGCAGCCCCATCCGCCGGGCGAAGCCGAGGGTGTCGCCCATGGCCAGGCGGGCCGGCTCGAAGGACTCGTACGACGGCACGCCAAGGGAGGGGTCGAGGGGGTGCACCGGGTCGACGATCCCGAAGTCCATCAGGATCGGGTGGTGGCCGCGCAGGAACGTCTTCCACGCCCACAGGGCGTCGCCCCCGCCGGGGATGTAGTGGTCGGTGTCGCTGATCACCACCTTGGCGCCGTCGGCGGCCGGCGGGTCGGTGGCCCAGCGGCCGGTGAAGATCTCGTCGTCGAACCCGGGCGAGATCCAGTCGGCCGGGCCATTGAGCAGCGGGTCGTTGACCCTGGCCTGGTCGGGGACGGGGAACTGCATGGTCATCCCGATGGGATGGCGCTGGTAGCCCTGCTCCTGCTCGTACCGCTTGAGGAGGTCGATCACCCAGTACTGCCAGCCGGTCGAGTCGCCGACCGGGGTCGGGATGGACGACCCGTCGGGGAACTCGACAGACGGGGCGTCGGCGCCCGAGGACTCGTTGGCCACCTCGTACAGGACGTTGGGCAGGTCCTGGACGGTGTCGACGACCTTGCGGACGTACGCCTCCTGGAAGGCCTGCACGACCGGGTCGAGGGGGAGGACCTGGTAGTCGACGATCGAGCCGATCCCGACCCCGTTGACGTTGTTGCCGGCGGCGAAGGGATGGCCCTGGACGTTGTCCGGCACCGGGCTCAGGTGCAGGGCCCAGCCGTCGAACAGCATCACCCCGACGTAGATGCCCTCGGCCCCGGCGGCCTCGACCCGCTCGCGCAGCCGGTCGAAGTAGGCCTGGTCGAACCGGGACAGGTCGAAGGCCGGCCTGCCGTCGCTGGCCGTCCCCGGACCGGTGCGGGCCCACGGCTGGGGCGACATGCACAGGTGGAAGCCGCCGCCCGCGGCCTGGGACCGGACGTGCTCCCAGCGCCACAGCCGGATGAAGTTGTGGCCGTGGTCGGTCAGGAGCTTCAGGTAGGCCCGGTAGTCGAACACCTCCGGCTCCTCGGCGCAGGCGCCTCCGGGGCCGAGCCCGTCGTGGAAGTTGTTCCAGATGTGGGAGCCGGTCAGGTACACCGCCTCCCGGTCGCCCTCGACCGTGAAGTAGCGCGGGTTGACCTCCGAGACCACCAGCGGCCCTTGCATGACTGTTCCTCCTCCGGGTTCCGGTGTCGCGTTCCGGTGTTCGGTCCAGCCTCGGAGCCTGCCTGTCACGGGCCACCGGGAACATCGGCCAGGTGGCCAATTCCTCGACCTGGCAGACTGGTGGGGCGATGTCAGCCCGAACCGAGTCGCCGCACCGCGACACCCGGGCCCGGGTCCCGCGCAACCTCCCGGTCCAGCTCACCGGGTTCGTCGGGCGCCAGGCCGAGCGCGCGGGCGTCGGCGTGGTCCTGGCGGACCGGCGGCTGGTGACCCTGACCGGCGTCGGCGGCGTGGGCAAGACGCGCCTGGCCGCGCAGGTCGCCGCCGACCAGGCCGAACGGTGGCTGGACGGCGTCTGGTGGGTCGAGCTGGGGGCGGTCACCGAGGCCGCCGACGTCGCCGAGGTCGTCGCCTTGACCATCGGGGTGCTGGTGGAGCCCGTCCGCGGTCCGCTGGGGTCGGTGACGGTGGCCCTGGCGGACTGCCGCACCCTGGTCTGCCTGGACAACTGCGAGCACGTGCTGGAGGGGGCCGCCGAGGTCGCGGCGGCCCTGCTGCTGGCCTGCCCCGAGGTGACGGTGCTGGCGACCAGCCGCGAGCCGCTCGGCCTGCCGGGGGAGGCCGTCTGGCAGGTGCCGCCCCTGGCCACCGACGACGCCATGGCCCTGTTCGTGGAACGGGCGGGCGCGGTCCGGCCGGGGTTCGCCCTGGACGCCGCCGGCGAGGCGGCGGTGCGGACCATGTGCGCCCGCCTCGACGGCATCCCGCTCGCCCTCGAGCTGGCCGCCGCCTGGCTCAGGACCCTCACCCCCCAGCAGATCGAGGCCGGCCTCGACGACCGGTTCGGGTTGCTCGTCCGGGGCCCGCGGGGCGCCGTCCCCCGCCAGCAGACCCTGGCCGCCTCGATCGACTGGAGCCACGCCCTGCTCGAGGAGACCGACCGGGTCGTCTTCCGCCGGCTAGCCATCTTCCCCGGCGGGTTCGGCCTGGAGGCGGCCCGCTCGGTGGCCGCCGCCGGGACCGTCGGCCGCGACGACGTGCTCGACGCCCTGGGGCGGCTGGTCGACAAGTCCCTGGTCGTGGCCACCGAGCGCGGCCAGGAGGCCCGCTACCGGCTGCTGGAGACGATCCGGCAGTTCGCCGCCGACCGGCTGGCCGACGCCGGCGAGGTCGCGGCCACCCGGGACCGCCACCTGGCCCACGTCCTGGCCTTCGTCGAGGGGGTCGAGCCCGAGCTGCGGCGGGACCTGGACGCCTGGCGTACCCGGCTGGAGCTGGAGCAGGCGAATCTCCGAACGGCCCTGGAGTGGGGGCTGGCCGCGCCCGACCCGGAGCCCGGCCGCCGCCTGGCGGCCGCGCTGCCCTGGCTGTGGCACCTGCACGGGCAGGGGCCCGAGGGCATCGACTTCCTGCGCCGGGCCATCCGCCGGGCCCCGCGGGACCGCTCCCGGCTCCAGGGCCGCCTGCTCACCGGCATCGCGCTGGTCGCCGACACCGCCAGCCCGTTCGGTCTGGAGTACGACGCCGCCCAGCGGGCCCTGGAGATCGCCACCGAGCAGGGCGACGAGCCGCTGCGCGCCCTGTGCCTCACCCTGTCGGCCGTCGGGCGCTTCTTCACCGACTTCGACGGCGCCTGGCGGCTCAGCGTCGAGGGCCTCGACGCCGCCGAGGCGGCCGGGGACGCCTTCGTCGTCGACGCCGCCCGGGCCCTCCAGGGGATCATCCTGCACCTACGGGACCGGCACGAGGCCGCCGAGCCGCTGCTGGCCTCGGCCGTCGAGGGGCTCCTGCGCCGCCACCGGGGGATCGCCGCCACCACCCTCGGGTTCCAGGCGAGCGGCGCACTCTCCACCGGCCGGCTCCACCAGGCCCGGCGGCTGGCCGAGGAGGCGGTGGGGGTCGCCGAGCCCCTCGGCGACTACCACCGGGTGGGCAGCACCCGCAGCGTGCTCGCGCTCGTGCTCGCCCACGGCGGCCAGGCCGACGCCGGCCTCGAGGTCATGCGGCCGGTCCTGCGGCTGGTCGAGGGGGCCGAGAATGACGTGTTCGTGCCCGGGATGGCCCGGACCATGGGCACCCTCGAGCTGTGGCGCGGCCAGCCGGAGGCGGCGGCCAGGTGGTTCGAGCGCGAGGCCCGGTCCACCGACGGCGGCGCCGAGACCTGGATCGCCGCCCAGGCCATGCCCGGCCTGGCCGCCGCCCTCCGCGCCGCCGGCCACCTCGACCGGGCCCGAGCGGTGCTCGAGCGGGCGGTGGGCGTGGCCCGCAGGCTGGGCATGCCACGGGTGGTCGCCGAGGCCCTGGAGCAGCAGGCCCACCTGGCCGCCGACGGCGACCCCGACCGCGCCGTCGACCTCCACCACCAGGCCCTGGCCGAGCGGGTCGAGCACGGCCTGCGCACCTTCTACGTCGACAGCCTGGACGCCCTGGCCACCCTCGACGCCGGCGCCCAGCCGACGTCCGAGGCCGTCCGGGTGCTGGCCGCCAGCGACCAGGCCCGCGAGGCCATGGCCTATCCGCGGGACCCCACCGGGCGGCTGGCCCACAACACCTGCGTCGAGCGACTCCGGGCCGCGCTGGGGAAGGGGGCCTTCGCCGAGGCGTGGGCCGAGGGCGCCGGCCTGACCCTGGAGGAGGCGGTGGCCTACGTCCGCCGGGCCCGCGGCAGCCGCGGCCGGCCGGCCACCGGGTGGGACAGCCTCACCCCGACCGAGCTGGAGGTCGTCCGGCTGGTCGTCGACGGCCTCAGCAACCCGGAGATCGGCCGCCGCCTGTTCATGAGCCGCGGCACCGTGAAGGCCCACCTCTCCCACGTCTACGCCAAGCTCGGGGTGGCCAACCGGACCGAGCTGGCCACGCACACCGGTCAGCGCCTGCGCCCGACCCCGCCGTAGAACCCGCCCGGCAGCAGCGGGTCCGAGTCGTCGGGCCGCCACAGCTGGATCTCGACCACGCCCGGCTCCACCAGGTCGAAGCCGTCGAAGAACCGCTCCACCTGGGCCCGGGTGCGGGTCACCAGGGACGACGTTGTCAGCTGGTACAGCCGCTCCACCTTGGCCCCCATCTCGGTCATGGCCGCGGGCGACATGTCCGGCCGCACCGGGATGTCCCTGGTGCCGTGGGAGACGGCCAGGTAGCTGCCGGCCGCCACGGCGTCCCGGAACCGGGCCACGATCCCGTACGGGTCCTCGTCGTCGGGGATGAAGTGCAGGATCGCCATGAGCAGCAGGGCGATCGGCTGCTCGAAGTCGATCAGCTCCCGGACCTCGGGGTGGCCCACGATGGCCTCGGGCTCCCGCAGGTCGGCCTGGATGGCCACGGTGTTGTCGCCGGCCAGCAGCGCCCGGCTGTGGGTCACCACCATGGCGTCGTTGTCCACGTAGAGGACGCGGGCGTCGGGCGCGACCTCCTGGGCGATCTCGTGGACGTTGCCCTGGGTGGGCAGGCCGCTGCCGAGGTCGATGAACTGCCGGACCCCGGCCTCGCCGGCCAGGTGGCGGACGACCCGGCGCAGGAAGGCCCGGTTGTCCTCCACCACGTCCCGGGCGACGGGGGCGATGGCCAGGACCTGGTCGGCCACCTCGCGGTCGGCCGGGAAGTTGTCCTTGCCGCCGAGGAGGTAGTCGTAGATGCGCGCCGGGTTCGGCACGCCGGTGTTGATCCTGGTGGTCCAGTCGTCGGCCACCTGTCCTCCAGACGAAGGCGGGGAGTTGCAGCCTAGCAGCTACAGCTCGTCCAGGAACCGCTCAAGGAACGCCACCGTCCTGGCCGGAGGCTCGGCCGCGACGCACAGGAGCTCCATCACGTCCAGGTAGTGCTCCACCTCGTCGCGCTTGTCGAGGTAGACGGCGTTGGTCACGTGCTCGAGGTAGACGACGTCGGGCAGCCCCCGGTCGGCGAACCGTAGGATGCTGAACGCCCCCAGCATGGCCGGATGGGCACCCGCCTCGAACCGCAATACCTGAAGGGTGACGTTCGCGAGCTTGGTCGCCTCGATCAGCCGCTCCAGCTGGCCGCGCATCACCTCGCGGCCCCCGACCGGCCGCCGCAGGGCGGCCTCGTCGACCACCGCCCACAGCCTGGGCGGCTGCTCGCGGGTCAGGACGACCTGGCGGGCCATGCGCAGCCGCACCCGCCGGCCCACCTCCTCCGACGACTGGTCCAGGTCGCCTCCCTGGACGACGGCGCGCATGTAGTCGTCGGTCTGGAGCAGCCCGGGGATGAACTGGCCCTCATAGGTCCGGATCAGGGTCGCGGCCGACTCGAGGTCGACGTAGGTCCGGAACCACCGGGGCAGGACGTCGCCGTAGTGCTGCCACCAGCCGGGGTTGTTGGCCTCCCGGGTGAGTAGGAGAAAGGCCGCCACCTCGTCGGGGTCGGCGACCCCATACAGGCGGAGCAGGTCGATGATGTCGCGTTCCTTGAAGCCGACCTGGCCGTTCTCGAGCCGGTGGATCTTCCATTCCGAGGCCCGGATGGCCTCGCCGGCCTGCTCCCGGGACAGCCCGGCCTCGGTCCGGAGCCGGCGCAGCTGAGCCCCGACCAGCATGCGCCGGACGGTCGGCCCACCAAACTCCGACTGGCTCTCGGTCATGTCTCCCCCCACGGCCGGTCCGGCAACGGGGCTTGCGCAAGTCCCGTTGAGACATAATCTGCCATTTCGTCCAGACCTGCCAGCACGGGGGAGCCGGTCGGCCGGCATGCTGGCTGAGAAACCCGCCAGCGGGTATCTAGAGCGGGCCGGTGGCGGTCCCGTACCCGAGGAGTGTGGCCCATGAGCACGACGCCGGACGTGGTCCCGCCGTCATGTGACAGCCTGGTCCGCGTCCAGCGCCCGTCCAGGGGCCTGAGCCGGTGGCTGCTCGACCACCGGGTCGAGGAGGTCGAGGGGCCCGAGGCCAGGGAGACCTCCACCGACCAGCATCCCTGGTGGCAGGTGATGTGCCTCACCGGGGTCGACTACTTCTCGACCCTGAGCTACCTGCCCGGGATCGCGGCCCTGGCCGCCGGCGCCCTGTCGCCGCTCGCCACCCTGCTCATCGTGCTGCTCACCCTGTTCGGGATGCTGCCCATCTACCGGCGGGTGGCGGCCGAGTCCCCGGGCGGGCACGGCTCCCTGGGCATGCTCGAAAATCTCTTGTCGTTCTGGGGCGGAAAGCTGTTCGTCCTCGTCCTGCTCGGGTTCGTGGCCACCTCCTGGATCGTCACCATCACCCTGTCCTCGGCCGACGCGACCGCGCACATCGTGGAGAACCCGTTCACCCCCGGGTTCCTGCAGGACCAGCACGTCCTGATCACCGTCGGGCTGCTGGCCGTGCTGGCCGCGGTCTTCCTGGCCGGGTTCAGCGAGGCCGTCAGGATCGCCATCCCCCTGGTCGCCGGCTACCTGCTGCTGAACGCGGTGGTGGTGGCCGTCGGGCTGGCCGAGATCGCCACCCATCCGGGGCAGCTGGACGGGTGGCAGGAGGCGCTGCGCAGCGGCTACGGCAGCTGGGGGGAGGTGGCGAGGACGGCCGTGCTCGCTTTCCCTCTGCTGGTGCTGGGCCTGTCGGGGTTCGAGACCGGGGTGAGCATGATGCCCCTGGTGGAGGCCGAGGGGGCCACCCCCGAGGAGCGGCTGGCGGCGCGGATCCGCAACACCCGCCGCCTGCTCACCGTGGCCGCCGCCATCATGAGCGTCTACCTGCTGGCCACGACCTTCGTGACCACCGTGCTGATCCCGCCGGCCGAGTTCGCCGCCGGCGGGCAGGCCAACGGGCGCGCCCTGTCCTACCTGGCCCATGAGTACCTGGGCAACGGCTTCGGCACCGTCTACGACATCTCCTCCATCCTGATCCTGTGGTTCGCCGGGGCGTCGGCGATGGCCGGGCTCATCAACATCGTGCCCCGCTACCTCCCTGGGTACGGGATGGCGCCGGAGTGGGGCCGGGCGGTGCGGCCGGTGGTCCTGGCCTACACCGCCGTCGCCATCTACCTCACCGTCCTGTTCAGGGCCGACGTCAACGCCCAGGCGGGCGCCTATGCCACCGGCATCCTGGCCATGATGGTCTCGGCGGCGTTCGCGGTGACCGTGTCCGCCCGCCGCCGCCGGCGCCGCGCCGCCACGCTCGGCTTCGGCCTGGTCACCCTGGTCCTCGTGTACGCCCTGGTCGACAACGTGATCGAGAAGCCCGACGGCATCGTCATCTCGGCCGGCTTCATTCTGGGCATCATCGCGGTGTCGCTCGTCTCGCGGATCTGGCGCAGCACCGAGCTCCGGGCCGACCGGATCGAGTTCGACGACGACGCCCGGGCGTTCATCGGCGACGCCATCAAGGCCGGCGGGCTGCACATCATCGCCAACAAGCGCCAGGCCGGCGACACCCGCGAGTACGAGCTCAAGGAGCGGGAGCAGCGGGCCATGAACCCGATCCCCCCTGGCGCGCCGGTGCTGTTCCTGGAGGTCGACGTGCAGGACCCCTCGGACTTCTCCAGCGTGCTCACGGTCAGGGGGGTCGACGTCGCCGGCTACCGGGTGCTGCGCACCACCAGCCCGGCCGTCCCCAACGCGCTGGCGGCCATCCTGCTGTGCCTGCGCAACGTCAGCGGGCTCCGCCCCCACTGCTACTTCGAGTGGTCCGAGGGCAACCCGCTGGCGTCCCTGTTCCGCTACCTCCTGTTCGGCGAGGGCGACACCGCCCCGGTGACCCGGGAGGTGCTGCGCGAGGTCGAGGAGGACCCGCGCCGCCGGCCGGCCATCCACGTCGGTGGCTGAGCCAGCCACAGCGACACCTGGGTCGGCTGGAGGGTGCGGTCGGCCACGGCCAGCAGCTCGGCGGCCAGCGCGGGCAGGTCGGTGTGGTCCCGCAGCCGGGACGCGAACGCCTCGATGGTGCGGGCGGCGTCGTAGTGGCGGCGGTTGAACCGGCGGTCCACGGCCCGCTGGACCCGGCGGCGCAGCGGCTGGAACAGCGCCGCCACCACCAGCGTGGTCCCGGCCACGACCAGGCTGGACGGGCTCCGCCCGGCGCCGACCGCCTGGCCCAGGACCAGCACCCCGAGCGCGTAGGCGCCGCCCAGGATGACCGTGACCAGCCCGTACACCAGGGTCCGGTTGACCAGCCGGTCGATGTCCCAGAGCCGGTAGCGCAGGATGCCGATGCCGAGCCCGCCCAGCAGCAGCACCGTCCCCAGGAACTCGGCGTACGGCCCCCAGGGCTCGGCCTCGGGGAACAGGCTGAGGGGAATGCTCAGGACCGCGCCGTAGGCGAACCACTTGATCTGCTGGCGCTGCACGGCCCCGGCGCGGCGGAACCGGAGCACCAGGCCGACCACGCTGATCGCGCCCAGGACCAGCGACCCCAGGAACGCGAACCAGAACATCTCCCCCAACAGGGCCGGCACCTCGCCCTCCTGGGTGACCAGGGACGGTCCCCGCAGCGGCCAGTAGCCGACGGCCAGGACCACCGTGGGGACGACGGCGGTCACGGCCCCGGCCACGGCCACCGGCCACCAGCGGCGCGACGGCAGGCGCCCGTCGGGGAACAGCAGGACCAGGAAGACGACGCCCAGCACGATGCCGGGCACGTTGGTCCAGCTGGCCACCCAGCTCGCCAGCTCCCCACCGGGCAGCGACAGCTGCCGCGAGGTGAGGCCGAGGGCCAGGGGCGCGTACTGCGCGGCGAAGTTGAAGGTGGCCAGCAGGAGGCTGTCCACCAGCAGCAGCCAGGCGAGCAGGTGGCGCCGGTCACGGACCACGATCAGGGCGCCGACGACCGAAAGGACCAGCGCGTCCAGGACGCCGATGGCGTGGTGGGCGGCGACCAGCTCCAGCAGGTCCTCACCGTTGAACAAGGCCAGGGCCACGCTGGCCAGGGCCAGGGCGACCGACAGCGCGCACAGCGCCCAGGCCAGCCGGGTCACGGCCGGCCGGGTCGCCCGCTCCTGGGCCGGGATGGTCACCGTCCGCGCCTCCTGGATGCCGTCGTCCCCTCATCGAGTGTGGCCGTCCACCATCACGGCACCATTACGGGCGGCGTCGCCGACGCCTCGCCCGCCGAGGCGTGTGCCAGCGCGGCCGCGCCGGCCTGCGTCGAGATCATCCCCTTCTGGCCGCGGAGGTCCTAGCCGCGGCTACGGCTTGACCGCCACCGTGATGGAGAAGCGGGAGAAGCTGGTCTCCTCGGCGACCTGGAGGCCGGCGTCGCGGCAGCGCTCGTGCAAGGCGGTCCGGGTGTCGACCACGTTGCCCCAGGTGAGCTCGAACCACTGGGCCAGGGCGGCGAAGCGGGTGGGCATGGTCTGCAGGGCCGCGTCGGTCTCCGGGTAGGCCTCGTC
>JBJMHP010000352.1:0-2707 GCA_045807325.1 Actinomycetes bacterium | reverse complement strand
AGTGGACCGTCAACACCAGCGGCGGCCGCCGCCGGCGGCTGGCCAGCAGGCCGAGGGGGACCACGGCCAGGTCCTCGCCCAGGGGGACGTGGATCAGGTCGGCAGTGGCGGCCAGCCCGGGCAGCAGCGGCGCGGCCGTCGGAGCGTACAGCTGGCGGAGGCGGCGGACCGGGGCGCCGACACGGAGAACCTGGGAGCGGATGCCCAGCCGCTCGCGCCGGGCCGCGCCGGGCCGCCAGGCGGTGACCACCGTCTGGGCGACCCCACAGGCGTCCAGGGCCCGGGTGAGCTGGCCGGTGTGGCTCTGCATCCCACCGACCGGGTCGTAGGCGGCACCGCCGACAGCCAGCGTGGCCGCAGGCGCCTCGAACACCGAGCAGAGCCGGAGCACTTGCAGCTTCGGCCCCTCGGGGGGAGGCGGCCCGCCGTCCATGGAGGTGGCGGCGGTCAGTCGCTGGCCTTCTGGACCTGGGTGACCTGGAACGCCATCATCCCTCCTTGCCCGGGTGCGCCTCGCGGCATGGAATTGCCCTGGCACCGGAGGTGAAACGTCTTCATTCCTCTCCCCGCCCTGGAGGTCCACCATGGTGACCCTCGGCTACTTCCTCAGCTCGGAGGAGCACTCCAGCCGCGAGCTGGTCGAGGCGGCGGTGCTGGCCGAACGGGCAGGGTTCCGCACGGCGACCATCTCCGATCATTTCCACCCCTGGCTGCCCGAGCAGGGCCAGAGCCCGTTCGTGTGGAGCGTGCTCGGCGCGATCGCCCGCGCCACCAGCAAGCTGCGGGTCACGACCGCGGTGGTCTGCCCGACCATCCGCATTCACCCGGCGATCATCGCCCAGGCGGCGGCCACCACCCAGCAGCTGTTCAGCGGCCGGTTCGGGCTCGGGCTGGGCAGCGGCGAGGCGCTCAACGAGCACATCCTGGGCGACCGGTGGCCTTCGATCGAGGTGCGGCTGGAGATGCTCGAGGAGGCCATCGGCATCATCCGGCGGCTGTGGACCGGGAAGACCCTCGACCATCACGGCCGCTACTACACCGTCGAGAACGCCCGGCTCTGGACCCTGCCCGAGGTGCCCCCGCCGATCCTGCTGTCGGCTTTCGGCCCGAGGTCGGTCGCGCTCGCCGCCCGGGCCTGCGAGGGCTACATCGGGGCCTGGCCGGCCAAGGGGCTGATCGGGCGCTACCGGGACCTGGGTGGGCGCGGCCCGGCGCTGGGCGAGCTGAAGGTCTGCTGGCACCGAAGTGAGGCCGAGGCCGCCCGAATCGCCCACCGGGGCTGGCGGCACGAGTTCGTGCCCGGCCAGGGCTCCCAGGACCTGCCTACCACCACCCACTTCGCCCAGGCGTCAGGCATCGTCACCGAGGACATGGTCCGCCAGCGGATCCCCTGCGGCCCCGACCCCGAACGGCATCTGGCCGCGATCCAGGCGTATGTCGACGCCGGCTACGACGAGGTCCACATCCTCCAGATCGGCCCCGACCAGCAGGGGATGCTGCGCTTCTACCAGCGGGAGATCCTGCCCCGGTTCCAGTGACGCCGCCGGGTGGCCCCGGCCTGCGGCGGTAGCATGCCGCCCATGCTGGCGTCCGAGGACCGCGAGGCGTTCGACCGGCTGGTCAACCGGCTCGACTACCCGATGCTGATTGTCACCGCCGAGGCGGACGGGGAACGTGCCGGCTGCCTGGTCGGCTTCGCCACCCAGTGCAGCATCGACCCGCCGCGGTTCCTGCTGTGCCTGTCGCGGCGCAACCACACCTTCGGGGTCGCGGCCCGGGCCGGGACGCTGGTCGCGAACGTCCTCGGCCCCGAGCACCGGGAGCTGGCGTCGCTGTTCGGCGAGCAGACCGGGGACGAGGTGGACAAGTTCGCCCGCTGCCGCTGGCGGCCGGGACCGGGCGGGCCGGTGCTGGAGGCGTGCCAGCACTGGTTCGCCGGCCGGGTGCTGGACCGGTTCGAGGTCGGCGACCACGTCGCCTTCCTGGTCGAGCCGGCCGCGGCGGCCGCCGGCCGGATCGGCGGGCAGCTGTCGTTCCAGGATGTCCGCCGGCTGCGGCCGGGCCATCGGCCATGACCGGGACGCCTCCCGGCCCAGCTGAGCCGCTGCTGCTCGACCTGGGCGGCCGCCGCTTCGACCTGTCCCGCCGGGCGCTGCTGATGGGCATCCTCAACCGCACCACCGACTCCTTCTACGACGGCGGCGCCTACTTCCGCCTCGACGACCTCCTGCGCCGGGCCGAGCGGCTGGTGGCCGACGGCGCCGACCTGCTGGACGTCGGGGCGCGAGCGGCCGGGGTCGGCACCCGGACGGTCTCGGTCGCCGAGGAGACCGACCTGGTGACGTCCGCCATCGAGGCGCTGCGCGGTCGTCTCGAGGTACCGCTGTCGGTCGACACCTGGCGGGCTCCGGTCGCCGCGGCGGCGTTCGAGGCCGGCGCGGTGCTCGGCAACGACATGAGCGGCTTCCGCGACCCGGGCTACCTGCCGGCCGCGGTCGGGGCGGGAGCGGCCGTGGTCGCCACCCACACCCGGCTGCCGCCAGGCGTGCCCGACCCCGAGCCGGTCTACGGCGACGTGGTCGCCGACGTGGCCGCCGCCCTGCGCCGGCTGGCCGACCGCGCCGAAGTGGCTGGCCTCCCGGCCTCCCGGATCGTGGTCGACCCCGGCCTCGACCTCGGCAAGACCTGGCAGCAGTCGCTGCGGCTC
>JBJMHP010000351.1:0-6040 GCA_045807325.1 Actinomycetes bacterium | reverse complement strand
CGGTCATGTCACCGACCTGCCCGACAGCAACTGGGAGGGGGCGGTGCGGCGGCTGCGGCCCGATGTGGTCTACGCGCTGCTGAACTGGCGGGCGGTGCCGTTCGCGCACGCCGTGCTGTCCGCCCGTCTAGGGGTGCCGTTCGTCTGGCATTTCAAGGAGTCCCCGTTCCGCAGCATCGCCAGGGGCACCTGGCCACAGCTGGTCGACCTGGTCACCGGGGCCGACGCCGCCGTGCTCTCCAGTCCGGAGGAGTTGGCCTGGTTCGAGCAGGCCCTGGCCGGGCGGCTCGACCCGGCGCGGACGCTGGCCCTGGACGGTGACCTGCCCAAGGCCGACTGGCTCGGGGTCGCCCCGGCGGGCGGGCCGCGGCTGTCGGATCGGGACGGGGAGTTGCACACCGTCGCCCTCGGCCGCCCCCTTGGGTTGGACCTACATGTGGTCGCCGCCCTGGCCCGGGCCGGGATCCACCTCCACCTGCACGGTCAGGTTCGGGCGCCCGGCCCCAAGGGCGACTGGGTCGGCTGGATCGGGGAGGCCCGGGCGCTCGCCCCCGACCACGTCCACCTCCACCCGCACGTCGGCCAGGACCACTGGATGGAGGTCCTGTCGCGCTATGACGCCGGCTGGCTGCACCACCTGCGCAGCGCCAACGGCGGCGACCTGGGCCGGGCCACCTGGGACGATCTGAACTACCCGGCCCGCATCCCGCCGCTGGTGGCGGCCGGGGTGCCGTTGCTGCAGCAGGCAAGCCCTGGCTGTGTGGTGGCCGCGCAGGAGCTGGTCGGGCGGCTCGGGGTCGGGGTGCTCTACGAGGACCTGGACGACCTGGCCGTCCAGCTGGCCGACGACGCGGCCATGGCCGGCCGGCGGGCCGCCGCCGCTACCGTCCGCCACCAGTTCACCTTCGACCACCACGCCGACCGGCTGATCGCCCTGTTCCGGGAGGTGGCCGGCCGATGAGCACGGCGGGCGCACCAGGAGCGGCGCCCTCCAGGCGGGAGCGCCGATGAGCATGGCGCCGGTGGCGCCGGCCCGGCCGCTGGCTGACCGTGGGATCCGCCGGATCCTGCTGGTGCGGCTCCGGGTCGGGCTGGGCGACCTGCTCGCCTCGGTGCCGGCCCTGCGGGCCCTGCGGGCTGCCCGCCCGGACCTCGAGGTGACGCTGCTGACCTGGGCGGAGATGGCCCCGGTGGTGGCCAGGATGGGCACGTATGTCGACAGGCTGCTCGACTTCCCGGGCTGGCCGGGCATCCCTGAGCGTCCCCCTCGGGTCGAGGAGCTGCCCCGGTTTCTGGCCGAGGTCGGACGGCGCCGCTTCGACCTGGCCATCCAGATGTACGGGGGCCAGCCGGCCGCCAACCAGGTGACGGAGCGGCTCGGGGCCCGCCGGACGGCCGGATTCTTCACTCCGGGACAGTGGGACCCGGACCTCTCCACCCATCTTCCCTACCCGTACCGGGAGCGGGAGGTCCGCCGCCACCTCGACCTGGTCGAGTTCCTCGGGGTGCCGCCCGGGGGCGAGGACCTCGAGTTCCCGCTGTGGCCGCAGGACGCGGAGGAGGCCGAGGCGCTGCGGCGCCGCCACGGGCTGGCCCCTGGCGGCTTCGTTTGCCTGCACCCGGGGGCGACCGCGGCCAGCCGGCGCTGGCCGCCGGAGCGGTTCGCGGCCGTCGCCGACACCCTGGCTGCCCGGGGCCTGCCGGTGGTCCTGGTCGGGGTGCCCGGCGAGGAGCGGGTGGCGGCGGCCGTGGCCGCCGCCATGCGGACCCCGGCCGTCGACCTGACCGGGCGGACCTCCCTGGGCGGGTTCGCGGCTCTGCTGGCCTCGGCCGCCCTGCTGGTCGGCAACGACTCCGGCCCCGCCCAGCTCGCCGCCGCGGTCGGCTGCCCGGCGGTCACCGTGTTCCTGGCCGGGGACCCGGCCCGCTGGTCGCCGACGGACCCGCGGTACCGGCCGATGGCGGCCGGGGTGCCGTGCCAGCCCTGCGGCCATCAGGTCTGCCCGATCGACTTCCGCTGCGCCCTCGGCCTCGATCCGGACCGGGTGGCGGCCGAGGCCGGCCGGCTCCTCGACGACCACGGCCGGCTCCGCGGCCTGGCCGGACACCGCCGTGGGTAATCGCCTGATCATCGTGGGGGCCGGTCCGACCGGCCTGGGGGCTGCCCACCGGCTCGCCGAGCGCGGTTACGACGACTGGGTGGTGCTGGAGGCGGGCGACGGGGTCGGCGGCCTGGCCCGCTCGTTCACCGACGCGAGCGGCTTCACCTACGACATCGGCGGCCACGTGCTGTTCAGCCACTACCCCTACTACACCGAGGTGGTCGACCGGGCCCTCGGCCAGGACCACTCCGAGCTCCAGCGCGAGGCGTGGGTGTTCATGGAGGGCCGCTTCATCCCCTACCCGTTCCAGAACAACATCCGCGACCTTCGGCCCCAGACGGTCTACGAGTGCCTGGTCGGGCTGATCGAGGCCCAGCGCCACCAGCACGACCCCGCCACCTTCGCCGACTGGCTGCAGGCGGTGTTCGGCGCCGGCATGGCCCGCCACTTCATGCTCCCCTACAACGAGAAGGTCTGGGCCACCCCACCTGAGCTGATGGCCTACGGCTGGATCGGGGAGCGGGTGCCGGTGGTGGACGTGGCCGCCGTGCTCCGCAACGTGATTCTCGGCGAGGACCAGGTCGGCTGGGGGCCGAACTCGACCTTCCGCTACCCGCTGCGGGGCGGCACCGGGCGGCTGTACGAGGAGATCGCCAAGCCGCTGGCTGACCGGATCGAGCTGGACCGCCCGGTGGTCGCGGTCGACCCGCAGGCCCGGACGGTGACCTGCGCCGACGGGCGCCAATGGGGCTACGACGCCCTGCTGTCGACCGTGCCACTGGACGAGCTGGTCCACGCCTGCGAGGGCGCGCCGGCGACGGTCCGGGCCGCGGCCGGGCGGCTGGCCTGGTCGGGCACCCACGTGGTCGGGGTCGGGCTGGACCGGCCGGCCGGTACCACCCGTAACTGGGTCTACTTCCCCGAACCCCAGGTGCCCTTCTACCGGGTCACCTACCTCTCGAACTACAGCCCCTACATCACGCCCGCGGCCGACCAGACGCTGCTGCTGACCGAGACGTCCACCTCAAGTCACCGGGCGCAGGACGGGGCCACCATCGTCGGTCGGGTGATCGACGGGCTGGTGGATACAGGCCTGATGACCCTCGAGGACCTCCGGCGCGTCGTGACGACCTGGCGGTGCTCGCCGGCCAAGACCTACCCGGTGCCGACCCTGGACCGCGACGCCGCCCTGGCCGTCATCGAGCCCTGGCTCCAGCAGCGGCGCATCTGGTCCAGGGGCCGCTTCGGCGCCTGGCGGTACGAGATCGGCAACATGGACCACTCCTTCATGCAGGGCGTGGAGTGGGTCGACCAGGTCCTGGACGGCGCCGAGGAGACGGTGTGGACACCGGCGTCCGGCTGACCTTCCTGGTCGACAGCCCGACCTGGGGCGGGGCCGAGACCTACGTGGCGCTGCTGCTGCGCCGGCTGCCCGACCGGTTCGCCTGCACGGTGCTGGCCACCGAGCCCGTCCCGGCACCGCTGGCCGCCGCCGCGCGGGCGCGTGGCCGGCTGGTCGCCGTCGCTCCGGTCGGCGGGCGCTGGCGGCGGGCCCCGGCCCTGTACCGGGCGCTTGGCGCCACCAGGCCAGACCTGGTCCATGTCAACCTGATCGACCCGCGCGCCAACTGGGTCCTGCTCGGCGTGGTCGGCCTGGGCCCGGCCCCGGCCGTGGCCACCGCCCATATGGTCGGCACAGTCGGTTCCGGCCCAGGCCGGGCCGCCCTCACCCGTGGCTACCGCCGCCTGGCCGCCGTGGTCGCGGTCTCGACCGAGGTGCACGACCTGCTCACCAGCCGCCTGGGGCTGCCATCAGGGCTGGTCAGGGTGGTCCGCAATGGGGTCGAGCCGCTCACCCCGGCCCCCAGGCGGCCCACCACCGGGGCCGGGCCGCTGCTGGTCGGCGGGGTCGGCCGCCTGACCCGCCAGAAGGGCTTCGACCTGCTGGTCGAGGCGACCCGGCGGCTGGTCGCCGACGGCTGGCCGGTCGAGGTCCGCCTGGCCGGGGCCGGCCGGGAGCGGGATCGGCTGGCCGCGGCCGCCGCCGGCCTCCCCGTCCGCTTGGCCGGCTTCACCGACGACGTGCCCGGGTTCCTGGCCGGGCTGGACGTGTTCTGCCTGCCGTCGCGTGCCGAGGGGCTGCCCCTGGCCCTGCTGGAGGCGATGATGGCCGGGCTGCCGTGCCTGGCCACCGCCGTCGGCGAGATCCCGGCCGCCGTCGGCGAGGCAGCCCTGGTGGTCCCGCCGGAGGACGTCGACGCCCTCACGCGAGCGCTACGGCGGCTCCTCGGCGATCCTCGCCTCCGGGCCGAGTTGGCTGGACGGGCCCGGGCTCTGGCCGTCCGCAACTTCGATGTGGCCGCCATGGTCGCTGCCACCATGGGTGTCTACGACGAGGCCCTCGCCGGCCCGGGAGGGCGGCTGCGGGCCACCCGGGTGCTCCCTGGTCGCCGGGGAACGGGTCAGGACGCGCGTGCGATCGCCCGCCGGTAGCAGTCGAGCAGGGCGTCGGCATGGCCGCCGGGATCGTGGCGGGCCGCCACCCTGCGGCGGGCGGCCCGGCCCAGCTCCACCGCGCGGGCCGGGTCGCCGGCCAGGGCAGCCATGGCCTCGGCCAGGGCGGTCGGGTCTCCCGGCGGGACGAGCAGGCCGGTCCGGCCGTCCTCGACCAGCTCGGGGATCCCGCCGGCGGTGGTCGCGACCGCGGGCACGGCCCGGGCGGCCGCTTCGAGGATCGCCAGCGGGCAGTTCTCCGGCCAGCGGGCCGGCAGCACGGTGGCGGTGGTGGCCGCCAGCTCGTCGGCGAGCCGCCCGCGGCCGGCGAAGCCGTGCAGCCGTACCGGGAGGCCCTCACGAGCGACCCGGGACTTGAGGGCCTGCGCCAGCCGGCCCTCGCCGAACAGCTCCACCGTGGCCAGCCCCCGTAGCAAGCCGGCCGCGGTGAGCAGGTCGTCAAGGCCCTTCTCCTCAACCAGACGGCCGGTGTAGAGGAAGCGGGCCGGGCTGGGTCTGGCCGCCAGGGGCGGGGCGGGTGGGAGCTCGACCGGGTTGGGCACCACGGTGACCCGGCCGGCCGGTAGGCCGCCCGCCACCACGCGGTCCCGCAGGTAGCGGCTGGGCGCCACGAACAGGTCGACCCGCTCCCAGAGGCGGCCCAGGCGACGGCGGTAGGCGTCGACGGCCGCGGCCACGCCCCGCCATGCCGACCCCTCCAGGCAGCCGTGGCGAACCACGTTCCAGTAGCCGCCGCCCAGGCAGCCCTGGCACGGCCGGCCGCCGGTGTAGAGCCGGTAGTTGGGGCAGACCGGCTTGTAGTCGTGCAGGGTCGTGACGACCGGCACCCGGCGGGCCAAGAGGACGTCGACCACCGACAGGGTGAGCCCCTCGAACACGTGGTGGACGTGGGCCACATCCGGCCAGGCCGCGTCCAGCAGGCGGTGGAGGGCGTCCCGGGCGGGCCGGGAGGCCGTGGCGGCCAGGCGGCGGCCGGCCTCGGTCCGCGCCCCCGCACCGGCGACGGGCGGGAACCACACCGCCCAGGGGGTGGGGGCGGTGTCCGGCTCCCGGACCGCGAACGGTATCGGCTGGTGGCCGCGCTCGCGCAGCAACGCCTCGCTGGCCAACAGCACGGCCTCGGCGCCGCCCGGCCCTGGCCGGTAGTGATTGGCCAGCAGCAACACCCGCATGCCGCTCAGCCAGTCTGGACCAAGCCGTCGCGGGCGGCACGGGCGGCGGCCAGGGCGATCCGGTGGCTGCGGAGTGCTTCGGCGTACGGCGCCCGGACGGCGGCCGGCTGCCCTCGGACGGCGGCCACGAAGTCGCGGTCGGCGGCGGCCCGCGCGGCGCGGACAGCCCCCATCACCTGGCGTGACCGCCCGTCGTCGATCACCAGCGTCGTCTCGGACAGCTCCAGGGCCAGGCCCTCGCAGATCAGCTCG
>JBJMHP010000350.1:0-3452 GCA_045807325.1 Actinomycetes bacterium | reverse complement strand
GCGGCCAGGAGGCGGCGTCGACCACCGCGGGGAGGCCGCCGCGCTGGCCGGCCGCCGCGGCCGCGGCCAGCGCCGCCGCCACCGTGGCCGGGCGCAGCAGCGGGTAGCCGCTCACGAACACGGCGTCGGCCCCGTCCATGGCCGCGGTGACGTCCTCCTCGGCCAGGTGCAGGTTGGCCCCGGGGTCGGCCACGAAGGTCCGCTCCCCGGCCTCCATGACCACCAGCATCGCCCCGCTGGCCGACGGCGCCGGCCCGTCGGGCGCCAGCTCGATCCCCCGCTCGGCCAGGGCGGCCGCCAGCAGCCGCCCGCCCAGGTCGTCCCCCCGCCCGGCCGCCAGCCGCGCCCTCGCCCCATCGGCCACGGCCCAGGCGGCCACATTCGCCGCCGACCCGCCCGGCCCCACCCGCACCGCCCCGGCCACGTCGCCCCCACGAGCCAGCGCCCGCGCCTCCACGGCCACGTCGACCATGAGGTCGCCGACACAGACGAGGAGGGGAGAGAGCGGCCGGCGGGAGGGGTGTGGATAGCCGTGGGCGCCGTGGTTTCCGGCTGGGATAGCCTCCCCCACCGGGGGATCCGACATCGGCGGGTCGGGTTCGGGCCTGCCCGGGAGGTGCGGACCCGAGACGCGCGGGGCCGGATCGGGCATGGTCACGCGGGGTCCTCCCAGAAGCGGGTGGTGACCACGCGGCGGGCGCGGCGGGTGGCGCGACGGTAGTCCTCGAGGAGGCGCTGGCGGCCGTCGATGCCCATGGCCTGGGCCAGGCGCTCCAGGGCGACCGGGTCGGTGGGCAGCATGTCCACCGGGCGGCCGGCGACCAGGTAGGCGAGGTTGCGGATGCGCAGGCAGAGCCGGTAGGCGTCGGCCAGCCAGGCCGCCTCTCCGGGCTCCAGGGCGCCCACCCCGACCAGCGCGTCCAGAGCGGGGAGGGTGCCGGGGACGCGGACGGCCGGGTGCCTGCCGCCGAAGCGGAGCTGGAGGAGCTGGGCGGTCCACTCCACGTCGGCCAGGCCGCCCGGGCCCAGCTTGAGGTGGAGCTTGGGGTCGGCGCCGGCCGGGAGGCGCTCGGCCTCGACCCGGGCCTTCATGCGCCGGACCTCGGCCACGGTCGCCGGGTCGAGCCGCTCGGGGTAGACGCGCGCCGCCGCCTCGTCACAGAACCGCCCGCCCAGCTCCTGGTCCCCGGCCACCGGCCGGACCTTGATGAGGGCCTGGCGCTCCCAGATCTCGGCCCAGCGGTCCCAGTAGGCGAGGTAGCTGCCCAGGGTCCGGGACAGGGGCCCGTTGCGGCCCTCGGGACGCAGGTTGGGGTCGACCTTGAAGGCCGTTCCCTCGGGGGTGACGGCCGACAGGCCCTGGAGCAGCTCGCGGACCACCCGGTCGGCGGCCCGGTTGGCGGCCTCCGGGTCGGCCCCCGGGACCGGCTCGTGGCAGAACAGCACGTCCAGGTCGGAGGTGTAGCTGAGCTCGTTCCCGCCGAGCCGGCCCATGGCCAGCACGGCCACCCGGACCGGCGGCGCCTCCCCGGCCTCGCGCATGGCCACGGCCAGCCCGGCCTCCAGGCAGGCCTCGGCCAGCGCCGACAGCTCGGCCCCGACCTGCTCGACCGGGAGGTCGCCGGTGAGGTCGCGCACGGCCACCCGGACCAGCTCGCGGCGCTTGAACCGCCGCAGGGCATCCCAGGCCGCGGCCGCCTCGGCGTGCCGAGCAACGATCGCGGTCGCCGAGGCGACCAGCTCGCCGGGCTCGCGGGCCGCGGCCAGCCGTTGCCGGTCGGCCATGGCCGTGAGCAGCTCGGGGTGGCGGGCCAGCAGGTCGCCGAGCAGCCGGGAGGTGCCGAGCACGGTGCAGAGCAGCTCGGCCGCGGCCGGATTGTCGCGGACCATCCCGTAGAAGGCGGCCCGGTCCCCCAGGGCCTCGGCCAGCACCTGCAGGGCGGCCAGCCCGCCGTCGGGGTCCGGCGCCTCGGCCAGCCAGGGCAGCATCACCGGCAGCATGGCCCGCATGAGCGTGGCCCGCCGCGACAGCCCCGAGGTGAGGGCGCGCAGCGACGCCATGGCCCGGTCGGGGTTGGCGAACCCGAGCGCGGCCAGCCGCTCCCTCGCCCCCTCCGGGTCGAGCCCGGCCGGGACGGCCCCGAAGGCCTCCAGCAGCGGCCGGTAGAACAGCTTCTCGTGCAGGCCGCGGACGGCCGCCAGGTGGCGGCGCCGGTCGGCCTCGAACTGCTCCAGCGCGCTCGCCTCGGGCCGGTCTCGGTAGCCGAGGGTGCGGGCCAGCCAGCGTCGCGCCTCCTCCCCGGCCGGGATGGTGTGGGTGCGGCGCTCGTTGCCCAGCTGGAGGCGGTGCTCGACCAGCCGCAGGAACCGGTAGGCGTCGGCCAGCTGGGCGGCGTCGGCCCGGCCGACGAACCCGGCGGCGGTGAGCCGCTCCAGGGCGACCAGGGTGGAGCCGGACCGCAGGGCCGGGTCGTGGCGGCCGTGGACCAGCTGGAGCAGCTGCACGGCGAACTCGATGTCGCGCAGCCCCCCCGGCCCGAGCTTGACCTGCCGGTCGCCGCCGGCCCTGGCCGGGGCCGAGGTCTCGACCCGGGCCTTCATGCGCCGCACGGCCGGGACCGTCTCCGGGTCGAGCCGCTCCGGGTAGACCCTGGCCTCCGCCTCGCCGCGGAACCGCCCGGCCAGCTGCTGGTCGCCGGCGGCCGGGCGGACCTTGATGAGGGCCTGCAGCTCCCACGGCTGGGCCCAGCGGTCCCAGTAGGCCAGGTAGCTGCCCAGGCTCCGGGACAGGGGCCCGTTGCGGCCCTCGGGACGCAGGTTCGCGTCGACCTCGAAGCAGGTCCCCTCCGACGTCACCGCCGACAGCCCGCGCATCACCCCCCGGGCCACCCGCTCGGCCGCCCGGGCGGCCGCCTCGGGCTCGGCCCCGGGCAGCGGCTCGTGGCAGAACAGCACGTCGATGTCGGACACGTAGTTGAGCTCGTTGCCGCCGAGCTTGCCCATGCCGAGGACGGCCAGGCGCATCGGCGGCGGGTCGTAGCCGGACTCGGCGGCCGCGACCCGCAGGGCGGCCTCCAGGCAGGCGTCGGCCAGCTCGGCCAGCTCGGCCGCCACCTCCTCGACCGCGACCCGGCCGGCCAGGTCGCGCACGGCCACCCGCAGCAGCTCGCGGCGCTTGAACCGCCGCAGCCCGTCCCACGACGGCCCAGCCGGCAGCGGGTCGGTCGATCGCCGGCCAGCAGAGCCCGGGGAACCCCAAGGTGGCGCCTCGGTGACCAGGGCGGTGGCCTCGGCGACCAGCTCGTCCCTGGGCCGGGGGGCGGCGAACCGGCGGCCGTCGGCCCGCCGGGCGGCCGCGGTGGGGTGGGTGGGCAGCCACGCCCCCCGCGCCCCGCTGGCCGCGACCCGGGGGCGGAGGCGGCGGCGGTAGCCGAGGCGGCGGCGCCGCAGGG
>JBJMHP010000349.1:0-8508 GCA_045807325.1 Actinomycetes bacterium | reverse complement strand
GCGGCTTCTGCTTCTACACCAACTACGAGAGCCGCAAGGGGGTGGAGCTGGCCGCCAACCCGCGGGCCGCCCTGGTCTTCTGGTGGGGGGAGCTGGAGCGCCAGGTCCGCATCGAGGGCCCGGTTGCGCCGACCAGCCGGGCCGAGAGCGAGGCCTACTTCCACTCCCGCCCGTCGGGCAGCCAGCTCAGCGCCGCCGCCTCCCCCCAGAGCCGGGTCATCCAGGACCGGGCGGTGCTGGAGCGGCGGGTGGCCGAGCTGGCCACCGGCTCGGCCGACGGCCAGGTGCCTCTGCCCGACTTCTGGGGCGGCTACCGCCTGACCCACGAGGTCGTCGAGTTCTGGCAGGGCCGCCCCAACCGCCTCCACGACCGCCTCCGCTACCGCCGCGCCGGCGACGGCTGGAAGATCGAGCGGCTAGCCCCCTGACACAATGGGCATAGGTGCAGGACGAGTCGCGAGCGACGGAGGTTCCGGCCGATGGCACTGCCCGACGGCGTTGAGGTCCGCGGACCGGCACGCGAGAGGTACCCGGCCATCCTGAGCGACGAGGCCCTGGCGCTGGTGGCCGAGCTCCAGCGGGAGCTGGGCCCGACCCGGTCCGACCTGCTGACCAGGCGGGCCGAGCGGCAGGCCGCCTTCGACGCCGGGGAGCTGCCCGACTTCCTGGAGGCCACGGCGTCGGTGCGCGAAGGCGACTGGCGGGTCGCCCCGGTGGAGGGGCTCAGCGACCGGCGGGTCGAGATCACCGGGCCGACCGACCGCAAGATGCTGATCAACGCCCTCAACTCCGGGGCAAGGGTGTTCATGGCCGACTTCGAGGACGCCAACGCCCCCACCTGGGAGAACATGTTCGGCGGCCAGCAGAATCTGGTCGACGCCATCGAGGGGACGATCCGCTTCGAGAGCCCCGACGGCCGCCAGTACCGGCTCGGCGAGGAGACCGCCACCCTGATGCCGCGGCCGCGGGGCTGGCACCTGCCCGAGAAGCACGTCGTGGTCGACGGCCAGCCGGCCTCGGGCAGCCTGGTCGACTTCGGGCTGTTCCTGTTCAACGGCGGCCGGCGGCTGCTGGAGCAGGGCCAGGGCGTCTACCTGTACCTGCCCAAGCTGGAGAGCCACACCGAGGCGCGGCTGTGGAACGACGCCTTCCAGCTGGCCTCCGACCGGCTCGGCATCGGACGGGGCACCGTCAAGGCCACGGTGCTGATCGAGACCATCACCGCCGCCTTCGAGATGGACGAGATCCTGTACGAGCTGCGCGACCACTCGGCCGGGCTCAACGCCGGCCGCTGGGACTACATGTTCTCGGTCATCAAGAAGTTCCGGAACCGGCCCGAGTTCACCCTGCCCGACCGCAACAAGGTCACCATGACCGTGCCGTTCATGCGCGCCTACACCCAGCTGCTGGTCAAGACCTGCCACCGGCGGGGCGCGTTCGCCATGGGCGGCATGTCGGCGTTCATCCCCAGCCGCAAGCGGCCCGAGATCAACGAGCAGGCATTCGCCAAGGTCCGTGAGGACAAGCAGCGCGAGGCCGGCGACGGCTTCGACGGCACCTGGGTGGCCCACCCCGACCTGGTCCCGGTGGCCAAGGAGGTCTTCGACGAGGTCCTGGGCGACCGGCCCAACCAGATCGACCGCCAGCGCCACGACGTCCAGGTCGGCCAGGACGACCTGCTCGACATCGCCTCCACCCCGGGCGAGGCCACCGAGGAGGGGCTGCGCAACAACGTCAACGTCGGCATCCAGTACATCTCCTCCTGGCTGCGCGGCCAGGGCGCCGCCCCGATCTTCAACCTGATGGAGGACGCGGCCACCGCCGAGATCTCCCGCTCCCAGGTCTGGCAGTGGGTCCACAACGGCGTCAAGCTGGCCGAGGGCCAGACGGTCACCGCCGACCTGGTCCGCCAGACCGAGACCGAGGAGCTGGACAAGATCCGCCGGCAGGTGGGCGACGAGTTCTTCTACAACGAGGGCCGCCCCGACCAGTCCAGGGCCCTGTTCGAGCAGGTCGCCCTGGCCGACGACTTCATCGAGTTCCTCACCATCCCCGCCTACGAGCAGCTGGACTGACCCTCGCGTTCCGAGGAGGGCACAGATGGACCGGGAAGCCCTCATCCGCAGGCTGGAGCAGGTCGTCGGCCCCCAGGGGGTGATCTCCGAGCGCAACCAGCTGCGCACCTACGAGTGCGACGGCCTGGCCAACTTCCGGGTCATCCCCAGCGTGGTCGTGCTCCCCGAGACCGCCGACCAGGTCCAGGGGGCGGTCAGGGCCTGCTGGGAGGCCGGGGTGCCGTTCGTGGCCCGCGGGTCGGGCACCGGCCTGTCCGGCGGGGCCCTGCCGGTGTCGGACGGCGTGCTGATCGTGCTCGCCCGCATGCGCCGCGTCCACGAGGTCGACCTGGACAACCAGCGGGCCGTGGTCGAGCCCGGGGTGCTCAACCTCCAGGTCACCAAGGAGGTGGCTGGCGACGGCTTCTACTACGCCCCCGACCCGTCCAGCCAGCAGGTCTGCTCCATCGGCGGAAACGTGGCCGAGAACTCGGGCGGCGCCCACTGCCTCAAGTACGGGTTCACCACCAACCACGTCACCGGCCTGGAGGTGGTCCTGCCCGACGGCGAGCTGGTCCACCTGGGGGGCGGCAAGGCCCCCGACCCGCCGGGCTACGACCTGCTCGGCGCCTTCGTCGGCTCCGAGGGCACCCTGGGCATCACCACCACGATCACCCTGCGGCTGCTGCGCAAGCCCGAGGCCGTCCGGACCCTGCTGGCCGCCTTCGAGGGCACCGACCACGCCGGCGACGCCGTGTCGAAGATCATCGGGGCCGGGATCGTCCCGGCGGCCATCGAGATGATGGACGCCCTGGCCATGGAGGCGGCCGAGGCGGCCGTGCATGTCCACTACCCCGAGGGGGCCGGGGCGGTCCTGGTGGTGGAGCTGGACGGCCCCGAGGCCGAGGTCGCCCACCAGTTCGACGAGGTCGAGCGGCTCTGCCGCGAGGCCGGCTCGACCACCATCCAGATCGCCGAGGACGACGACCAGCGGGCCCTGTTCTGGAAGGGCCGCAAGTCGGCCTTTGCCGCCGTGGGCCGGATCAGCCCCGACTACTACGTCCAGGACGGGGTCATCCCCAGGACCGCCCTGCCCGAGGTGCTGCGCAGGATCACCGAACTGGCCTCCGAGCGTGGGCTGCGGGTGGCCAACGTGTTCCACGCCGGCGACGGCAACCTGCACCCGCTGGTCCTGTACGACGGCGAGGTCGAGGGGCAGGAGCAGCGGGCCGAGGAGCTGGCCGCCGAGATCCTGCTCACCTGCCTGGAGCACGGCGGCTCGATCACCGGCGAGCACGGCGTCGGCTTCGACAAGAAGCAGTACCTGCCACGGCAGTTCAGCGCCGAGGACCTGGACGCCATGCAGCTGGTCCGCTGTGCCTTCGACCCCGACGGCCGCAGCAACCCGGGCAAGGTGTTCCCGACCCCGCGGCTGTGCGGTGAGCGGCCGGGGCCGCGTCGGGTCCACCCGGCCGAGCGGGCCGGCATGGCGGAGGTGTTCTGAGCCGTGGGCCTCCAGGAGCTGGAGCACGGCGGGCTGATCCAGCCGGCCCGGCCCGGCCAGGCCGTCGACGGCGTGCCCGTCGGGCGGGTCGCCCGCCCGGGGTCGGTCGAGGAGGCAAGCCAGGTGCTGGCCGCGGCCGCCACCGACGGCCTGGCCGTGACCTTCGTGGGCGGAGCCAGCAAGCTCGGGCTGGGCAACCCGCCGGAGCGGGCCGATCTGGTCCTGTCCACCGAGCGGCTCGACCAGGTGCTGGAGCACGCCGCCGGCGACCTGGTCGTCCGGGTCCAGGGCGGGACCCGGCTGGTCGACCTCCAGGCGGCGCTGGCCCCGGCCGGCCAGTGGCTGGCCCTGGACCCGCCCGAGCCGGGGGCCACGGTCGGCGGGATGGTGGCGGCCAACGCCTCGGGCCCGCGGCGGCTGCGCTACGGCACCGTCCGGGACCTGATCATCGGCATCACCGTGGTCCTGGCCGACGGCACGGTGGCCAGGGCGGGCGGCAAGGTGGTCAAGAACGTCGCCGGCTACGACCTGGCCAAGCTGTTCTGCGGGTCGCTCGGCACCCTCGGCCTGGTCGCCGAGGCCATCTTCCGCCTGCACCCCCTGCCGGCGGCCGCGTCCGTGGTAACCCTGGAGGTGGACACCCCCGAGCGGGTCGGCGCGGCCGTGGGGCCGCTGCTGCGGTCGGCCCTTGAGCCGAGCGCGGTCGAGCTGGCCTGGCCCGACCGGTGGCTCCCGGGGCGGCTCACGGTGGTGTTCGAGGGCATCCGGCCGGGGGTGGAGGCCCAGGCGGCCGCCTGCGCCGAGCTGCTCGGGCGGGTCGGGCCGGCGGCCGTGGCCGGCCCCGGCGAGACCGACGCCGCCCTGGCCGAGCTGGGCGTGCGGCCGTTCGAGAAGGCGGACGTGGGGGTCAAGGTGGCCTGCCCGCCAGCCGATCTGGCCTCGGTCCTGGCCGACCTGCGCGGCGGCCCGCTGGCCTGGGCCGGGTCCATCAGCGCCCATGCCGGGACCGGCGTGCTCTGGATGGCCAGCGACGCCCGCGAGGGCGAGCTGGAGGCTTCCGGCGGCCGGGTCGTCCCGGACCTCGCCCAGAGGATCACCGAGGCCAGGGAGCGGCTGGCCGCCTGCGGGGGCAGCGTGGTCGTGGTGAAGGCCCCGCCCGAGCTCAAGCGGGCCGTCGACGCCTGGGGGCCGGCCGGCGACGCGCTCGGGCTGATGCGGCGGGTCAAGGAGCGGTTCGACCCGGACCGCCGGCTCAGCCCGGGCCGGTTCGTGGGAGGGATCTGAGGATGACGGAGCAGACCGGACGGGGACCGGAGGGGTCCGGGGAACCCCAGGGGGGTGCCCCGGAGCATCGGGAGCCGGCCCATGAGCGGGCCTCGGCGACCCAGGTCGGGGCCAGGGGGCCGGAGGGGCTGCCCGACGAGGTCGGGGCCGACCCCGGGCAGGCGGACCGGGCCACCGCCGGGGCCGGCCGGCCCGAGGCCGGGGTGGCCGTCCTGCCCGCCTTCGACGACCACCACCCGCCCGAGCAGGAGCTGATCGACGACTGTGTCCACTGCGGCTTCTGCCTGCCCACCTGCCCGACCTACGTGCTCTGGGGCGAGGAGATGGACTCGCCGCGGGGCCGGATCTACCTGATGGAGATCGGGCGCCAGGGCGAGCCCATGAACGACGAGATGGTCCGCCACTTCGACCAGTGCCTGGGCTGCATGGCCTGCGTCACCGCCTGCCCGTCGGGGGTCCAGTACGGCAAGCTGATCGAGGCCACCCGCCAGCAGGTCGAGCGCCGCTACCCGCGGTCGCGCCGCGACCGCGCCTTCCGGGCCCTCGTCTTCCGGCTGTTCCCGTACCCGCGGCGGCTGCGCCTGCTGCGCGGCCCGCTCCGGCTCTACCAGCGCTCCCGGCTCGGCGCCCTGGCCCGGCGGGCCGGGCTGCTGGACCGGCTGCCCAAGCGCATGAGCGCCATGGAGCGGCTCCTGCCCACCCTGGGCCGCCTGGAGCCGGTACCCGAGGTCACCCCGGCCGCCGGGCCGCGGCGGCGGCGGGTCGGGATGCTGACCGGCTGCGTCCAGCGGGTGTTCTTCCCCGAGGTCAACACGGCCACGGCCCGGGTCCTGGCCGCCGACGGCTGCGAGGTCGTCGCCCCCGCCGGCCAGGGCTGCTGCGGCGCCCTCAGCCTGCATGCCGGCCGCGAGGCCGAGGCCCAGGCGTTCGCCAGGGCGGCCATCGAGACCTTCGAGGCCTCCGGGGTCGACCAGGTCGTGGTCAACGCGGCCGGCTGCGGCTCGGCCATGAAGGAGTACGGCCACCTGCTCCGCGACGACCCGCAGTTCGCCGAGCGGGCGGCGGCCTTCTCCGACCGGGTCCGCGACCTGTCCGAGCTGCTGGTCGAGCTCGGCCCGGCGGCCACCCGGCACCCCCTGCCGGTCAAGGTCGCCTGGCACGACGCGTGCCACCTTGGCCACGCCCAGGGCATCCGGGCCCAGCCCCGCAAGGCGCTTTCGGCCATCCCCGGCCTGGAGGTGCGCGAGATCGCCGAGGCCGAGATCTGCTGCGGCTCGGCCGGCATCTACAACCTGGTCGAGCCCGAGCCGGCCGCCGAGCTGGGCGACCGCAAGGCCGCCAACGTCCTCGCCACCGGCGCCGACCTGCTGGTCACCTCCAACCCCGGCTGCCTCATGCAGCTCCGCAACGCCCTTGAGCGCCGCGGCCGGCGGCTGCCCATGGCCCACGTCGCCGAGGTCCTGGACGCCGCCGTCCGCGGCGCCGACCCGCGGACCCTCCTGGATCGCTAGAGCAGGCCCAGGCGCCGAGCAAGGGCGAGCAGGGCGCCGGTGGTGGCGCCGAAGGTGAGATGGCCGACGAGCCCGCGCAGATGGCTCTCGACCGGGTAGGCCTGGGGCGGCGGGGTGAAGAACAGGCTGTTGGCCAGCTCGTCGACCAGCAGGAAGCCGGCCGCCCCGCTGGCCAGGCCGGCCCGGACGGGCGGGACGCCGCGGCGGGTCAGGGCGGCCGCGACCACCCCGTAGAGCTGGCCCAGCCCCTGGTGCAGGGTGGCGGCAATGGTGCCCGCCTGCTCGTCGGTCGGCTCGGCCCCGATCAGGCCGGCCAGCTTGCGGGCCGAGGCCAGTGGGGCGCCCTCGGGCAGCAGCTCGCCCTCGCGCTGCTTGGAGGCGTCGCTCTGGCGCTCGTAGAACCAGGTGGTCGCCTGGTCCATCACCTGGCCGGCCAGGTACCCGGCGGCGGCGCCGACGAACAGGACCCGGATGGCACCCTTCATGGCCTCAACTCCTCGGCATCATGTCGTCGGCCGGCCGCAGCCGCTTCAGGAGCACCACGAAGGTGAAGCTGTCCCATCCGCCCGGCCCGCCGCCCCGGTCGTAGTGGGTCCGGGGGGTGATCCCGACCGCCTCCCAGCCGTCCTCGCCGAGCCGGTTCAGCTCCTCCAGGAAGGAGCCCATCGACCGGTCCTCGGTCGGCTCGCCCCACTCCTGGACGTACTCGCGGATCGCGTACTCCCACATGGCCGAGACGCTACCAGCGGGAGCAGGCCGGCGCCCAACCCGCGGCGGCGGGCCGGGCGCCGGATCGGGCAGGTCAGGCCGCTTGTGCGGTGTTCACCGGTCGCCCCCGGTGACCGAGAGGAGGAAGTTCCCCACCCCCCGTTCGCTGAGGCGGGTGTAGACCCCGGGAACCCGGTCGGGACAGTTGACCCGCCGCCGCCGGGACCGGCCGGCTGCTGGATGGCGTTGCCCCAGCCGGTGGCCGTGGCCAGGGTGCCCGGCCGCCGACGATCTTCGGGGTGATGCCCCCCGAGGCACGGGACACGCCATGCGGGCCGGACTTGATGGGCAGCTGTTTGGTCGGCACCGTACGGCGATCGGCGCATCTAGACTGCCCGCATGTCCGAGGCGTTCTTCAAGGCCCGGGGGCCGGACCGGTTCCAGGCGACCGAGCTGACCAGGGGGCCGTGGGACCCGGGGCTGCAGCACGCCGGGCCGCCGGCGGCCCTGCTCGGCCGGGCCGTGGAACGGCACGGGGACCGGCCTGGGATGCAGGTGGCCCGCATCACCCTGGACATCGTCCGGCCCCTACCGATCGCCGAGCTCCGGGTGACCACCAGGCTGCTGCGCGGCGGGCGCAGCCTCGAGCTGGTCGAGGCGACCCTGCACGCCGGCGAGGTGGAGCTGATGCGGGCCACCGCCCTGCGGATCCGGACCGCCGAGCTGGACCTGCCCGGCGGGCTGACCCCGGGGCCGCGACTGGCGGGCCCGGAGGCCGGCCGAACCGTGCCGTTCTTCCCGACCGGCCAGGACGTCGGCTACCACACGGCCATGGAGGCCCGGTTCGTCGCCGGCTCGTTCCTGGAGCTGGGGCCGGCCACAGTCTGGATGCGGATGCGCCACCCCCTGCTCCCCGGCGAGCCCCCCTCGCCGCTGTGCCGGGTCCTGGTCGCGGCCGACTCCGGCAACGGCGTCAGCGCCGCCCTCGACTACCAGCAATGGCGCTTCGTCAACGCCGACCTCACCGTCTACCTCTTCCGCCCCCCGGCCGGCGAGTGGGTCGCCCTCGAGTCCACCACCACCGCCGCCGCCGGCATCGGCCTGGCCGACACCACCCTCCACGACGAGCAGGGCCCCATCGGCCACTCCGCCCAGGCCCTGTTCGTCGACCGCCGCCAGGGCCCGCAGTGACGCCCGTCCGCCCTGTCGCCGGGCGGGCGGGGTGCGTGCCCCCATCCACCCACCGGGCACCGTGGTCGTCGATGCTCTCGGGCCCACGCACTCACCTGGCACGCGGGTTCGGCGGCGGGTCCCCGGACACCCTCGGGACCCGGGGCGCGCCGCACTCACGCGGTCCGGTGCCGAGGCCCCCGGTGGGGGAGCGTAGCCCAACCCGACGGAGGCTGGGTGGCTGCGAGTGGTATCCCGTCGGGGCCGCCCTCTATCC
>JBJMHP010000348.1:0-56404 GCA_045807325.1 Actinomycetes bacterium | reverse complement strand
GCCGAGCTGGTCCTGTACGGGCTGGTGGCCATGGCCGACCCACCCCGACCCGAAGCCGCCCAGGCCGTCGCCGCCGCCCAACAGGCCGGCATCCACCCCATCATGATCACCGGCGACCACCCGGCCACCGCCCGGGCCATCGCCGCCCGCCTCGGCATCCTGGACGGCCACCAGGTCCTCAGCGGCGCCGACCTCGCCCAGCAAGGTAGTGGGTATCTGGCCGAGCACGTCACCGACATCGCCGTGTACGCCCGCACCACCCCCGAACAGAAGCTCGACATCGTCGAGGCCTGGAAGGCCCGCGGGCAGGTGGTGGCCATGACCGGCGACGGCGTCAATGACGCCCCCGCCCTGCGCCGGGCCGACATCGGCGTGGCCATGGGCCAGGCCGGCACCGAGGTCTCCAAGCAGGCCGCCGACATGGTCCTGGCCGACGACAACTTCGCCACCATCGTCAAGGCGGTGCGCGAAGGCCGCCGCATCTACGACAACCTGCGCCGCTTCGTCCGCTACGGGCTCACCGGCGGGTCGGCCGAGATCTGGGTCATGCTCGCAGCCCCCCTGTTCGGGCTGCCCCTGGCCCTGTTGCCGGCCCAGATCCTGTGGATCAACCTGGTCACCCACGGCCTCCCCGGCCTGGCCCTGGGCGTGGAACAAGCCGAACCCGACACCATGGGCCGGCCACCCCGCCGCCCCGGTGAGAGCATCTTCGCCCGCGGGCTGTGGCAGCACGTGTTAGCCATGGGCCTGCTGACTGGCACCGTCAGCCTCGGGTTGGGCATCTGGGGGCAGGCCACCGGGCGGCCCTGGCAGACCATGATCTTCACCAGCCTGGCCCTGCTCCAGCTGGGCAACGCCCTGGCCGTGCGCTCCGAACGCCAGTCGGTGTTCCGCCTCGGCTTGGGCAGCAACCGGTTCCTCGGTTGGACGGTGCTGGGCACCCTGCTGGTCCAGCTCGGCCTCCTCTACTGGCCCCCCGCCCAGACCGCCCTGGACCTCCAGCCCCTGACCCTGGCCGAGCTGGCCATCGTGCTGGTCGCCTCTACGGTCGCCTTCTGGGCCATCGAGGCCGAGAAGCTCGTCAGTCGGCTGCGGGCTTCCCGGCGGATCCCACCGGGAGGGCCGAGCCGCGCCCCTGAGACCGGTTGAGGCAGATCAACGCGCAGGCGAGACAGAGGGAGCGCCGCAATCGGCACTAGCACCTGCCTTGCATGAGCGCAAGGCGGAGATGGACGCCCGCGCCGACGCCTTCGTGGCCCTCCCGGGCGGGTTCGGCACCCTGGAGGAGCTGCTGGAGGTGCTCACCCTGCGGCAGCTGCGCCTCCATGACCGGCCGATCGTGCTCGTCAACGTGGCCGGTTACTGGGACCCGTTCCTGGCCATGGTGGAGGACATGGTCGCCCAGGGGTTCGCCCCGCTGGGCGAGGGCACCCTGTTCCAGGTGGCCAAGACGGCCGCCGAGGCGGTCGACCTGGCCGAGGCCGGCCCGGCCCCGATCGCCGGGCGTTTCGACGGCCGTGGCGCCCCGGTCGCCGAGGCCGCGGTCGAGGACTGGACGGCCGCCCCCGGCGACCCGGCCCCCCGCCGCGCCGGCAACGCCGCCGTGGAGCGCTGACCCGCCGACGCCGCCCGTCCGTTCCGTTTGCCCGCCATGCAACGATAAGGGCATCGGTGCGAGGCGAGGGGGTCGGCCATGCCGCATGGTCATGCCAGCCTGGGCGAGACGACGCCACGGTCCGTGTTCTACGCCCAGGGCCGGTTCGGCCGGCTGTTCCCCACCCTGCCGCCGTTCGCCGCCGACACCCCGACGATCCGTGACGCCCTGGCCACCCTGGGTGCGGCCGGCGGGCCAATGGACCCCGCCGACGACCTGTCGGACCCGATCACGCTGGTCACCGACCCGGCCAAGAGCCTCAACAACCCGAACAACCCGGCCATCACGGCCGGCTTCACCTTCGTCGGCCAGTTTCTCGACCACGACATGACCTTCGACCCCACCTCCAGTCTGGCCCGCCGCCAGGACCCGGAGGCGATCCGGAACTTCCGCATCCCCGCCCTGGACCTGGACAGCGTCTACGGCGGCGGGCCGGTGGCATCGCCCCACCTGTACGACCAGGCCGTCGACGGCGGCCAGACCAGCCTGCTGGTCGAGGACATCCCCGGGTCGGGGGCCGTCTCGATCGACGGCTCGACCCGGACCGACGTGCCCCGCAACCGCCAGCTCGTCGCCCTGGTCGCCGACCCCCGCAACGACGAGAACCTGATCGTGTCCCAGCTCCATCTGGCCGTCCTGCGCTTCCACAACCGGGTCCTGGCCGACGTCAAGGCCGACCTCGGCCCCGGCTACACCCGCCAGGAGCTGTTCACCGAGGCGCAGCGGGTGGTCCGCTGGCACTACCAGTGGATGGTCATCCACGAGTTCCTCCCCACCACCGTCGGCCAGGCCCTGGTCGACGACGTGCTCGCCAACGGCCCCCGGCACTTCAAGTGGCGCAACGACCCCTTCATCCCGGTCGAGTTCTCGGTGGCCGCCTACCGCTTCGGCCACTCCCAGGTCCGCCCCAGCTACCGGGCCAACTTCGCCACCAGCGCCACCGACCCGACCCAGCAGTTCTTCGCCCTGATCTTCGACCCGGCCGCCACCGACCCGGCCGACCCGGCCGACCTGCGCGGCGGCCGGCGCGCCCCCCGGCGGTTCATCGACTGGCAGACCTTCTTCGACTTCGGCGACGGCCGGGTGCGGCCCAACAAGAAGATCGACACCAAGCTCTCATCGGTCCTGTTCCACCTCCTCGGCCAGCCCCCGGGCGAGCCGACCTCGCTGGCCACCCGCAACCTGCTACGCAACCTGACCATGGGGGTGCCGTCGGGCCAGCGGGTGGCCAGGGCCATGCAGCTGCCCGAGCTGACCCCGGCCGACCTCCAGGATCTGGAGCCGCTGCACCTGGAGCGGCGCACCCCGCTGTGGTTCTACGTGCTACGCGAGGCCCAGGTGACCGCCGGCGGCGAGCGCCTGGGACCGGTCGGCGGGCGGATCGTGGCCGAGGTGATCGTCGGGCTCATCCGCGGCGACCGCCAGTCCTACCTGCGCCAGGACCCGGACTGGACGCCGACCTACGGGTCGGGCGGCGACTTCGCCATGGTCGACCTGCTGCGGGCGGCCGGGGTGGTGGCGGCCATCCCCTGACCGCACCTCAGCTCGAGGTCGAGGCTTGCGGCTTCTCCAGGACGACGGCGTGGCAGCGGCCGAACTCGTGCAGGCCGACGGCCTCGGCGACCCGGGCCGAGGTGTGGTTCTCGGGGTCGTGGTTGTAGAGGACGGCCCGGCCCTCGGCCAGCACCGCCCGGGCGGCGGCGGCCGTCACCGCCTTGGCCAGGCCGCGGCCGCGGGCCGCCTCGGCGGTGCCGACCGAGATCTCCCGCAGCCGGTCGTCGTAGCGCTTGAGCACCGCGGTCGACAGCACCTGGCCGTCGTCGCCGAGCACCACCCAGGCCTCGCCGCTGAAGTGGCCGAGGACCCACTCGGGCAGCCGCGGGTCGGTGGCGTCGAGCACCGTGACCTCGGCCGTCGGGGGCGGGATGGCCACCCCGGTGCGGGCCACCCACGACCAGTGCTGGCCGCCGGCGGCCCGGCCCACCGCGTCAAGGGCCGGGTCGAGCGACGCCGGGCCGTCCAGGTGCTCCGCGAGCAGCCCGCTCCAGGCCGGGTCGACCGCGACCACGGCCCCGCCCCCACGGTGAAGGGCCCGCACGGGCATGCGCGGGTCGGCCGCCTCGGCCACGGCGACCCGGCCGGTGGCCAGCCGGTCCACCGGCAGCCGGTAGCGGTCGCCGAGCACGGCCAGCACCACGGCCTCGTTGTCGACCAGGTCCAGCATGGCAACAGCGTAACCAATCCGGCCCGTTCCCAAGCGGGTCACGGCGACCGGCTATCCTGCACGCGGTCGGCAGGGGACGCGAAGGAGGCGGCGGGTGCGGGTCGGGGTGCTGGGGGCGACGGGCCGGATGGGGCGGGCGACCTGCGAGGCGGTGCTGGCCACGCCCGACCTGGAGCTGGCCGCCGCGGTCGGCCGGGCCACCCGGGTCGGCCGCCCGCTGGCCGAGCTGGTGCCCGGCGCGCCCGAGGGCCTGCTGGTGGCCGAGAGCCTGTCGGAGCTGATTGCCGCCGAGGCCGAGGTGGTGGTCGACTTCTCCCGGCCCGAGGCGACCGCCGCGGCCGTCGAGGGGCTGGTGCCCGAGGGCGTCCACCTGGTCTCGGGGACCACCGGGCTGCCCGCCGAGCTGCTGGACGACCTGGCCAACCTGGCCGGCAAGGCCGAGCACGGCAACGTCGTCTGGGCGCCCAACTTCGCCCTCGGGGCCGTGCTGGCCATGCACTTCGCGGCCGTGGCGGGTCGCTTCTACCCGTCCGCCGAGGTCATCGAGCTCCACCACCAGGGCAAGGCCGACGCCCCGTCCGGGACCGCCCTGCGCACGGCCAGGGCCATCGCCGCCGCCCGCCAGCAGCCGCCGGTCCCGGGAGTCGGCCAGGAGTCGGTGGGCGGCGTCAGGGGCGGCGAGGTCGACGGGGTGCGGGTCCACTCGGTCCGCCTGCCCGGGCTGGTGGCCCACCAGGAGGTCATCTTCGGCGGCCAGGGGGAGGTCCTTACCCTGCGCCACGACTCGCTCGACCGTTCGTCGTTCATGCCCGGGGTGCTGCTGGCCGTGCGCGAGGTCGGCACCAGGCCCGGCCTCACCGTCGGCCTCGAGCCGCTGCTGGGGCTGGCATGACGGAGGGGTCTGGGGAACCCCGAGGGGGTCCCCCGATGAATCGATCCCAGCCGCAGTACTGGGCGGAGGAGCTCACCGACGACGAGCGGGCCCGCCTGGCCCCCTATGTCACCAACCTCGACCGGCCGGTGTTCGCCCTGCGTAACCTGCCCGAGACGACCAAGGGGGCCCTGTTCGCCCGCTACTCACGCTCGGGCAAGACCCTGCGCCGGCTGTTCCTGGACGAGTTCGCCGACGACGTGGAGTCGCCGGGGGCGGGGGGGTCCGGGGGGGCGACAAGCGCCCCCCCGGTCGGTCAGGCCAGGGCGACCGCGCTGTACCAGCGCGTCTTCGACGACTACGGCGACGACAGCGTGGCCCAGCTGGGCGGGGCCCATGTGGCCTGCGAGCAGGCGTCCAACCTGCTCACCAAGCAGCTGGAGTGGGGCCGGCTGGCCGCCTACCTGGAGCAGTCGACCCGCTATGTCTCCTACGCCGACCGCCCGGGCGGCCGCTGGCGCTACCACCTGGACCCGGACGTGGCCGCCAGCGACCTCGGCCTTGAGTACCGGCAGGTCCTGGACGGGCTGTTCGCCACCTACGCCGAGCTGCTCCCGGCCCTCACCGAGCACCTGGCCGGCGTCGTGCCCCAGGAGCCCGGGTCGAGCGAGGCCGCCTGGCGGCGGGCCGTCAAGGCCAGGGCCCTGGACGGCCTGCGCGGCCTGCTGCCGGCCGCCACCACCTCCAACCTGGGCATCTTCGCCACCGGGCAGGCCTATGAGGCGCTGCTGCTGCGCCTGCGGGCCTCGGCCCTGCCCGAGGCCCGCAGCTACGCCGACCTGCTGCTGGAGGAGCTGCGCAAGGTGATCCCGGCGTTCCTGCACCGGGTCGACCGCGAGGACCGGGGGGTGGCCTGGTCCCGCTACCTGGCCGAGACGGCCTCCGAGACGGCCAAGGTGGTCGAGGCCGTGCTCGGCGACGCCCCCCCGGCCGTCCAGCCGGGCCCGTCGGTCCGGCTCACCGAGTTCGACCCGGCCGGCGAGGACAAGGTCCTTGTGGCCATCGCCTATCCCGACACGGGGACCGGCGAGGCCGAGGTCGCCGCCCGGGTGGCCCGGCTCGGCCGGGAGGAGCGGGTCCGGCTGCTGGCCGCCTACGTGGGCGAGCGGCGCAACCGCCGCCACCGGCCCGGGCGGGCCTTCGAGCGGGCCGTCTACACCTTCGACGTTGTCGCGGACTACGGCGCCTTCAGAGATCTGCAGCGGCACCGGATGTGCACGATCGTGTGGCAGCCGCTCACCCCCGGGCTCGGCTACGACGTGCCCGGCGACGTCGCCGAGGCCGGGCTGGCCGGGCGGTTCCAGGCCGCCATGGCCGCCTCGGCCGGGCTCTATGCGGCCCTGGCGGCCCGGTTCCCGGCCCAGGCGCCCTATGCCGTCGCCCTGGCCCACCGGGTCCGGTTCGCCATGACCATGAACGCCCGCGAGCTCATGCACCTGGCCGAGCTGCGCTCCACCCCCCAGGGCCACCCGGCCTACCGGTGGGTCGCCCAGGAGATGCACCGGCTGGTGGCCGAAGAGGCCGGGCACCGGGGCATCGCCGGGGCGATGCGGTTCGTGGTCCACGACGAGGTCGGGCTCGGCCGGCTGGCCGCCGAGCAGCGCCTGGCCGCCCGCCGGACCGCTCCCGGCGGCGCCGGGCCGGCCGGCGCCGGGTAGTCGGCCGCGCCTGTTCAGCCAGATCGGCGACCCCGAGCGATTGTCAGGGGTTTGCCCGCGTCGTAGCATGCCTTGACCCCTGTGCATTCTTTCCTGGCATGCAGACCGATCCGGATCCGTCGCCCAGCCGGTCGAGCGCGGAAAGCGCCGTCGGCTTGACCTTTGTCGCCGTCGTGCTGGTGAGCCTGTTCGTGGCCGGCTCCCTGGGCGTGGTCGCGACCCGGGAGGCGGCGTCGGCGGCCGACCAGGCCCAGGAGCCGGGCGGCGGCACCTCGGACGTCACCGCGACCCCGGCGGCGCTGGTCAGGCAGCTGATCGTCGACCGGTTCCGGGAGTTGATGCTGCTGCGCGAGATCGCCCTGCGCGAGCGCGACCGGCGGCTGCTGGAGTCGGTCTACGCCCCGGGCGCGGCCGGCCTGGCCAGGGACCGGGCCGAGATCGCCCGGCTGCGCAGCTCCGGCCGCCGCCTGGACGGCCTGCGCCTGCCGGTCAAGGTGTTCGAAGCCCACCGGGCGGGCGACGGCACCTGGGTGGTGATCGCCCGCGTCGGCCGCTCCCCGGCCCGGCTGGTGACCGGGTCGGGCCGCCAGGTCAGGGCGACCCGGGCCAGCGCCGCCCTCTACCGCTGCAACCTGGTCCGGCGCGACGGCAGCTGGCGCATCCTGGGCCTGGTCCCCTCCTGAGCGCGGCCGCCCGAGCGCGCCGGGCTACTCCGGCAGCACGGCGGGGAGGACGTCGCGGACGCTCAGCACCCCGAGGAGCTGGCCGCCCTCGTAGACCACCAGGTGGCGGATGCGCCGGCGGGCCATGACCCTGGCCGCCTCGATCAGGTCCCAGTCGGGCCCGACGGTGACCACGTCGGCGGTCATGATCTGCTCCACGCTGACGGCCTCGGGGTCGTTGGCGGCCGCGACCGCGCCCAGCACGTCGCGCTCGGTCAGGATGCCGATCAGCATCTCGGCGTCCTGGACCACGGCCGAGCCCACCCGGTGCTTGGCCATGAGCTGGGCCGCCTCCCGCAGCGACTGGGCCGGCCCCACCGCCACCACCGCGCTGCTCGCCACGTCCCGCACCTTCATGGCGGCACCTCCTCGGTCGCGGATCAGGGGTGCCGATACCCTATAGGCCGGCAAACGCGCGGTCGAGTAGCTCCTGCTGCTCCTGGGCGTGCAGGGTTGGGCTGCCGGCGGCCGGGGCGGCCCCCTCGTCGCGGGTGACCGGCTCCAGCCGCACCCCGAGCTCCTCGTCGGCCTTGAGCCGCACGTAGCGCCAGGCGCCCATGTTCTCCGGCTCCTCCTGGACCCAGAGGACGCGCTCGGCCTCGGGGTAGGCGTCCAGCTGGGCCCGCAGGGCCGCGGCCGGGAACGGGTACAGCTGCTCGACCCGGATCAGGGCCACCTGGTCGAGGTCGCCGTCGGCGCGCCGCTTGGCCAGCTCGTAGTAGACCTTGCCGCTGCACAGCATGACCCGGCGCACCTGGTCGGGCGACGGCTGGGCCGGGTCGGGCAGGACCTCGGAGAACTGGCCGGCGGTGAGCTGCTCGGCCGTGGAGCGGGCCGCGGGCAGCCGCAGCAGCGACTTGGGGGTCATCACGACCAGCGGCTTGCGGTTGGCCCGCAGGGCCTGGCGGCGCAGCAGGTGGAAGTACTGGGCCGGGGTGGAGGGGTAGGTGACCTGCATGTTGTCCTCGGCGGCGAGGTCAAGGAACCGCTCCAGGCGGGCGCTGGAGTGCTCGGGGCCCTGGCCCTCGAAGCCGTGGGGGAGCAGCAGGACCAGGCCGGAGCGCTGGTCCCACTTGTCCTCGGCGGCCGAGATGAACTGGTCGACGATGATCTGGGCGCCGTTGACGAAGTCGCCGAACTGGGCCTCCCACAGCACCAGGGCCTCAGGATTGGCGACGGAGTAGCCGTACTCGAAGCCCACGGCCGCGAACTCGCTCAGCAGGCTGTCGTAGACGAAGAACTTGCCCTGGCCCTCGCCCAGGTTGGCCAGGGGCGTGTACTGGTCGCCGGTCTGCTGGTCGACCAGGACCGAGTGGCGCTGGCTGAAGGTGCCCCGCCGGGTGTCCTGGCCGGACAGCCGGATGGTGCGGCCCTCGGTGAGCAGGGACCCGAAGGCCAGGGCCTCGCCGAGGGCCCAGTCGACGGCGTTGCGCTCCAGGGCCCCGGCCCGCTGCTCCAGCCACCTGGTCAGCTTGGGGTGGACGTTGAAGCCCTCGGGCACGGTGGTGAGCTTGACCAGCAGCTGGTCGAGGGTCCGGCGGTCCACGGCGGTGTCGACGGCCGGGTCGGTGGCCATCGGGGCCGGGCGCTCCAGCTCGACCTTGGCCACCTGGCCGCCCTCCTCGTCGTGGGTGTCGTCGAAGGCCTGCTGGAGCCGCCGGCGGAAGGCCTCCAGGAACTGCTCGGCCTCCTCGATCGACAGGTCGCCCCGGTTGACCAGGGCCTCGGTGTAGAGCTTGCGCACCGGCCGGCGGTTCTTGATCCGCTCGTACATCAGCGGCTGGGTGAACGACGGCTCGTCGGCCTCGTTGTGGCCGTAGCGCCGGTAGCACCACATGTCGATGACGACGTCCTTCTTGAACGCCTGGCGGAAGTCGAAGGCCAGCCGGGCCACGCGGACGCAGGCCTCGGGGTCGTCGCCGTTCACGTGGAAGATCGGCGCCTGGATCATCTTGGCCACGTCGGTGGCGTAGGTGGAGGAGCGGCCGTAGTCGGGGCTGGTGGTGAAGCCGACCTGGTTGTTGACCACGATGTGGACGGTGCCGCCGGTGCGGTAGCCGCGTAGCTGGGACAGGTTGAGGGTCTCGGCCACCACCCCCTGGCCGGCGAAGGCGGCGTCGCCGTGGATCAGGATGGGCAGGACCGGGGCCTCCTCGCCCCGGTCGAGCAGGTCCTGGCGGGCCCGGGCGATCCCCTCGACCACCGGGTTGACCGCCTCCAGGTGGCTGGGGTTGGAGGCGACCTCGACCCGCACCTCCTTGCCCGAGCGGGCCACGTGCTTGCCCACCGCCCCCAGGTGGTACTTCACGTCGCCCGAGCCCTGGGTGAGGGTCGGGTCGAGGTTGCCCTCGAACTCGCCGAAGATCTCCCCGTAGCTCTTGCCGACGGTGTTGGCCAGCACGTTGAGCCGTCCCCGGTGGCTCATGCCGACGACCGTGCCCTCCATGTCGTCGTCGGCGGCCTGGTCCAGGACCGCGTCCAGCATGGGGATCAGGCTCTCGCCGCCCTCCAGGCTGAAGCGCTTGTGGCCGGTGTACTTGTTGTGCAGGAACCGCTCGAAGGCGTCGGCCTCGCTGAGCTTGTGCAGGATCTGGAGCTGGTCCTCCTTGGACAGCTCCTGGGGGACGCCCTCGACGTGCTCCTGGATCCACTGCTTCTCGTCGGTCTGGGCGTTGTGCATGTACTCGACGGTGCCGGTGCGGCAGTAGGCGTCGCGCAGGATGTGGAGGATCTCGCCAAGCGGCAGCTCGCGTTGGCCGGCCAGTCCGCCGGTGACGAAGCGGCGCTCCAGGTCCCAGATGGTGAACCCGTAGGTGGCCGGGTCGAGCTCGGGGTGCATCTTGGGCGGCTTGGCCTTGAGCGGGTCCAGGTTGGCGATCAGGTGGCCCCTGACCCGGTACATGTTGATCAGCTGGAGTACCCGGGCCTGCTTCTCGATGGCCTCCAGGGTGTCCTCGGGCGGCTTCTCGTCCTTGCGCCACTGCACGGGCACGTACGGGACGGTCATGGAGCGGAACAGGTCGGCGTAGAAGTCGTCCTCGCCCAGCAGCAGCCGGTGCATCCGGGCCAGGAACTCGCCGCTCTCGGCCCCCTGGATGACCCGGTGGTCATACGTCGAGGTCAGGGTGACGACCTTGCCGATCCCGGCGGCGGCCAGGGTGTCGGGGTCGGCGCCCTGGTACTCGGCCGGGTAGTCGATCGCGCCCACGCCGATGATGGCCGACTGGCCGGCCATCAGGCGGGGGACCGACAGCACGGTGCCGATGGTGCCCGGGTTGGTGATGGTCAGGGTGGTGTCGGCGAAGTCCTGGACGGTCAGCTTGTTCGCCTTGACCTTGGCGATGATCTCCTCGTAGGCACGCACGAAGGCGGCGAAGTCGAGGGTGTCGGCCTGCTTGATGTTGGGCACCAGCAGGGTCCGCGACCCGTCGGGGCGGCGGGTGTCGACGGCCAGGCCGAGGTTGACGTGGGCCGGCCGGGCGGCGTTGGGCTTGCCGTCGACCTCCCGGTACATGGTGGTCATGACCGGGACGGCCTCCAGGGCCTTGACCACGGCGTAGGCGATGATGTGGGTGAAGCTGACCTTGCCGCCCTGACGCCGACGCAGGTGCCCGTTGAGCACGCTGCGGTTGACCTCCAGCAGCCGCGCCGGCACGGTCCGCACCGACGTCGCCGTCGGCACCTCCCGGCTGGCCTCCATCGCCTGCACGATCCGGGCCGCCGCCCCACGGAGCGGGACCAGCTCCGCGGCTGCCGCCTTGCCGTCGCCCTCGGGGGCCGGCGTGCCCTTCTCCTGGGGCTCCGGCTTGGCCTCGGCCTTGGCGGGGGCTGGGGACTTGGCCTTGGGCGCCTCGGCTTCCGGCTCGGCCTCTGCCTTGGGTGCCTCCTGCCGGGCCGGTGGGGCCGGCGCCTGCTCCTGCTGCGCCTGGCCGCCCTCGGCCTCGACCCGGCCCTCGGCGGTGTCCTCGGGCGCCTGGGTGCCGTCGTCCTCGGGCTCGTTCTCGGCGAAGAAGTCCCGCCAGGCAGGGCTCACCGACTCGGGGTTGTCCAGGTACTGACGGTAGATCTCGTCAATCAGCCCGACGTTGGCGCCGAACTCCGGTCGTTCGAACCAACCCATCTACACAGCACCACCTTCGGCCTGAGATCCTCGCCGTGTCCAGTTTGCCATCGCCGACACCCCGCTCAGCTCACCCGCCCAGCCGCGCGGCGACGGCGCGGCGGGCATAGTCGATGGCGGTGTCGTCGTCGTGCAGGACAGCGACGATGCTGGTCCCGGCCAGGATGGTCGACAGCTCGAAGGCCAGCTGGGCCGGGTCGGTCCCGTCGGCCAGCTCGCCGGCCTGGGCGGCCTCCCGGGCGGTCTGCTCCAGCAGGTCACGCCACTCCCGCTGGTAGGTGGCGACCCGGTCGCGGACCCGCCCAGGGCGGGCGCCGAGCTCGGCCGCGGTGGCCACGAAGAAGCACCCGCCGGGGAACACCCGTCGCTGCACGTAGCCCAGGAACCCCTCGCACAGGGTCTCGAGCCGCTCGCGCCCAGGCTTCCCGGTGCGCAGGGCGGGGGTGACGACCTCCGCGAGGAAGCTGGTCCCGGCCGCGTCGATGGTGGCCAGCTGCAACTGCTCCTTGGAGCCGAACAGCACGTAGACGCTGCTCTTGGGCATCCCCATGGCCTCGGCGAGCCGCCCGATGGACAGCCCCTCCAGCCCCTCGACCGTGGCCAGGCTGGCCGCCTGCCCGAGGATCCGCCGGCGGGACCGCTCGCCCGGTGCCCGCTGCCGCCGCTCCATGGCTTTCTCACTTCCTGTGTCAATGGCACCTGACAGTTTAGACGAACGATCGTATAAGTGCCAGCATCCTGACCACCGCCGACATCAAGGCCGCCGGAGCGCCGGCCGGCCCACGCCCCTGCTGGACTGGCTCAACCTCTCTGGCTTGCATTCGTGGCCCCCATCAGCGCATATCAAGCACCGATGAAGACCTCCGACTGGCTGTTGCTGCTGGGTGCCCTCGCCCTCGGGCTGGCCGTCGCCCTGGTCGACCTCAGCCCGGGCTGGGACGACACCGGGGTGTCGGCCGCGGCGGTGTTCGCGGCCGCGGCCGGCTTCGGCGCGACCCGCCCGTCGCGCGCCTGGCTGTGGGCGCTGGCCGTGGGGCTGTGGATCCCGGTCCTGGGCATCGTGGTGCACGGCAACGTCGGGGCGCTCATCGCCCTGATCCCGGCCCTCCTGGGTGCCCTGGCCGGGGCGGCGGCCCGCCGGCTGCTCGCCCCGGGCCCGACGGCACCGCCTGAACCCCCGCCGGCCCACGCTGTCGGGCCTCAGGCCTAGCATGGAGGGATGGCAACGACACCTTCGCCCGGCGGGCTCGGGCGGTTCTCCATTCTCACCAGGGACTGGTTCGAGGGTGCCTTCGCCGCCCCCACCCAGGCCCAGGTCGGCGCCTGGGACGCCCTCGCCTCCGAGCAGGACGTGCTGGTGGTCGCCCCCACCGGGTCGGGCAAGACGCTGGCCGCGTTCCTGTCGGCCATCGACCGGCTGGCCACCGCCCCGCCGGTGCCCGAGCGCGAGCGCCTGCGGGTCCTGTACGTCTCCCCGCTCAAGGCCCTGGCCGCCGACATCGAGCGCAACCTCCGGACCCCCCTGGCCGGGCTGCGGGCGGCCGCGGCCCGCCTCGACCTGCACCTGCCCGACATCACCACCGGGATGCGCACCGGCGACACCCCGGCCGATGCCCGCCGCCGCTTCCCGACCCACCCGCCCGACATCCTCATCACCACCCCCGAGTCGCTGTTCCTGCTGCTCACCTCCAGGGCCCGCGAGGCCCTGGCCCACGTCGACACGGTGATCGTCGACGAGGTCCACTCGGTCGTGGCGACCAAGCGGGGGGCGCACCTGGCCCTCAGCCTGGAGCGCCTGGACGAGCTGCTGGAGCGGCCGGCCCGCCGCATCGGCCTGTCGGCCACCGTGCGGCCCCTGGACGAGGTGGCCCGGTTCCTCGGCGGCCCCCGCCCGGTCACGGTGGTGGCCCCGCCGAGCGAGAAGGCCTTCGACCTGTCGGTGGTCGTCCCGGTCGAGGACATGGCGGCCATCGGCGAGGTCTCGGACGACCCGGCCAGCGGATCCGCCGCCGGCCTGCCCGAGCGATCCTCGATCTGGCCCCACATCGACGAGCGGCTGGTCGAGCTGATCCGGGCCCACCGCTCCACGATCGTGTTCGCCAACTCCCGCCGCCTGGCCGAGCGGCTCTGCGCCAACCTCAACGAGCTGGCCGGTGAGGAGCTGGCCCGAGCCCACCACGGCTCGGTCAGCCGCGAGCAGCGCACCGAGATCGAGGAGGACCTCAAGGCCGGCCGGCTGCCCGCGGTGGTCGCCACCAGCTCGCTGGAGCTGGGCATCGACATGGGCGCCGTCGACCTGGTCATCCAGGTGGAGGCGCCCAGCTCGGTCGCGTCCGGCCTCCAGCGCATCGGCCGGGCCGGCCACCAGGTGGGCGCGGTCAGCCGGGGCATCGTCTTCCCCAAGTTCCGCGGCGACCTGGTCGAGAGCGCGGTCGTGGTCGAGCGCATGCGGGCCGGGGCGATCGAGGCCATGCGCTACCCCCGCAACCCCCTGGACGTGCTCGCCCAGCAGGTCGTGGCCATGGTGGCCATGGACGACTGGACCATCGACGACCTCGAGGCCCTGGTCCGCCGGGCCGCCCCCTTCGCCGAGCTGCCCCGCAGCGCCCTCGACAGCGTCCTGGACATGCTGTCGGGCCGCTACCCATCCGACGAGTTCGCCGAGCTGCGGCCCCGGCTCAACTGGGACCGGGTCGAGGGCCGGCTGGTCGGCCGGCCGGGCGCCCAGCGCCTGGCCGTCACCTCCGGCGGCACCATCCCCGACCGGGGGCTGTTCGGCGTCTACCTGGTTGGCGAGCGGGCCACCCGGGTCGGCGAGCTGGACGAGGAGATGGTCTACGAGTCCCGGGTCGGCGAGGTGTTCACCCTGGGCGCCTCCAGCTGGCGGATCGAGGACATCACCCACGACCGGGTGCTGGTCTCGCCGGCCCCCGGCCAGCCGGGCAAGCTGCCGTTCTGGCACGGCGACATGCTCGGGCGCCCGGTCGAGCTGGGCCGCGCCCTCGGCGGGTTCCTGCGCGAGCAGGCGGGCCTGGACGCCGACGCCCGCGCCGAGCGGCTGACCGCGGCCGGGCTGGACGACTTCGCCGCCCGGAACCTGGCCGCCTACCTGGACGAGCAGCGCGAGGCGACCGGGGTCCTGCCCGACGACCGCACCATCGTGGTCGAGCGGTTCCGCGACGAGCTCGGCGACTGGCGGGTCTGTGTCCACTCGCCCTTCGGCGCCCAGGTCCACGCCCCCTGGTCCCAGGCCATCGAGGCCAGGGTCCGGGAGCGCCTCGGCCTCGAGGTCCAGACCATGTACACCGACGACGGGGTGGTGGTGCGCCTCCCCGAGGTCGACGAGGCCCCGGCGGCCGAGTCGATCCTGTTCGACCCCGACGAGATCGAGGACCTGGTGGTGGGCGAGGTCGGCTCGTCGGCCCTGTTCGCCAGCCGCTTCCGGGAGTGCGCGGCCCGGGCCCTGCTGCTGCCCCGGCGCCGCCCCGACCGGCGCACGCCCCTGTGGCAGCAGCGCCAGCGCAGCGCCGGGCTGCTCCAGGTGGCCTCCAAGTACGGGTCGTTCCCGGTGGTGCTGGAGACGATGCGCGAGTGCCTCCAGGACGTGTTCGACCTGCCCGGGCTCAAGGACCTGATGGCCAGTGTGGCCAGCCGGGAGGTCCGGGTGGTCGAGGTCGACACCCCGTTCCCGTCGCCGTTCGCCAGCTCGCTGCAGTTCGGGTACGTGGCCGCCTTCATGTACGAGGGCGACACCCCCCTGGCCGAGCGGCGGGCCCAGGCCCTGTCGCTGGACCGGTCCGTCCTGGCCGAGCTGCTGGGCCGTGAGGAGCTGCGCGACCTGATCGACCAGGCCGCCCTGGCCGACCTGGAGCTGGAGCTGCAGCTGCTCACCCCCGACCGCAAGGTCCGGGACCCCGACGGGCTGCACGACGCCCTGCGGCTGCTCGGCGACCTGACCGTGCAGGAGGTGGCCGCCCGCAGTGTCGCCCCCGACGCCGCTCCTGGCTGGCTGGCCGAGCTGGAGGGCTCGCGGCGGGCGGTGCGGTTGCGAGTCGGCGGCCAGGAGCGCTGGGTGGCCATCGAGGACGTGGCCCGGCTGCGCGACGGGCTCGGGGCGGCCCCGCCGGTCGGGGTCCCCCAGGCGTTCCTGGAGCCGGTGGCCGACCCGGTCGGCGACCTGCTGGCCCGCTACGCCCGCACCCACGGGCCGTTCGTCTCGGCCGACCCGGCCCGCCGGCTCGGGCTGGGCGTGGCCGTGGTGGACCAGACCCTGGCCCGGCTGGAGGCGGCCGGGCGGGTCGTGGAGGGTGAGTTCCGTCCGGGCGGGTCGGGCCGGGAGTGGCTGGACGCCGAGGTGCTGCGCCGGCTGCGGCGCCGCTCCCTGGCCGCCCTGCGCCGCGAGGTCGAGCCCGTCCCCCAGGAGGCGATGGCCCGCTTCCTCGGCGCCTGGCAGGGGATCGGGCCGACCGGGCCCCGCTCGGCCGACGCCGACGCCCTGTTCCGGGTGGTCGAGCAGCTCCAGGGGGCGGCCGTGCCCGCCTCGGCCCTGGAGCGCCAGATCCTGGCCGCCCGCCTCCCCGGCTACCACCCGGGCCTGCTGGACGAGCTGTGCGCCTCCGGCGAGGTCGTCTGGGCCGGGGCCGGGGCGCTCGGCTCCGACGACGGCTGGGTGGGCCTGTACCTGGCCGAGGGTGCTCCGCTCCTGCTGCCGGAGCCGCTGCCGGTCGAGCTGTCCCCGCTGGCCGTCCGGGTCCGCGACGCCCTGGCCGGACGGGGGGCGATGTTCTTCCGCCAGCTCTCGGACGCCGTCGCCGCGGACAACGACAGCGAGCTGCTGCTGGCCATCTGGGAGCTGGTCTGGGCCGGCCAGGTCACCAACGACACCCTGGCCCCCCTCCGGGCCCTGGTCAGCGGCGGGTCCCGCCCCGCCGCCCGCCGCCGAGCCCCCACCCGCCGCTACGGCCGCCGCGCCCCGGCCCGGCCAACCCGCGCCGCCCCGGCGGCGGCCGCCGGGCGCTGGAGCCTCACCCCGGCCGCCGTGGGGTCCGTGGGCCCTGCGTCCGTGGGATCGGGGGGGTCCGTGGGCCCCGCGTCCGTGGGTCCCGCGCTCGCGCGGGAGCCCGAGGACGCCGCGTCGGGGCGCCCAACACCGGGCACACCCGAGCCTCGCCCTGCCGTGCCGGGACCCCCGGTTCGGGAGGGTAGCCCGGTGGGGGAGGCCGGGGCCTCGGTTGTCCACAGCCCCGCCTCCCGGCCCGCGGAGGTGGACCCGACCCGGCGGCTGCACGCGGTGGCCGAGCAGCTGCTGGACCGGCACGGGATCCTGACCAGGGGGACGGTGGTGGCCGAGCGGATCCCGGGCGGGTTCGCCGGCGTGTACCCGGTGCTGAAGGCGATGGAGGACTCCGGCCGTTGCCGGCGCGGGTACTTCGTCGACGGGCTGGGCGGGGCCCAGTTCGCCGTCCCGGGGGCCGTCGACCGCCTGCGGGCCCTGACCGACCCGCCGTCCTCCCCTCAGACCCAGGTGCTGGCCGCGGCCGACCCGGCGAACCCGTACGGGGCCGCCCTGGCCTGGCCGGAGCGCCCCGCCCCCGGGAGCACCGGGGAGCGCCCTGGCCACCGGCCGGGGCGGAAGGCCGGGGCGGTGGTGATCCTGGTCGACGGCGGGCTGGTCCTGTACGTGGAGCGCGGCGGCCGGACCCTGCTCACCTTCACCGACGACCCCGACCGGCTGGCCAGGGCGGCCGACGCCCTCGCCCTGGCCGTGCGCGACGGCGCCCTGGGCCGGCTGGCGGTCGAGAAGGCCGATGGCGGGACGGTGTTCGACAGCCCCCTGGCCCGGGCGCTCACTGAGGCCGGGTTCCGGCCCACCGCCCGGGGCCTCCGGCTGCGCGGCTAGGCGGCCCCGGTGCCCGAGGGGGACACGGTCCTGCTGGCCGCCACCCGCATGCACACCGCCCTGGCCGGCCAGCGGCTGGTCGCCACCGACTTCCGCGTCCCCCGGTTCGCCACCGCCGACCTCAGCGGCCAGGTCGTCCGCGAGGTGACCGCCCGCGGCAAGCACCTGCTGCTGCGCACCGACGCCGGCACCACCCTGCACACCCACTTCAAGATGGAGGGCGCCTGGCACCTGTACCGGCCCCGGGAACGCTGGCGCGGCCCCGACTTCCAGGTCCGGGCCGTGCTCCGCACCGAGCCCTGGGTCGCGGTCGGGTTCCGGCTGGGCATCTGCGAGCTGCTGCCCACCGCGAGCGAGCAGGAGGTCCTCGGCCATCTCGGCCCGGACGTGCTCGGCCCCGACTGGGACCCGGCCGAGGCCGTCCGGCGCCTGCGTGCCGACCCCGACCGGGCCATTGGCACCGCCCTGCTCGACCAGCGGGCCATCGCCGGCCCCGGCAACATCTACAAGTCCGAGGTCTGCTTCCTGTCCGGCGTCGACCCCTGGACCCCGGTCGGCAAGGTCGAGGACCTGCCCGCCATGGTCGACCTCCTCAAGCGCCTGATGGAGGCCAACCGCACCACCGGCAGCCAGATCACCACCGGCGACACCCGCCCCGGCCGCACCCACTGGGTCGCCGGCCGCACCGGCAGGCCCTGCCGCCGCTGCGGCACCCCCATCCGCAAGGCCGACCAGCCCAGCTACGACGGCGAACGGGTCACCTACTGGTGCCCCACCTGCCAACCGGGTCGCGTCACAACGATGTAGACGGCGCTGTAGACGAATTCCGCCATGGCGCAGGCCGCCGACGGGCTCGATGACTGGTGAGGGCCGTTCGCCGTGGCGAGGTCTGGCTCGCCGAGCTCGGGCCGACCCGGGGCGCGAGCAACCTGGTGAACGACCGGTCCTCATCGTCTCGGCGGACCCGATCAATCAAGGTCCAGCGGATCTGGTGGTCGCGGTTCCCTCCGCAGGCGGGGCATCCCCTGTCGAGGTTCGCCCACCGGACGGAGGCTGCGCGACATCGGCTTCGTCATGTGCGAACAGATCCGCTCCCTGACGACCGGGCGACTCGGCCAACATCCCTTCGGCCATGGGCCCGCGGCCGTGCTGCGTTCCGTCGAGGAGAGCCTGCGGTTCCTCCACGGGATGTAAGCCGTGCTCCCGGTCGGATCCGGGTTCCCGATTCAGATTCGCGTGAACGCGCGGACGGCCATGCGGGGGCCGCGGCGGGCGGGGTAGCGGCCGGAGCGGGTGAGGAGGCGCAGGACCCGGCCGCGGTGGCCGGGCCAGGGGGCGAGGAGCTCGAGCATGCGCTCGTCGGTGCCCCGGGGCTCGCCGGCGAGGGCGTAGCTGACGAGGTGGGGGAGGTGGAAGTCGCCCACCGAGACGGCGTCGGCGTCGCCGAGGGCCACGATCGCGACCTCGGCCGAGGTCCAGGGCCCGACCCCGGGGAGGGCCTGGAGTCGGCGGTGGGCGTCGGGCAGGGTCATGGCCGCCGTCTCCTCGACCCGGCGGGCTCGGCTGGCCGCCATCTGGATGGCGGCGGTGCGCTTGCGCTCCACCCCGAGCGGGTGGAAGGCCCAGTAGGGGGTGAGGGCCAGGGCCTCCGGGGACGGCTGCAGCCGCAGCGGGACCGGCCCCGGGGCCGGTTCGCCCCAGGCCCGCACGATCGCCGCGAAGGCGGTGTGGGCCTCGCGGCCGGTGACCTTCTGCTCGAGGATCGAGGGGAGCAGCGCCTCGAACACCGCCTGGGAGCGGGAGATGCGCAGGCCGGGGAAGTGGCGGTGCAGCTCGCCGACCAGGCCGGTGGGGGAGAACCCCTCGAGGGAGTCGCGCGCCCCCAGGAGCTCGGGCGCCGCCTCCAGGCACCACTCGGCCCCCGGCCCCCAGGCCTCGACCCGGATCCCGTCGCCCTCGGCGCGGTAGCGGGCCGTGGCCGGTCCCTGCGGCGTCCTGGTCGCCCGCCACCAGGCACCCGTCCGGTCGACCATGATGGTCGGGTCGCTGCGCCCACGCCGGAGCGGGGCCAGCGTCAGCCGGAGGTCCATCGGCAGGCGCGGCCGGACGACGGTCTCGATCGGATGCTGCGCGGCGGTCATCGCCCGGATCTTGGCACGCCCAACCGACAAGCACGAGAGGCTCGGCCCACAGGCGCAGAGGGAACGGCCCGACGGGGCTGTGGACAGTGACGAGACCGGGCCACCGCGGCTCGCTACCCTCCCGAACCGGGGGCCCAGCCGCGGTGGGGAGGGGGAGCGGACAGGGGGGGCCCGGGCCCGGTCGGGGGTCCGGGCCCGGGTCGGGGGGCCTGTGCAGCTACCGTGTCGCGTCCGCGCTACCGCGCATGGACGTCGGTGGGGGGAACGGCGGAACGGTCGGTGGTCCGGTACTCGGCGGCGGCGGCCTGGAGGCGGCCGGCGGCGCCGGTGAGGTCGTCGGCGAGGACGCCGAGCTCGCTGGCCCAGCGGCTCCACAGGGTCTGGAACCGGTCGGCCAGGGCGGCGTCGCCGAGGGCGGCGCCGACGCCGCCGACCGTCGGCAGCAGGGTCCCGACCACCGAGCGGACCTGGTCGGCGCTGGCCTGGAGGCGGCCGGCGGCCCGCTCCAGCTCGCTCGGGATCACCAATAGCTCGGGCATCCGCCTCACCTCTTTGCCAGCATGCGTAAGCTGGCGTAGACGGTAGCTTACGGAGCCAAACGAAAGCAAATGGAGGGTAACGACCCGCTAACGACTCCGCGCAGCCGGTCCGGCGGCGGGAAGATCCCCGGTTCGGTGTGGATGCCCGAGTAGAATCCGTGGTGGCTGCCGGCGGGGTGGGGCTGCCGGCCGTCGTGCCGCGTACCCGTCGCACGGAGGACCCGCCATGCCAGGTCGCTTCGGCCGTGTGCTCACCGCCATGGCCACCCCGTTCAGCCCAGACGGCAACCTGGACGTCCCCGGCGCCCAGCGCCTGGCCCGCCACCTGCTCGACAACGGCACCGACACCCTGGTCGTGGCCGGCACCACCGGCGAGTCGCCCACGCTGACCGCCGACGAGAAGCTCCGCCTGTGGGGCGCGGTCGTGGAGGTCGCCGGCGGCGACCGGGTCATGGCCGGCACCTCGACCTACTCCACCGCCGAGTCGGTCGAGCTCACCCAGCTGGCCGAGAAGGCCGGGGTGGGGTCGCTGCTGCTGGTCACGCCCTACTACAGCAAGCCGCCCCAGTCCGGCCTGATCGCCCACTTCTCGGCCATCGCCTCCTCCACCGGCCTGCCCTGCATGCTCTACAACATCCCCGGCCGGACCGCCTGCACGATCGAGGTGCCGACGATGGTCCGGCTGTTCGAGCGGCTGGACAACGTCGTCGCGGTCAAGGACGCGGTCGGCGACATGGCCGCGGCCAGCCGCCTGTACCGCGAGACCGGCGGCCAGATGCAGCAGTACTCGGGCGACGACAAGAACCTCCTGCCGCTGCTCGCCGTCGGCGGGGTCGGCGTGGTCAGCGTGGCCTCCCACCTGGTCGGACCGGCCATCCAGGAGCTGGTGCGGGCCTTCGAGCGCTGCGACACCGCCGCCGCCCGCGACCTGCACCTGCGCCACCTGGACCTGTTCGAGGGCCTGTTCGCCACCTCCAGCCCGATCCTGCTCAAGGCGTGCATGAACCTGCTCGGCCTGCCCGCCGGGCCGCTGCGCCCGCCCCTGGTCGACGCCACCGGTGACCAGGTCGACTTCGCCCGCGGCCTGCTGGCAGGAGCCGGGTTGACCCCTCGTGACTGAGCTCGACCAGAGGATCCCGCCGGCGCCGCCCGGCGCCACCCGGGTCGCGTTCCTCGGTGGGCTGGGGGAGATCGGCCGCAACTGCGCGGTGGTCGAGGTGGACGGGGCCCGGCTGCTGATCGACTGCGGCCTGGCCTTCCCCGACGCCGACCAGCCCGGGGTGGACATCATCCTGCCGGACTTCACGTGGTTGGCTCAGGAACCGCAGCGGGTGGTCGGGGTCGTCCTGACGCACGCCCACGAGGACCACATGGGCGCCCTGCCGTACTTCCTGCGCGACTTCGACGTGCCCGTCTACGGCACCCGCCTGTCGCTGGCCATGCTCTCGGCCAAGCTCGAGGAGCACCAGCTCAACCCGTCGCTGGTCGAGGTCGCGGGCGGCCAGCGGACCAGCCTGGGCCCGTTCGACCTCGAGTTCTACGCCATGTCGCACTCCATCCCCGACGGGGTGGCGGTGGCCCTGCGCACCCCGGCGGGCACGATCGTGCACACCGGCGACTGGAAGCTGGACCTGACCCCGATCGACCACCGCCCGACCGACCTGGGCGGCCTGGCCCGGCTGGCCGCCGAGGGGATCGACCTGCTCCTGTCGGACTCCACCAACGCCGATCAGCCCGGCTTCATCGTCTCCGAGGTCGAGGTCGGCCGGGCCCTGGAGGACATCTTCGGGGCGGCCCGGCGGCGCATCGTGGTCGCCTGCTTCGCCAGCCACGTCCACCGGGTCCAGCAGATCATGGACACCGCCGCCCGCCTCGGCCGCAAGCTCGCCCTGGTCGGCCGGAGCATGATCCGCAACATGCGGGTCGCGGCCGACCTGGGCTACCTGCGCGTCCCGGCCGGCCTGCTGATCCCCATGGAGGACCTCCAGTCCTTCGACCCGGCCGGCACCGTGGTGCTGTCCACCGGCTCCCAGGGCGAGCCGTTCTCGGCCCTGACCCTGATGGCCGGCCGCGACCACAAGTGGGTCCGGATCGAGCCGGGCGACACCGTGGTGCTGTCGTCCTCGCTGATCCCGGGCAACGAGGCCGCCGTCTACCGCACCATCAACGACCTGGCCCGGCTCGGGGCCGAGGTCTACCACAAGGGCAACGCCCGCGTGCACGTCTCCGGCCACGCCGCCCAGGGGGAGCTGACCCTGCTGCTGGCCACCCTGCGGCCGCGCAACTTCCTGCCCGTCCACGGCGAGTACCGGCACCTGGCCCAGCACGCCCGCCTGGCCGCCACCACCGGCGTGCCCCGCGAGAACATCTTCGTCTGCGAGGACGGCGACGTGATCGAGCTGGCCAACGGCAAGGCCCACCGGGCCGGCCAGATCCGGGCCGGCATGGTGATGGTCGACGGGCTCGGCATCGGCGACGTCGGCGACGCCGTGCTGCGCGACCGGCGCAAGCTCGGCGGCGAGGGGTTCGTGCACGTGCTGGTCACCATCGAGTCCCAGACCGGCAAGGTCCTGGCCGGCCCGGACATCGTGACCCGCGGCTTCGTCTACGAGCCGGAGTCCGGCGACCTGATCGAGGAGGCCAAGGCGCGGGTCCTCGAGGCCCTGGAGCGCACCGCCGGCGACGGCGTCACCGACCCCATGATCCTCAAGCAGCACATGCGCTCGACCGCCTCGGCCCTGTTCAAGGAGCGCACCCAGCGCCGCCCGGTCATCATCCCCACCGTGATGGAGGTGTAGCGGGATGGCCAAGGCGCGGACCCGCCGACCCCAGACCCGCCGGGCGGCGCCCGCCCGCAAGCGGCGGCCGGCGGCCACCACCACCCGCACCCCGCGGGTCGGGCAGCGCTCCCGCAAGGCGCTTTCGCCGCACAAGGGCGACATCCAGGGCGTGTTCCTGGTCCTGCTGGCGGTGGTGATGGCCCTGGGGATCTGGTTCGAGGACGGGGGCCGGCTCGGGGCGTTCATGGCCCTGCTGTTCGGCAACCTGTTCGGCTACGGCGCCTACGCCGTGCCGCTGCTGGTCGGTGGGCTGGCCCTGGCGCTGTTCTGGCGGCCGGCGGCCAAGGACGACATGGTCGCCGGGCGGGTCACCATCGGGCTGCTGGCCGTCCTGGTCGGCGGGCTCGGCCTGCTCCACCTGGCCAGGGGGGCGCCGCCGGCCGACTCGGCCCCGGCGGTCCTGCAGGACTCCGGCGGGCTGGTCGGGGCCATCATCGCCGCCCCGCTGGCCAGGCTGCTGTCCACCTGGGGGGCGGGCACGCTGTTCACCGCCCTGCTGTTCCTCGGCACCCTGGTCAGCACCCGGACCTCGGTGGCGGCCGTCGGCCGGGGGATCGCCTCCATGGGCCGGGTGGTCGGGTCGACCCTGACCGCGCCGCCGCGGCCGCCCCCGCCGCCGTCGGCCCCGCCCGAGGTGGTCGAGCCGGTCGACTCCGGCGAGGCCCCGCCCCGGCGCCGCGGCCGCCGGCGGGCCGAGCCGGCCCCCGACGCCGACGACACCGTCGAGGTCGTGCCCGGCCAGCCGGGCGCCGAGCACGCGGCGGAGACCGCCGAGGAGCGCGACGAGGCGGCCGCCCTCAAGGCCCCGCCCCCGCCGACCAGCCCGGCCGACCTGCCGGGCGCCGGGGACGCGGTCCAGATGGCCATGACCCTCCAGGCCAAGGCGGGCGGCGCCTACACCACCCCACCGGCGTCGTTGCTGCGCCAGGGCCGCACCCGCCCGGTCGACCCCCGCCGCCTCGACGAGACCCAGAAGATCCTGGAGCGCACCCTGGAGCAGTTCGAGGTCGACGCCAAGGTGCCCCGCTACACCCGCGGCCCCACCGTGACCCGCTACGAGGTCGAGCTCGGCCCGGCGACCAAGGTGTCCAGGGTGATCGGGCTGTCGCACGACATCGCCTACGCCCTGGCCTCCCCGGACGTGCGCATCATCGCCCCCATCCCCGGCAAGTCGGCGATCGGCATCGAGGTCCCCAACCGCGACCGGGAGCTGGTCACCCTCGGCGACATCCTCGGCGACACCGGCAGGGACGACGGCCGCCACCCCCTCACGGTCGCCCTGGGCAAGGACATCGGCGGCGAGCCGGTGACCGTCAACCTGGCCGACATGCCCCACGTCCTCATTGCCGGTTCAACCGGGGCCGGCAAGTCGGTGTGCCTGAACGTGCTGGTCACCAGCCTGCTCATGCGCAACCCGCCCGACCAGGTGCGGCTCATCCTGATCGACCCCAAGCGGGTCGAGCTCACCCACTACGAGAACGTGCCCCATCTGATCACCCCGGTGGTCACCCACCCCAAGCGGGCCTCGGAGGCCCTGGCCTGGGCGGTCCGGGAGATGGAGCTGCGCCTGGAGACCCTGGCCATCGCCGGGGTGCGCAACATCGCCGCCTACAACAAGGCGGCCACCGAGGGGACCCTGCCGCCGCTGCCCTCGGCCGGCCTGGACGACGAGGGCCGGCCCGACGGGGAGCGGCAGCGCCCGACCCTGCCCTACATCGTGGTCGTGATCGACGAGCTGTCCGACCTCATGATGGTCGCCCCGCGCGACGTCGAGGACGCCATCTGCCGGATCGCCCAGATGGCCAGGGCGGTCGGCATCCACCTGGTGGTGGCCACCCAGCGGCCGTCGGTGGACGTGGTCACCGGGCTCATCAAGGCCAACATCCCCAGCCGGATCGCCTTCATGGTGGCCAGCGCCCAGGACTCGCGGGTCATCCTCGACGCCGGCGGGGCCGACAAGCTGGTCGGCCACGGCGACATGCTGTACCTGCCCGGCGGCACCTCCAAGCCGCGCCGGGTCCAGGGCGCCTTCATCACCGAGAAGGAGGTGGAGGCGGTCGTCGCCTACTGCAAGGCCCAGCGGCAGGCCGCCTACCAGCCGGGGGTGGTGGCCGAGGGCCGGGCCGCCTCCGAGGACGACGACGGCGACGAGGACCCCCTGCTCACCCAGGCCATGGAGATCATCGTCCGCTCCGGGCTCGGCTCCACCTCGATGCTCCAGTCCAAGATGAAGGTCGGGTTCTCCCGGGCCCGCCGGATCATGGACCAGCTCGAGGAGCGGGGCGTGGTCGGCCCGTCCGAGGGCTCCAAGCCCCGGGACGTGCTGATGACCGTGGAGGAGCTGGAGCAGGTCCGGGGCCGCGAGGAAACCTACGGCGAGATCCTGGGCGAGTAGGTTGCCGTAGCCCTCAGGGTGGGCGAAAATCCGGTCATCTGACGAGTCGATTCTCCGCATTGCCCCGATATGGGCGGACGAAGGGGTGACCCCGCTGAGCACCATCGGCGAAGCGCTGCGCTCGGCCCGGGAAGCGCAGGGCAAGTCGCTCGACGAAGCCGCGTTGGCGACCCGGATCAGGTCGAGCTACCTGGAGGCGCTCGAGCAGGAGCGCTTCGGCGAGCTGGGCGGCAGCGTCTACGCCAAGGGGTTCCTGCGCTCCTACGCCGGCTACCTGGGCGTCGACCCGGCCCCGCTGCTGGAGGCCTACCGGGCCCAGGAGCGGCCCGAGGCGCCGCTGTTCGAGCACGCCCCCAAGGCCATCGGGGGCCTCAGGACCGGCCGGCGCGGCCCCAACTGGCTGGGCGTGGCCATCGCCTTCGTCTCCATCATCCTGCTCGTGTCCCTGTGGGGGCTGCTGCGGCCGGGGCCCGACCAGAGCGACGCCCAGCCGCCGTTCGTGACCACCCCGGCCACCACCGCGGCCAAGCCGGCTCCGGCCACCACCGCCCGGCCGGCCCCCAAGGACGTGACCGTCACCCTGCGCTACTCCGGCGCCTCCTGGACCCGGGTCACCACCGACGGCCGCGTCGCCTTCGAGGGCACCCCAGGGCCCCGCGAGCGCCGCACCTTCAAGGCCCGGCGCAGCCTGGACCTGGTGCTCGGCTACCCGGCCGGGGTCAGCCTGACCGTCAACGGCCACAACCTCGGCGTGGCCGACACCTCGGGCGGCGTCTGGCGCCAGTCGTTCACGCCGGGCAGCCGGTCGCTCGGCTAGCCTGGGGCCCATGACCGACCAACCACGCCTCGCCCTGACCTTCGAGGACGTCCTGCTGGTGCCGCGCCGCTCCAGCATCCGCTCCCGACGGCACGTCTCGACCCGCTCGCGCTTCACCCGCGGGGTGGAGCTGGCCATCCCCATCGTCTCGGCCAACATGGACACCGTGACCACCGCCCCCATGGCCATCGCCATGGCCGAGCTGGGTGGGCTCGGGGTGATCCACCGGTTCCTGCCCACAGACGCCCAGGCTGAGGAGGTGCGGCGGGTCAAGCGCTACCTGGGCCGGGTGATCGAGCGGCCCTACACCATCGGGCCGGGGCGGACCGTGGCCGAGGCCGCCGCCGAGGCCAGGCGCCTGGGCGTGACCAGCCTGGTGGTGGTCGACGCCGAGCGCCGCCCGGTCGGCATCCTGACCGCCCGGGACATGCGGGCCGACGCCGGTCGGGCGGGGCGAGGAGGGGACCAGGCGGGAGCCCCGTGGGGCGACACCGTGGCCTCGGCCATGACCCCGGCCGAGCGGCTGATCACCGCCCGGCCCGGCATCGACCTGGACGAGGCCCGCAAGCTGCTGGACCGCCACCGGATCGAGAAGCTGCCCCTGGTCGGCGACGACGGCCGGCTGGCCGGCCTGATCACCCTGCGCGACATCGGCCTGCGGGAGCGCTGGCCCCAGGCGACCCGCGACGGCCAGGGCCGGCTGCGGGTCGCGGCCGCCGTCGGCGTGCGCGGCGGGTACCTGGCAAGGGCCCAGGCCCTGCTCGAGGCCGACGTGGACGCCCTGGTCGTGGACGTCGCCCACGGCCACGCCGACCACACCATCGAGGCCGTCCGGGAGCTGAAGGCCACCTGGCCGGAGGCCGAGGTCGTGGCCGGCAACGTGGCCACCGCCGACGGCTTCGCCGACCTGGCCCAGGCCGGCGCGGACGCGGTCAAGGTCGGCATCGGACCCGGGTTCGCCTGCACCACCCGCCTGGTCGCCGGGGTCGGCGTGCCCCAGCTGACCGCCGTCCTCGACTGCGCCGAGGTGGCCCGGGACAAGGGCGTGCCCCTGATCGCCGACGGCGGCATCCGCCACCCCGGCGACGTGGCCAAGGCGATCGCGGCCGGGGCCAGCACGGTCATGATCGGCGGCCTGTTCGCCGGCCGCCCCGAGAGCCCGGGCGAGGTCGTCCGCCGCAAGGGCCGCGAGTACAAGGTGTTCCGGGGCATGGCCTCGCTGGGCGCGGCCGCCGCCCGCCTGGAGATCGAGGGCCGCGGCGACGCCCTCGACCAGTACGTCCCCGAGGGCGAGGAGATGGAGTTCCCCCTCAAGGGCCCCGTCGCCGGCATCGTCAACGAGCTGGTCGGCGGCCTCCGCTCGGGCATGAGCTACATCGACGCCACCACCATCCCCGAGACCTGGGACAAGGCCACCTTCGTCCGCCAGACCCAGTCCGGCCGCCTGGAGGCGAGACCCGGGTCGCCCGACGCCTGAGGGTCGCCGCGCCCAGCCCCTCCGAGCCGCCGCCCTCGCCGAGCGGCAGCCCCTCGCCGAGCGCTACTCCGGGCCGAAGTGCCGCAGGACGGCGGTGAGGTGCTCCCAGCCGGTCGGGGTGGTGGGGTCGCCGAGGTGGAACCAGACGGCCGGGTGCCGGTCGTGGCCGAGGGGGCGTGCCGCCGGTGCCGGGGCGGACAGGGCGTGGTCGAGGCCGAGGCGGGCGACCTCCTCGGGGCCGACGGCCATGCCGACCGGGACGGGCAGGCCGCGGAGGCGCGGCTCCCAGGTGGTGTCGGCCCGGCCCGGGCGGAGCTGGGCCAGCATCGAGACCAGGGCGACCCGCTCGGCGGCGGCCTCGGCCGCCTCCGGGAGGGTGTCCACCGGCACCTGGTCGGGGTGGCCGACGACCAGGGTCAGGGTCTCGTCGACCCCGGAGGCGGCCCGGGTCACCCGCAGGGTGCCGACCGCCTGGCGGTCGGTGCCGCCGACCACCACCAGCAGGGTCGGGTCGGGGGCGCGCCGGCGGGCCAGGGCGGTCAGGCGGCCGGGGTCCCAGGGCTCGGTGGCCGGCTCGGCCGTGCCCCAGCCGCGCGGGGGCTCGCCGGTGAGGGCCACGCACAGCGCCTCCACGGCCCCGGCCAGGCGGGCGGTGGCCGTGGCCGGGTGGCGCACGCGGACGTCCAGGACCAGCTGCCAGCCGGCCGGCGGGGCGGCCTCGGCGAACTCCGGGGCCAGGGCCCGGCCGCCGGGCCCGTCGGCCGGGGTCGGGACGAAGGCGGCGCCGTCCCAGTGCAGCAGCCGGCCGCTCAGCCCGTCGTAGCAGGTGCCGCCGCCCCGGTCGCGGACCACCCAGCGGGTGTCGGGGCCGTCGAGGGCGAACCGCAGCGGCGTGGTCAGCCGGGCCGACGGCGGGGTCACGACCTGGAGGCCCCGGCCGGCCTCGGCGCAGGTCCGGGCGGCGTCGGCCAGCCAGGCGGTCAGCGGCACCACCGGGCGCTCCTGGAGCACCACCGCGACCCGGTCGGTGAGCACGTCGACCGCCGGGTGGCCGGCCGCGACCGCGGTCACCGGCGACCCTCCGCAGGCCAGACGATCCCGCCGCAGCGGGCGGCCAGGGCCTCGGCGAAGCGGCGGCCCAGCCGTTCGGCGCCCTCGCGGGCGCTGGGGGCCCTGGTCTCCACCCACCACAGCGGCGGCGGGGGCAGCCGGCCGGCCACCTCGGCCCCGAGCAGCCGCTCGACCTCGCCGGGGACCCGGACCAGCACCGGCACCTCGATCGAGACCAGCGGCCGCCCCTGGTCGTCGCAGAGCTGCACCACCGATCCCTCGGCGGCCGGGCGGACCCCGAACCGCTCGCCCGCCGCCCGCAGGGCGGCGGCCACGTCGGCCACCTCCGGCGCCGTCGGCAGCAGGGCGACCACGTCCCTGGTCACAGCAGGGCCTGGACGCCCTCGGCGACGGCCGTCTGGACCAGGCGGACCGGTTCGCCGCGCCGGACCCACCAGCCGCGGCCGGCCGGCTGGGCGCCGGCGTACACGCCGGGGAACAGCTGGCCCTCGCCCCGGTCGCCGGCCATGACCAGCCCGCTGGTGCCGCTCTCCCGTAGCGCCTGGAGGAACGGGTCGTAGAGGGCCCGGGAGGCGCCGGCGACCCGGCGGGCGACCACGAAGTGGAGCCCGATGTCGCGGGCCGACGGCACATAGGGCAGGAACGGGGCCAACGGCTGCTGCCCGGCCGCGGTCAGCATGTCGTAGTCGTCGACCAGGACCACGATCCGCGGCCCGGAGAACCAGGCCCCGTCGGCCAGGGCCTGCTGATCGGCGACCTCCTCGGGCATGCGCTTGTCGAGCTCCCTGGCGATCCCGGCGGCCAGGCCGCCGCAGACCTTGCCGTTGCCGGCATACCCGCCGAGCAGGCCCTCGGGCACGGCGTCGCGCAGGCCCCGGCGCGGGTCCATGACGGCGAACACCAGCTCCTCCTCCCCGTGGCGGGCGGCCAGCCCGGCCGCGACCAGCCGCAGCAGGTTGGTCTTGCCGCACGCGCCGTCGCCGAGCACCAGCAGGTGCTGGTCGGCGTCGAACAGGTCGAGGAACAGCGGCCGCAGGGTGGTCTCGTCCACCCCGACCGGGACCCGCCGGGGCGCCTCCCGCGGGCCGGGGAGGGTGTCGGCGCCCAGGCGGGCCGGCAGCACCCGGACCCTCGGCGCCGGCTCGCCCGGCCAGGCCGAGCGGGCCGCCCGGCCCAGCTGGCCGACCACGTCGCCGAGGGCGGCGGCGTCGGCCACCCCGTCGATCCGGGGCAGGGCCGTCTGGGCGAACAGCCTGGCGTCGGTCAGCACCCGGCCCGGCTGGTCGTCGCGCAGGGTCGCGGCCAGCCGCCGGTCCACCACCGAGTCGGCGGGGTCGTTCAGCCGCAGCTCCAAGCGGGTGCCGAAGGCCGGCTGGAGGGCGATGCGCAGGTCGTTCCAGCGCAGCAGCGACCCGACCAGGTGGATGCCGTAGCCGCCGCCGCGCTGGAGCAGGTCGGCGACCAGCGGCTCCAGTTCCTCGTGCTCGGAGCGGACCAGCCCGAGGCCGTCGACCACCAGCACCACCTCGGCCATGGGCAGCTCCGGGACCTCCCCGGCGGCGTGGCGGCGACGCAGGCTCTCCACCGAGTCGATGCCGCGATCCCGGAACACCTCCTCGCGGTGCTCCAGCATGCCCCTGACCTCCTCGAGGGTCCGCCGCACCCGCTCGCGGTCGGACCGGCCGGTGACCCCGCCGACCTGCGGGAACCCGGCCAGGGGGAGGAGCCCGCCGCCGACCAGGTCGACCCCGTAGACGGCCACCTCCCGGGGGGTGTGGGTCAGGGCCAGGGCGGCGACCAGGGTGCGCAGCAGCGTCGTCTTGCCCGACTGGGGGCCGCCGATCACGGCCACGTGGCCGCCCCCGGTGCGCAGGTCCAGCAGCCACCGCCCCTGCCGCTGGGCGGCCGGGTCGTCCAGCAGCCCCAGCGGCACCCGCATGGGGCCGGCCCGGCCGGCCAGCTGGAGCCCCCGGTCGCCGACCTCGACCCCGCCGGCGGCCACGTCCAGGGCGACCGCCGCCGGCAGCGGCGGCAGCCAGACCCGGTGCACCGGGGCGGCCGCCCCCTGGAGCTGGGCCACCACGACCTGGTGGAGCCCCGGCTCGGCGCTCCGGGCCGGGACGGCGGTCTCCTCCGCCTGGCCGTCCTCGCCGTCGTCGGCGCCGCGGTTGGCGGTGGTGAACGGGGCCGGCCGGGCGCCCGGTGGGGCCTGCTCGGCCGCCGAGAGCGGCCGCACGGGCCCGGAGACGTAGGCGGCCTTGAACCGGTCGTAGGTGACGGTCCCGACCTTGAGGTAGCCGAAGCCGGGCAGGGGTGGCAGGTGGAAGGCGTCGGCGGTGTCCAGGGTGACCTGGCTCTCGGCGGCCGAGAAGGTGCGCAGCCCCAGCCGGTACGACAGGTAGGTGTCGAGGCCCTTGAGCTTGCCGCCCTCGATGCGCTGGCTGGACAGCAGCAGGTGGACGCCGATGCTGCGGCCGATGCGGCCGATGGTCAGGAACAGCTCGATGAACTCCGGCTTGGCCGTGAGCAGCTCGCCGAACTCGTCGATGATCACCAGCAGGTGGGGCAGGGGAGCCAGCTCCGGGTCGCGCTCCCGCAGCTGCGCGTAGTCGGCGATGTGGGCCAGGTTGCCGGCATCCTTCAGCGCCTGCTGGCGGCGCTGCACCTCCCCGGCCAGGCTGGCGTGGACCCGCTCGACCAGCCCGGCGTCGTCGGCCAGGTTGGTGATGACCCCGGCCACGTGGGGGAGGGCGGCGAAGGGGGCGAAGGTCGCCCCGCCCTTGTAGTCGATCAGCACCATCCCCAGCCGCTCGGGGGGATGGGTGGCGGCCAGGGCCAGGACCAGGGTGCGCAGCAGCTCGCTCTTGCCCGAGCCGGTGGCCCCGACACACAGGCCGTGGGGGCCCATGCCCAGCTGGGCCGGCTCCTTGAGGTCGAGCAGCAGCGGCTCCCCGGCGTCGGTCACCCCGATCGGCACCCGGAGGACGTCGCGCTCGCCGCGCGGCGCCCACAGGGCTGCCAGGTCGAGGTCGGCCGGGTCGTCGACGCCGAGCATGTCCGGCAGGCTCACCGGGCCGGCGTGCGGGTTGTCCTCGACGGCCGAGGAGGCCGAGAGCCGCAGCGGGGCCAGGATGCGGGCCAGCCCCTCGGCCAGGGCGGTCGGGACCTGGTCGGCCACGCCGGCCACCGCCGGCGGCGGGCCGGGGCCGCGGAGGTCCTCGACCGCCACCTGCCCGTCCTCCAGGGTGACCCGGACGGCCACCTCCTCGGGCTCGTGCAGCCGGTCGGCGACCAGATGGAGGACGGTGACGCCCATGTCCCTGGCCGGGACCGCCTGGTCGGGGGAGGGCAGCTCGTCGGCCACCTGGCCGTGGGCGTCGTGGACGACCAGCAGCCGGCGGGCCAGGGCCAGGGCCTGGCCGGCGGCCATGCCCCGCCGGGCCTCGGCGGCGTAGGTCGCCCTGGCCGACAGGTCCCCGGCCATCGCCCGGGCCAGCTCGCCGAGCGAGGGCGCGACCCGGCGGCCCTCGGTCTGGCCGTGGCGGCGTTCGGGGTCGAGCAGGTGCGGCAGCCACTTGGCCCACGACCAGTCGTCCAGCCACCCGGGCGGGCAGGCCAGCGCCACCGCCAGGTCGTCGGGGGCGTGCCAGGCCGCCGCCTGCACCAGCAGGGCCCTGGCCAGCCCCAGCGCCTCGGCCCGGTCGCCGACAACGCTCACGTTCCCGGCCCGGTCCAGGGGCACGGTCAGCGGCATCTGCGGGGTGGTGGCGAAGCGCCGCTCCACCGCCCGGGCCTCGGCGAGCATGAACGGGTCGGTGGGCCGCAGCGAGCTGCCGCCGTCGGCCAGCACCAGGGGCCGGGCCGGAACCGGGCCCATCCCGACCCTGACCCGGAGGAAGTCGGGGTCGGCGCGGCGCCGCTCCCAGCGCCTGGCCGGGTCGCGGACGACGTCGAACAGGGCCGCGGGTGGCGGGTCGAGGGCCGTGGCCGCGGCCCGCTCCTGGTGCTCCTCGGCCGCCGACCGCTGGCGCAGCTCCTCCAGGTACTCGAGGTAGCGGTCGCGCTGCTGGCGGCGCTGGCGGGCCGCCTGGCCGCTCTGGGACAGCAGCATGGCCAGCCCGCCGAACACCGTCACGAGCATGATCAGGGCTCCCACGGCCAGCATGGCCGGGTTGCGGAAGACCAGCATCATGCCGAGCGACGAGGTCGCCCCGGCCACCGGGAGCAGCGCCTGCACCGGGTTGCTGGACCGGCCCTCGGGCAGGGTCGGCGGGGCCTCGATCCCGAGCGGCCCGGCCTGGCCGGCCGGGCGGACCACCCGCGCCGGCCGGTGCACCAGCCGCCTCAACGGCCCGGCCCGAAGCTGTAGGGGGGAGATGTCACGTTCGCGGCGATTGCTTCCTGTCGGGGGAGGTCGCTTATGATATGCCGCCGTTCCGCCAGAACCCGCATCGGCGAGAGGAGAGCCCGGTGAGATTCGACGTGGGCAGCCAGACGCTGTCGACGCTGACCAGGCAGACCCAGGGGGCCAGCGGCGACCTGGGTGCGCTCATCAAGCAGCTGATCGCGGCCGCCCAGCCGCTGGAGGGCAGGTTCAACGGGGCCGGCAAGGCCGCCTTCGACTCGTTCAAGGCCCGCTCCGACGAGATCACGGCCGACCTGAACTCGTCCCTGTCGGCCATCCTCGGCGGGGTCCACGGCATGGACACCGCCTTCATCCAGGGCGAGACCGAGATGGCCGACAACTCCAAGACCGGGCTGGGGGCGGCCAACTTCGACGCCGCCCGCTTCGGCACCCGCGGCTGAGCGAGAGGAGGAGCCATGGCGAACGCCGACCGACGCAGCTACGACGTTGGCGCCTCCCAGGAGGCCCAGGGAAATCTCCAGACCGTCATCGCCCGCCTGGAGGCGCTGATCGGCCAGCGGGACGCCGACGTGAAGCAGGCCATGTCCGACTTCCAGGCCGACGGCGTGTCCGACCAGTACCACGGCAAGGAGCGCCGCTGGAACAGCGCCGCCACCGAGGTCCGCTCGATCATCGCCCTGGTCCGCGGCACCCTCGAGCAGAACGACGGCACCGCCCAGAGCACCCTGGCCCAGGCCAGGAGTGCGGTCGACGCCATCGGCTGATGGGCAGGTGGGACATTGACCCGGCCGGGGTCCGCAGCGTGGTGTCCCGGACGGTCGAGCAGGCCAGGGCGTTCGAGCGCCACGGCAAGGCCTACGAGGCCGCCGTCCAGGGTGCGGTCGCGGCCAGCGGCAGCCAGATCGTCGGCCAGGCGCTGGTCGACTTCGCCGCCCACAACCAGCCGGCCTTCCAGTTCCTGGTCGACCGGACCTCCCGGGTGCTGGAGGGGGCGGTGGACGCCACCAGGGCGTACCTGAACGGCGACCTGGCCATGGCCGAGCACGCCCAGCGCAACGCCGGCAGGTAGGCGGGGACGGCCATGATCAACCCGGGCGCCATCCCCCAGTTCCGAGGCGACGTCGACGTCCTCGAGGTCGACGCGTCCAGCCTGCGCACGGCCGGCCAGGGCGTCCGCGAGGCCGGCAGCGACGTCCACTCGACCTGGCAGGGCCTGTCCGCCTTCTACGAGGCCCCGGAGGCGGCCCAGCTGTTCGCGGCCACCGAGCCGGTCCGCAGCCGGGCCAGCGACCTCGGCGGCGACCTGGAGGGCGTGGCCGGCACCCTCAGCGGCTACGCGGCCGAGGTCCGTCCCATCGCCCAGCGCCTGGAGCAGCTCCAGGCCGAGGCGTCGTCGTTCGTGGCCAGCGTGCAGGGCGACGACGACTGGCGCGAGGACGGCGCCAAGGTCGACCAGCACAACGGCCTCCTGGCCGCCGTCGACCAGCAGGTGCTGGCCCTCCAGGACGCCGAGCGGCGGGCCGCCAACGCCATCAACGCCCGCTTCGGGGGGCGCCAGTGGCACGCCGGCGGCAGCGGCCCCGACACCTACGGCCCGACCGAGATCCCGGCCAACGCCGAGCGGCCGTGGGGCGCCCCCGAGGAGAAGGACGAGCCCTGGTGGAAGGACGTCTGGAACGGCGGCGTCTCGGTGGTCAAGGGCTTCTTCGTCGACGGAGTCTGGGACGACCTCAAGGGCCTGGTCGGCTTCGTCAACCCGTTCGACTGGGACACCTTCAGCTCGTCCTGGGGCGGGCTGTGGAGCCTGACCGGCAAGTGGCTGTACGCCCCCGGCGAGGCCCTGGAGGCCTGGAAGAACCTGGGCAAGGCGCTGGTGGCCTGGGACATGTGGAGCCAGGACCCGGCCCGCGCCTTCGGCACGGTGCTGTGGAACGTGGTCACCCTGCCGCTGGCGGCGCTGAAGGCCCTGAAGATCGCCAAGGTGAGCAAGTTCAACAAGGCCGGGAAGGTCGACGAGGTCGCCGACGCCGCCGAGGACGCCGGCAAGCTGCCCGACGACGTCGGCAAGCTCGCCGACCAGCTCGAGGATGCCGGCAAGCTCGACCCCGACCTGCCGACCGTCGACGAGCTCACCACCCAGCTCGACCAGAGCACCCCCGACCTCCAGACCGGCGGCCTGGACCACGCCGCCGGCGGGGCCGGCGACGCCGTGGCCGACCTGGACCGGCTGCGGGCCGAGGGCATCCCCGACGCCACCCGGCTCAGCCCGGCCGAGCAGGCGACCGCGGCCCGGCTCAAGGCCCAGCCGGACTTCGCCGACCGCACCTTCCACGAGAGCCCGCATGTCGGCGCCGAGTACGTCGACGACCTGGGCCGGTCCTATGACGCCGTCGGCACCCCCGAGGCGTCCCGGTACTGGAACGAGCGGGTGTTCCTGCGCTCGATCGACCAGCACCTGCTGAAGTCGAACGACTACACCGTGGTCGACCTGACCGGCTTCACGCCCGACCAGATCGCCGCCGTCCGCCGCCACCTCGACGGCCTGCCCGCGACCGAGCAGGACAAGATCGTGCGGATCGGGTTCTGAGTGGCCGTCATCGTCATCCCCAACAACGAGCCGACCACGCTGTCCAGGTGGGCCTACCGGACGCTGCTGGAGCGGCTGGCCGCCGCCACCGATGACGAGGCCGACAACTACGCCGTCCGGCAGGCCATCGCCCTGGACGGCCTCCACTTCGACCTGCTCGACCGCGACCAGGCGGTCCGGCTGGCCGAGCGGCTGGCCAGGATCGCCGACGAGCTGCGCCTGGAGCTGCTGCGCACGCCCAGCGGCGACGACCGCGACCTCGAGTTCGCCGAGGTCCTGGCCACCATCGAGATGCGGCTCCACGACGTCTACGAGTAGCGCCGACCTTCCCCTCGGGGGCGATGCCCATGGAGCGAGACTACGACGCCCAGCTGCTGGAGTCGGTGGCGGTCCGCCGCCAGCGGCTGGCGGACGCGCTGCTCCACGGCTCACTGCGGGCCCGCCGTAAGGCCAGCAACAACAACCTGCGCCGGGCCGCCGGCGGGGCCGTGCTCGCCGCCGTGCTGTGTGCCGGCTGCGTCGGCTGGTCGTTCCTCCAGCACCAGCTCGACCAGCAGGCCGCGGCCAGGGCGGTGCCCCGGGCCGTCGCCCCGGCACCCGGGACGGGGCGGTGAGCTCGGTGGCGCGGCCATGAACGTCCCCTACAGCCGGGTCACCCTGGTCGGCGAACGCCGGCGGGTCGACCTGGTGCTGCCGTCCACCGAGCCGGTCGGCTCGCTCATGCCGGACCTGCTGGCCCTCCTGGGCGACGAGGCCCAGGCGCCGCCGCGGGCCCGGCAGCTGGTCGGGGCGGCCGGGCAGGTGCTCGCCCTGGACGCGACCCTGGCCGAGGCCGAGGTCCAGGACGGGGCCGTGCTGCGGCTGGTCGCCCAGCACGACGCGCCGCCGGCGCCGGTCGTCCACGACGTCATCGAGGAGGTGTCCGACGACCGCGACCGGCGGCCCTGGCGGTGGGGGCCGGCCGCCCGCCGCTGGACCCTCACCGCCGGGGTGGTCGCCGCCTGCCTGGCCGTTGCCTGGCTGCTGCTCCGCGGCCCCTGGAGCGACCCGCGGACGGCCCAGGCGCTGGCCGTGGTCGCGCTCACCCTGGCCGCCTGCGGGATGGTGGCCGCCCAGCTGCGCGAGCCGCCCGGGACCGCGCTGGTCCTCGGGGGCGGCGCGGTCGGGCTGGTCTCGGCCTGGACGGCCACGGGCGCGGCCGGCCAACCCCTGGTGGGACGGCTGGTGGTGGCCGCGGCCGTGGCCGCCGCCGCCACCGTGCTCCTCGGCCTGGTCTCGCCCCTCGGCCGGGTCGGGGTGGTCGGCGGCGGGCTCGGTCTCGGCCTGGCCGCGGCCTGGGGCGCCGGCCTGTCGGCCGGCCTCACCCCCGACCGGCTGGCCGCCGTGCTGGCCGTCGCCTCCGTCGTCCTGCTGGGGCTGCTGCCACGGGTCGCCCTCACCGCCTCCGGGCTCACCAGCCTCGACGACCGCCGCACGGCCGGCGACGAGGTGGCCCGCCGGGACGCGGTCGCGGCCATCGAGGCGACCCACCGCAGCCTCTCGGTCGCCGTGGTCGCCACCGCCGCCTCCACCGCCCTGGCCGGCCGCCAGCTGCTGACCGCCCCCACCCGCTGGACGGTCCTGCTGGCCGCCGCCTGCGCCGTCGTCCTGGCCGGCCGGGCCCGCATCTACCCCCTGGTCGCCGAGGTCGTCGCCCTGCTGGCGGCGGCCGCCTGGATCCTGCTGGGACTGCTGTCCGTCTGGCAGGACCGCGCCGGCACCGCCGCCCCCCTCGCCGCCGTCCTGGCCCTCCTGGTCATGACCCTGGTCGCCCTCGTCGTGGAGCCGGTCGACCACGTCAGAGCCCGGTCACGCCGCCTCGCCGACCGCTTGGAGACGGTGGCCGTGGTCGCCGCCGTCCCGCTGGCGATCGGGGTGTTCGGCATCTACGGCCGCCTCCTCGACACGTTCTGATGCGCCCGGAGCGAGAACCAGACCCCCCCGAGCAGGACTGGGGTTCGTCGGTCCTCCGCGACCTGGGGATGGGTCCTGAACCGGCGCCGGGCGCCGATCCAGCCCCGGGTGCCGCCCCGTCCCGGGGCACCGATGCGGCTCAGGGTCCCGACTCATCCCCGAGCGCCGACCCGGCCGCGGGAGCCGATGCGGCCCCGGCTGTGGACAACCCGGCACGCCCCACTCCCGGGTCGGCTACGCTCCCCCTCCAGGGGGCCGACCCCGGGGCCGGGTCCGTGGTCCCGGGGCCCGAGGAGGACGGGCGCCGCGGGCTGGCGCCGGGCGACCTCGATCCGGAGCAGTTCACCCGGCCCAGGCACCACCGGGACCCGGTGGCCAGACAGGCCGCCCGGCGTGTGCGGGAGGTGCTGGGCATGGGCGCCTCGCGGGAGGTCCGCGAGGCCACCACCCGGGCCGAGCGGCTGCGTCAGCCGGTGACCACCATCCGAAGGATCGCCGTGCTGAGCGGCCGGGGCGGCGCCGGCAAGACCACGCTGGCGGCGCTGGTCGCGACCGCCCTCGCCGCCGCCCGGCCCGACCGGGTCCTGGCCGTCGACGCCGCCCCCGAGCTGGGCTCCCTGGCCCTGGTGGCCGGGGCGGCCTCGCCCCGCCCGGTGGCCGGCTTCGGCCGCGCCGCCCCCCAGCCGCAGGCCTTCGAGGACGCCGACCCCCACCTGGGCCGGACCGACAGCGGCCTGTGGCTGCTGACCGGCCCGACCAGCGCGGACCCCGCCCCCCGGCTCGACCTCCCCGCGTACCGGGCGGCCGTGGCCGCCCTCTCGCGCTTCTTCGCGGTGCTGGTGACCGACTGCGGACCGGACCCGGCCAGCCGCCTCAACCTGGGCGTCCTCGAGGACGCCCAGGCCCTCGCCCTGGTCGCCCCGGCCACCGTCGACGGCCTGCTCAGCGCCCACCAGGCCATCGCCCGGCTGCGCCAGACCTCGGCCTCCCTGCTCCCGCGCACCGTCGTCGTCCTCTCCAGCCAGAGCCCCCACACCGAGGCCGTCGACCTCAAGCGCGGGACCAGGACCCTTGCCTCCCAGGGGGTGCGGGTGGCGCGTCTGCCGTACGATCGCCACCTGGCCGCCGGGGCCCGGCTCCGGCCGCAGCTGCTCGGCGTGCGGACCACCACGACCGTGATCGGGCTCGCCGCCGACCTGCTCGGCTTCGCGGTGTCGGACCGCGGCGGCTGGTAGCGTCAAGGGTCGGCAGCCGTTCCCAGGAGACCAGTCCATGCCCGACCCCGCCCCGACGACCGTGGCCATCGTCACCCTCGGCTGCGGCCGCAACGAGGTCGACTCCCAGAACGCCGCCGGCCTGCTCGCCGCCGCCGGCTACCAGGTCGTGACCGACCCCGAGCAGGCCGACGCCGTGGTCGTCAACACCTGCGCGTTCGTGGAGGCGGCCAAGCGCGAGTCGATCGAGACCATCCTGGACGCGGCCGCCCTCAAGGAGCAGGGCCGGCCCCGCACCGTCCTGGTCACCGGCTGCCTGGCCGAACGCTACACCGAGGAGCTGCGGGTCGAGCTCCCCGAGGCCGACGCCATCGTCCCGTTTTCCGACTACGGCAAGCTCCCGTCGCTGCTCGGCTCCCGGGAAGCCGCCGGGCCCGGTCCGGCTTCCCTGGTCCCACCTGGACGGCGGCCCCTGCCGATGGTGTTCCCGACCCCGGCCGGGGCCGCGTTCCCGGCCAGGGCGTCCGCCCGCGGGCCGGTGGCCCTGGTCAAGCTGGCCGAGGGCTGCGACCGCGACTGCTCGTTCTGCGCCATCCCGTCGTTCCGGGGCCGGTTCCGCTCCCGGCGGCCCACCGAGATCCTGGACGAGGTCGCCTGGCTGGCCGGCCAGGGCGTCTCCGAGGTCTGCCTGGTCGCCGAGAACTCCACCAGCTACGGCAAGGACCTGGGCGGCCGCGAGGCCCTCATCCACCTGCTACGCGACCTGGCCGGGATCGACGGCCTGCGCCGGGTCCGCCTCAACTACCTCCAGCCCGACGAAGTCACCCCCGGCCTGCTCGAGGAGATGGCGGCCAACCCGGTGGTCTGCAGCTACTTCGACCTGTCGCTGCAGCACGCCAGCGTCCCCGTGCTGCGGCGCATGCGCCGCGGCGGCTCGGCCGGGTCCTTCCTCGACCTGGTCGGGCGGATCCGCGCCCTCGACCCCGACGCCGCCTTCCGCTCCAACTTCATCCTCGGCTTCCCGGGCGAGCGCGCCGCCGACGTGCGCCAGCTGGAGGCGTTCCTGGAGGCGGCCCGCCTCGACTGGGTCGCGTTCTTCGCCTGGTCGCCCGAGGACGGAACCGCCGCCCTGGAGCTTGACGACCGCGTCCCGGAGGCCACCGCCAGGGCCCGGGTCGAGCGGGCCCAGGGATTGCAGGATAGCCTCCTGGCCGAGGCCCAGGAGGCCTGGGTGGGGCGGCGGCTGGAGGTGCTGGTCGAGCGGGTCGAGGCCGACGGCGCCGTCGAGGGCCGCAGCTTCCGGGAGGCCCCCGACGCCGACGGCGTGGTCCGGGTCGAGGGCGCGTCACGGATCACGGTGGGGGAGTACCTGCCGGTGGTGGTCACCGCCGCCCAGGGCCCGGAGCTTCTGGCCCGGCCGGCCGGGTAGCATCCTCGCCGTCGACGGTCCATCGGCAAGGGAGCGGGCGTGCGCTGCGAGATCATCGGGGTCGGGACCGAGCTGCTGCTCGGCCAGATCGTCAACACCAACGCCGCCTGGATCGGCCAGCGCCTGGCCGACGTCGGCTGGGACTGCCTGCGCCACACCGTGGTCGGGGACAACACCGAGCGCATCGCCGAGGCCATCGGCGAGGCTCTCGGCCGGGCCGACGCGGTCCTCCTGACCGGCGGCCTGGGCCCGACCCAGGACGACGTGACCCGGGAGGCCCTGGCCGAGGTGGCCGGTGTGGCCCTGGTGCGCCAGCCCGAGCTGGAGGCGTGGCTGCGGGAGCGGTTCGGCGGCATGGGCGTCCAGCGGATGGCCGAGATGAACCTGCGCCAGGCCGACGTGCCCCAGGGCGCCCGCACCATCGACAACCCGCGGGGGACCGCCCCCGGGCTGATCATGGAGATCGACGGCAAGCCCGTCTACGCCGTGCCCGGCGTCCCCCGCGAGATGGAGGGCATGCTCGAGCAGGTGGTCCTGCCCGACCTGGCGGCCAGGGCCGGGGAGGGCCGGGCGATCGTCTCCCGGACCCTTCGCACCGCCGGGGTGGGGGAGTCACGCCTGGCCGAGCGCCTCACCCCGACGTGGGAGGAGGTCGGGGCCGGCCGCCAGGTCACCATGGCCTACCTGGCCAGCCCGGGGGAGGTCCGGGTGCGCCTCACCGCCGTCGGCCACACCCGGGAGCAGGCCCTGGTCGAGATCGCCCCGGTGGAGGCCAGGGTCCGCGAGGAGCTCGGCGACATCGTCTACGGCACCGACGACGAGACCCTGGAGGCCGTCGTCGGCCGCCTGCTGGGTGAGCGCGGCCTCACCCTGGCCACCGCCGAGTCGCTCACCGGCGGCCTCCTCGGCGGCCGCATCACCGGCATCCCCGGCGCCTCCGACTACTACCTTGGCGGCGTGGTCGCCTACGCCACCGACGCCAAGGCGTCCCGGCTCGGCGTCGATCCCGACCTGCTCGCCGCCGACGGCCCGGTCAGCGAGCCGGTCGCCGCCGCCATGGCCGAGGGCGCCCGCAAGGCCTTCGGCGCCGACCTCGGTGTGGCCGCCACCGGCGTCGCCGGCCCCACCGAGCAGTCCGGCCGCCGGGTCGGCACCCTCTGCCTCGGGGTCGCCGACGCCGCCGGCACCGCCACCCGCACCCTCACCGCCCCCGGCGACCGCAGCCAGATCCGCCTCTGGACCACCACGGTCGCCCTCGACCTGGCCCGCCGCCGCCTGGAGGGCCTGGCGTGAGTCGGCCCCTGTGGACAACCGCCTCCGCCCCCCGGCCCGGTCGGCTACCCTCCCGTTCGGGGGCCCCAGCAGTCGGGGTTGGGACAGCAGCACGCCCATCCCGGGGCCTCGCGTGACCGACGCGACCGTCGCCGACCCCGACCTGCTCAGCGGGCGGCTGTTCTTCGCCGTGCCGGTGCCGGGGCCGGCCCGGGCGCCGCTGGAGGCGACCCTGCCCCGGCTGGGGTCCCTGCTGAGCGGCGCCCGAGTCACCCCGCCCGGCGGCTGGCACCTCACCCTGGCCTTCCTCGGCCAGGTCCGGCCCGAGCTGGCCGACGAGGTGGTCCGGGTCGGCGAGACCGCCGTCGCCGGCGTCCCACCGGCCCGGCTGCGCCTGGAGGGCGCCGGCACGTTCCCCCCAGGACGCCGGGCCAGGGTGCTGTGGGCCGGCATCGGCGGCGACGCCGAGGTCCTGGTCCGCCTGGCCGCCGCCCTCTCCGCCGCCTGCAAGGCGGCCGGCCTGCGCTTCGAGGACCGGCCGCTGCATCCTCACCTGACCCTGGCCCGCTTCTCCACCCCGGCGCCCGTCCCCCAGGAGGCCCTCGACCTGGTCGCCGGCGCGGCCGCCGACGGGCAGCCCTGGGAGGCACGCGAGCTGGCCTGCTACCGGAGTACCCTCGGCGGCCCCCGCGGCGCCCGCTACCGGGTCCTGCGCGAGTTCCCCCTCGCCGGGTAGATCACGACGGCCAGGGGTAACGCGGCCGCTGCGAGGGATTGTCCCCAGATCCGGATATGATCATTGTACCGAACAGGTGTTCGTAGTACGGTGCTCGCCACTCCGAACGTTCCTGGGCCGCCTACTTCAGAGGGGACTGTGATGGCCGCGACCTATACTGCCCGCAACGACGGCATGCGGGGAGGGACGGTGGAACGCGAGAAGGCACTCGAGGTCGCCTTGCTCCAGATCGAGAAGCAGTTCGGCAAGGGCTCGGTCATGCGCATGGGCGTGGACGGCCCCGCCGACCCGGTCCAGGCCATCCCGACCGGCAGCCTCGCCCTCGACCTCGCCCTCGGCATCGGCGGGGTGCCGCGCGGCCGGGTGGTCGAGATCTACGGCCCCGAGGCCTCGGGCAAGACCACCCTGGCCCTGCACGTGATCGCCGAGGCCCAGCGGGCCGGCGGCATCGCCGCCTTCGTCGACGCTGAGCACGCCCTGGACGTGACCTACGCCCGCAACCTCGGGGTCAACACCGACGAGCTGCTGATCTCCCAGCCCGACACCGGCGAGCAGGCCCTGGAGATCGCCGACATGCTGATCCGCTCGGGTGCCCTCGACGTCATCGTGGTCGACTCGGTGGCCGCCCTGGTCCCCCGGGCCGAGATCGAGGGCGAGATGGGCGACTCCCACGTCGGCCTCCAGGCCCGCCTCATGAGCCAGGCCCTCCGCAAGCTCTCCGGCACGATCTCCAAGTCCAAGACCACCGCCATCTTCATCAACCAGCTCCGGGAGAAGATCGGTGTCCTTTTTGGGTCACCTGAGACCACCTCGGGGGGGCGGGCGCTCAAGTTCTACGCCTCGGTCCGGCTGGACGTGCGGCGGATCGAGTCGCTGAAGGACGGTCCCGAGGTGGTCGGCAACCGGACCAGAGCCAAGGTGGTCAAGAACAAGCTGGCCCCGCCGTTCCGCTCGGCCGAGTTCGACGTCATCTACGGCCAGGGGATCTCCAAGGAGGGGAGCCTGCTGGATGTCGGCGTGGACGTCGGCCTCATCAAGAAGTCGGGGGCCTGGTTCACCTACGACGGCGACCAGCTCGGCCAGGGACGCGAGAACGCCCGCAACTTCCTCCGCGACAACCCCGAGCTCGCCCGCGAGATCGAGGAGAAGGTCAAGGCCCAGCTCGGAGTCGGCCTCCCGCCCATCTCCACCCCCGACCCCGAAGCCAATAACGAAGCCAACGACAAGGTCAAAGACCAGGACAAGCTCTGAGCCACCGGGCCCCACGAGAGCCGGAGCGAGCGCGCTGATGGTGGTCGGGCGGCGGGCATCGGTCGGGACCAGGCGGGTGCAGCCGGGAGGAGGGGCACCGCTGGACGGCGAGCGGGCGGCGTCGGCGGACGCCGCCCATGCCGCCGCCCTCCGGCTGCTCACCACCAGGGCACGCACCCGGGCCGAGCTGCGGCAGCGGCTGGAGGATCGCGGGTTTGAGGCGGCGGCGGTCGCCGAGACGCTCGACCGGCTGGAACGGGTCGGCCTGGTCGACGACGCGGCCCTGGCCACGACGGTTGCCGAGGGTCGGGCCGAGCACGGCCTGGACGCTCCCGCGATCGCCGCCGAGCTCCGCGACCGCGGCGTCGACCCGGCGGTGGCGGAAGGGGCCGCCCAGGCCGCCGCCCCGGCCGAGGACAGCGCCGACCGCTGCCGCCAGGTCGCTCAGGCCCGCATGGCCCAGCTCGCCGGCCTCCCCGCCCCGACCCAGCTCCGGCGATTGGCCAGCTACCTGGCCCGCCGCGGCTATCCGCCCGACCTCGCCGAGTCGGTCGCCAGGGACCTGGTGGGCTTCGACTAGTGTCTCACTGGCGGGGACAGGCAGAGAGGGGCTTGTCGGGGTTGACTGAGACGATCGCTTAGACCGACTGATTCCTGGGTTGATACCCCTTCTGACCTGGCCTTCCTTGACCGGGAGGGCACGCGGGCCTACCCTGAGATGGCCCGGCGACGCCGAGCCCAACCTATGATTACCTAACCTTGGTACACCGACTGTTCACCGGACCTTCCTGCTTGGGGACAAGAGCGGCGTCTCGACATCCCCACCCGAACGTTCCGTCGGACCCGACCTTCGGACCGTAATCGCAGGGTCTCTGCAGCGCCGGGCGCCGCTCGGCGCTGTTGCCGTCTTAGGCCAGACGGTCTCGGCAGCGCCGCCGGGCGGCTTTCGCCGGCCGGGCACCCGGCCGGATGGGGGTTGCAAAGGAGGCCACCGTGGAGGCCGTCGTTCTCATCATCGGAGCGCTCGCCGGGATCGTCCTCGGCTTTTTCGTCGGAACGTCCTACCAGCGCAAACAGTCCGCAACGGTGCTCGGCTCGGCCGAGCAGCAGGCCAAGGCGTTGCTGGACGACGCCCGCCGCCAAGCCGAGACCACCCGCCGCGAGGCCGCCGTGGAAGCCCGGGACGAGGCCCTGCGGCTCCGCCAGGGCGTCGAGAGCGAGGCGACGAAGCTTCGGGCTGAGGTAGAGGTCGAGGCCAGGACCCGGCAAGCCGAGATCCAGCAGCGTCAGGAGCGCCTGGCCGGCCACGAGGAGGCCCTTCAGGCCAAGGCGACCCTGCTCGACCGGCGCGAGGTCACCCTGCACGACCGGGAGCAGACGCTCGAGGCGGCCCGGACCGAGCTCGACTCCGCCGCCGAGGAGCACCGCCGCCGCCTCGAGCAGGTCGCGGCCATGACCGCCGCCGAGGCCAAGGCCATGCTCGTCAAGCACATCGAGGAGGAGGCCAAGCGGGACGCCATGGGCCTGGTCCGCGACCTGGAGCAGCAGGCCCGGGAGGAGGCCGACCGCCGCTCCCGCAAGATCGTCACCCTGGCCATCCAGCGGGTCGCCTCCGAGCAGACCTCCGAGTCGACCGTCTCGGTCCTCCCCCTGCCCTCGGACGACATGAAGGGCCGCATCATCGGCCGAGAGGGCCGCAACATCCGCGCCTTCGAGGCGGTCACCGGCGTCAACCTGATCATCGACGACACCCCCGAAGCGGTCCTGCTGTCCTGCTTCGACCCCGTCCGGCGCGAGATCGGCCGCCTCACCCTGGAGAAGCTCGTCTCCGACGGCCGCATCCACCCGGCCCGCATCGAGGAGACCTACGACCGGGCCCGCCAGGAGGTCGAGGGCGAGGTGCGCCGGGCCGGCGAGGACGCCTGCCTCGAGGTCGGCATCACCGACCTGCATCCCGAGCTGGTCCGCGTGCTCGGGCGGCTCAAGTACCGCACCTCCTACGGCCAGAACGTGCTCCGCCACCTGGTCGAGACCGCCCACCTGGCCGGCATCATGGCCTCCGAGCTGGGCATGGACGTCGCCCTGGCCAAGCGCTGCGGGTTCCTGCACGACATCGGCAAGGCACTCACCCACGAGGTCGAGGGCTCGCACGCCATCATCGGGGCCGAGCTGGCCCGCCGGCTCAAGGAGCGGCCCGAGGTCGTCCACGCCATCGAGGCCCACCACGGCGAGGTCGAGCAGCGCACCATCGAGGCCGTGCTCACCCAGGCCGCCGACGCCATCTCCGGCGGCCGCCCCGGGGCGCGCCGGGAGACGCTCGAGTCCTACGTCAAGCGCCTGGAGCGCCTGGAGGAGATCGCCGGCAGCTACCCCGGCGTCGACAAGGTGTTCGCCATGCAGGCCGGCCGCGAGGTCCGGATCATGGTCAAGCCCGAGGACGTCGACGACGTCGCCGCCCAGGTCCTGGCCCGCGACATGGCCAAGCGGGTCGAGCAGGAGCTCCAGTACCCCGGCCAGATCAAGATCACCGTGGTCCGGGAGATCCGCAGCATCGAGTACGCCAAGTGAGCCGGGACCGGTAGGGGCAGGCCGCCAGGGTCGCCACCCGAGTACCATCCGGCACATGAGCACGGCGGGCGCACATGCGGCCGCGGCTGGCAGCGAGGGAGCGCCAGTCCGCGAGCGCTACCTGATCCGCACCTTCGGGTGCCAGATGAACGAGCACGACTCAGAACGGCTGGCCGGACTGCTCGAGGCCGAGGGCCTGGAGGCGGCGGCCGGGCTCGACGACGCCGACCTGGTCGTGCTCAACACCTGCGCGGTCCGCGAGAACGCCGACAACAAGCTCTACGGCACCCTCGGCCACCTGGCCACCACCAAGGCCAGCCGCGGGCTGACCATCGCCGTCGGCGGCTGCCTGGCCCAGAAGGACCAGCACCGGGTGCTGGAGCGCGCGCCCTGGGTGGACGTGGTGTTCGGCACCCACAACCTGCACAGCCTGCCCGTCCTGCTGCGTCGGGCCCGCGGCCAGGGCACCGCCCAGGCCGAGTTCTTCGACGAGATGCAGCGCTTCCCGTCGGCCCTGCCGGCCCGGCGGGCCAGCGACTGGTCGGCCTGGGTGGCCATCAGCGTCGGCTGCAACAACACCTGCACCTTCTGCATCGTCCCCAGCCTGCGCGGCAAGGAGCGCAGCCGCCGGGTCGGCGACGTGGTCGCCGAGGTCCAGGCCCTGGCCGACGCCGGCATGCTCGAGATCAGCCTGCTCGGCCAGAACGTCAACTCCTACGGCACCGACCTGCCCGGGCACCGCCAGCTGTTCGGCGACCTGCTGCGGGCCCTGGACGGGGTCGAGGGCCTGGAGCGCCTCCGGTTCACCAGCCCCAACCCCAAGGACTTCCGCGACGACGTGGTCGAGGCCATGGCCACCTGCCGGCCCCTGTGCGAGCACGTCCACTTCCCGCTCCAGTCCGGCTCCGACCGGGTCCTGCGGCTCATGCGCCGCGGCTACCGCCGCCGCCGCTACCTGGAGATCCTGGCCAACCTGCGCGCCGCCATCCCCGGGGTCGCCTTCTCGACCGACATCATCGTCGGCTTCCCCGGCGAGACCGAGGCCGACTTCGCCGACACCCTCGACCTGGTCGAGCAGGCCCGGTTCGACTCCGCCTTCACCTTCCAGTACTCCCCACGCCCCGGCACCGAGGCCGCCACCATGCCCGACCAGGTCCCCCCCGACGTGGTCAAGGACCGCTTCCAGCGCCTCCTCAAGCTGCAGGAGCGCATCAGCCTGGAGGCCAACCGCGCCCTCGTCGGCACCGAGGTCGAGCTCCTGGTCGAGCAGTCCATCTCCAAGACCAACCCGACCCGCATGTCCGGCCGCACCCGCACCAACAAGCTCTGCCACTTCCCAGCGGCGCCGGTGGGGGGTCCTGGGGGTTTCGGGGAGCCTGGGGCCAGTGGCCTCCTCCGCGACTCGGCGGCCGGGGGCCCCGGGGCCGGTAGGCACGTGGCCGGGCCGGCTGCCGACGCCACCGAGGTGGCACCCGGGGACTTGGTGACGGTCCGGGTCGAGCAGGCGGCGCCGCACCACCTGGTCGGAGGACCGGTGCTGCACCACCACCCGCGGCGCCCGGCGAGCGGATCCTGTGGGGACGCCCCGCCGCCGAGGCCGCTACCCGCCGGAGCGGTGCCCCTCCCACTGGTCGGCTGACGGCCGCCATGCCCCCGGTCGCGGCCGCCGTCGTGCCGCACCCGCCGCTGCTGGTACCCGAGCTGGCCGGGGCCGCCGCGGGCGAGCTGGACCCGCTGCGGGCGGCCTGCGGCCAGGCCCTCGCCGCGGTCCTGGCCACCGTCGACCTCATGGTCCTGGTCGGTGACGGCCCGGTCTGGGCCGTGCCCGGGCCCTCCGCGCCCGGCTCGTTCCGGCCCTACGGCGCCGACGTCGAGGTCACCCTCCCGACCCTGGTCGACCTCGACCTGCCCGGCCTGCCCCCACCCGCCCGGCTCGACGAGCTGCCGCTGTCGCTGGCCGTCGCCGCCCACCTCCTGGCCGACCTGGACGCGCCACCAAGCCGGCTGTTCGCCGCCACCGTCCCGCCCACGCTCGGACCGGGCGCGGCCGCCGCCATCGGCCGGGCGCTGGCCCCCGGCGACCGGGCCCGGAACGCGGGTCGGGCGGCGGGCGGCGGGCAGGTCGGCCTGGTGGCGATGGGGGACCTGTCGGCATGCCGGACCGAGCGCGCACCGGGGGCATTCCGGCCCGAAGCAGCGAGGTTCGACGCCGCGGTGGCGGAGACGTTCCGCACCGGGAAGCCGGAACGCCTCCTCGACCTCGACCCCGCCCAGGCCGCCGAGCTCCTCGTCGCCGGCCGAGTGCCACTCCAGGTCCTCGCCGGCGCCTGCGACCCCGGTCCAGCCGTGCGCGACCAGGGCCCTGGGGAGGATGCGGCCAACGGCGGCTCACCCCTGCACGGCCGCGTCTCTGACGAGGGCGCGGCTCACAGCGGTTCCGCCCTGCACGGCCGGGTTCTCTACGAGGACGCCCCCTACGGCGTGGGCTACCTGGTCGCCCTCCTGACCGCGCCATGACCGGCTCCCGACCCGGCCCTTGCGCCGCCCGCCCGACCGCGCCATGAGCTCCTCGACACAGCCCCCGTCCCCGCCCGGCCCCCGGCCGGGTCCGGTCCTGGCCCTGGTGGGACCCACGGCCGCGGGCAAGACCGAGCTGGCCCTGGCGGTGGCCGAGCGGCTCGGGGCCGAGGTGGTGAGCGCCGACGCCATGCTGGTGTACCGGAGGATGGACATCGGGACGGCCAAGCCGACACCGAAGGAGCGGGCGCGCGTGCCGCATCACCTGGTCGACCTGGTCGACCCGGGCGAGGAGTTCTCGGTGGCGCGGTTCCAGCCGCTGGCCCGGGCCGCGATCGCCGAGGTGCTGGGCCGGGGGAGGATGCCGCTGCTGGTCGGCGGGTCCGGCCTCTACTTCCACGCCGTCGTCGACGACTTCGTGTTCCCCCCGACCGACCAGGCCGTCCGGGTCCGGCTGGAGGCCGAGGCGGCCCGCGTCGGCCTGCCCGAGCTGTACCGCCGGCTGGCCGCGGCCGACCCGCCGGCGGCCGCCCGGATCCAGCCCGCCAACCTGCGCCGCACGGTCCGGGCCCTGGAGGTGATGGAGCTGACCGGCCGGCCGTTCTCGTCGTTCCGCGGGGCCATGGACACCCCGGTCTCGCGCTACCGCCTGACCGTGCTCGGCCTCGACCCCGGCCCCGAGCCGCTGCGGGCCAGGGTGGCCGAGCGGGTGGCGGCGATGGCCGAGGCGGGGCTGGTCGAGGAGGTCCGGCGGCTGGCCGAGCGTCCGCTGTCCCGGACGGCCCGGCAGGCCCTTGGCTACAAGGAGCTGCTCGACGCCATGGAGCAGGGCACACCGGTCGCCGAGGCGCTGGAGGCGGTGGTCAGACGGACCCGGGCCTACGCCCGCCGCCAGCTGGCCTGGTTCCGCAGGGACCCTCGGGTGCGATGGAGTACCCTTCCTCCCGGGCCGGACCGAGTAGCCTGGGCCCTGGAAATGTACGGGAAGGGTTGACGCGTGGAGTTCGTCAAGGCGCACGGCACCGGCAACGACTTCGTGGTCGTCGAGGACCTCACCGACCGCTACCGGATCACCCCGCAACTGGCCCGGGCGGTCTGCGACCGTCACTTCGGGGTCGGGGCGGACGGCCTGATCCGCATCGCCCCGGGCGGCGAGACGCCGTTCTTCATGGACTACCGCAACGCCGACGGCTCGCTGGCCGAGATGTGCGGCAACGGGGTCCGGGTGGTCGGCAAGTACCTGGGCGACCGCGGCCTGGTCGGCCCCACCTTCGACCTGGAGACCCGGGCGGGGATCAAACACCTGAAGCTGCACGCCGACGACCGCGGTGGCATCGACCGGGTCACCGTCGACATGGGGCCACCCACCCTGGATGACGAGCGCACCCTCGAGATAGACGGCGAGCAGGTCATCGCCACCTGCCTGTCCATGGGCAATCCGCACGCCGTGGTGTTCGTGGACGACGTCGACAAGGCGGCGGTGACCACCCTCGGCCCCAGGCTCGAGAACCACCCAACCTTCGCTCCGGCCAAGACCAACGTCGAGTTCGCCCAGGTGGTCGACCGGGCCACCGTCCGCCAGCGGACCTGGGAGCGAGGGGTCGGCGAGACGCTGGCCTGCGGAACTGGCGCCTGCGCGGTCGCCGTGGCCGCCCAGGTCAGAGGCGTGGCCGGCCGACCGCTGGTCGTCGAGCTGCGCGGCGGCCGCCTGGAGCTCGACTGGACCCCCGGTGGCACCGTCCGCATGACCGGCCCGGCCCGCGAGGTCGCCCACGGCACCCTGACCGACGACTTCCTCGCCTCGGTCCAGTAACCGGGCGGCCCTCACCAACCGCTCGCGGTGCGCGGGCCCCCAGTCGGGAGGGTAGCCCGGCGCGGCCTTGGATGCCGGCAGCTGTGCACAGCCCCGTCACGGCTGCGGGCATGCACCGTTTGCACCGTATCGTGGCGTAGACTGCCGCAAACTGTCCAGAAGGGGCGGTCTTCATGTACGACGTTCTGGTCTTCGACCACCGTCTCGCCGAGCATCGACCGCTCGACTCCAAGGCGGAGCTGGCCCGGCTGCTGTTCGGCTACACCACCGGCAACGGCCAACGCTTCCCGGCCCAGCCCGAGCTGGTCCGGTTCGTCGCCCGCCCGGGCGGGGAGGACGCCATCCAGGACGCCATGACCGGGCGTGACGCCATCGCCCTGGTCGAGAGCGGCGAGGTCATCAACTTCGTCTACCGGGCCGAGGGCCGCCGCACCGAGGGGTCCCTGGCCCGCATCGGCAACGGCGAGCTCCGGGTCCGGTAACCCCAGCCGCCCAGCGCGCCATGCCGACCGGGCGGCGCCCCGGGGCCGGCACCGCCTGAGCGGAGGCGCTCGGAGGGCGGCTGGCCGCCGGGGCCGCCGTCACCGGGTCCTGCCCCACCCCGCTGGCCGCGGCGCGGCGTCGGTACGCCGCTGGCGGTAGGCTGCCAGCTCGGATCCGCCTGGTTCGTGCCGGACCTCTCCGCGAGGAGGAGCACCCAGCTCATGCGCACCGCACGCCGCATCGACGCCATCCCGCCGTACCTGTTCGCCGAGATCGACCGCAAGGTGGCCGAGCGCAGGGCCGCGGGCGTCGACGTCATCTCCTTCGGCGTCGGCGACCCCGACCTGCCCACCCCCGACTTCGTGGTCGAGGAGCTGGCCCAGGCGGCCCGCGACCCCTCGACCCACCAGTACCCGAGCTACTTCGGGCTGCCGGCGTTCCGGCGCGCGGTCGCCGACTTCTACCGGCGCCGCTTCGGGGTCGAGCTGGACCCTGACACCCAGGTGCTGCCCCTGATCGGCTCCAAGGAGGGGATCGCCCACCTGCCATGGGCGTTCGTCGACCCTGGCGACCAGGTGCTGGTGACCGAGCCCGGCTACCCGGTCTACGAGGTCGGGACCATCCTGGCCGGCGGCCGGCCGGTGCACCTCCCCCTCACCGCCGAGGACGGCTGGTTCCCGGACTTCGCCGCTGTCGACCCCTCGACGGCGCCGGAGGCCAAGCTGCTGTGGCTCTGCTACCCGTCCAACCCGACCGGCGCCGTGGCCACCGCCCAGCAGCTGGAGGCGGCGGTCCGGTTCGCGGCCGAGCGTGACCTGCTGCTGGCCTACGACAACGCCTACTCCGAGATCACCTACGACGGCTTCGTCGCCCCGTCGGTGCTGGAGGTCCCGGGCGCCACCGAGGTGGCCATCGAGTTCGGGTCGCTGTCCAAGATCTTCAACATGACCGGCTGGCGGATCGGCTGGGCGGTCGGCAGCCCGGTCGCCATCGAGGCCCTCGGCCGGGTCAAGACCAACATCGACTCGGGCATCTTCAACGCCGTGCAGCGGGCCGGGGTGGCCGCCCTGGAGAGCGGCATGCCTCACCTGCCCGGGCTGCTGGAGACCTACCGGCGCCGCCGCGACCGGATCATGGAGGTGTTCTGGGACGCCGGCTGGAAGGTCGACGCCCCCAAGGGCGCCCTGTACGTGTGGCTGCCCACCCCGCCCGGGGAGTCGAGCGTCGACTTCACCGCCCGGCTCCTGGACGAGGCCGGCGTGGTCGTCGCACCCGGCACCGGCTACGGCCCCAGCGGCGAGGGCTACATCCGCCTGTCCATCACCATCCCCGACAGCCGGCTCGACGAGGGCTGCGAACGGGTCCGCAAGGCCCTGGTCGGCCGTTAGGCGTGTCGCCCGGACCCGGCCCGACCCGTGTCGCCGAAATGACGGGACGGATCGCGAGCGACCCGCTACGGTGGAGATGATGAACGAACACACAATGACTGATACCAGGACCCACGCCCAACGGGCCGACGGCCGACCGGCGACCACCACCCCAGCCCGTCCGACCGACGAGGTCAAGCTCGTCGAGCTGCGCAAGCTCCGCCTGGAGCGCGTGGTGCTCGTCGGCGTGGCCGTCGACGGGTCGGTGGAGCAGGCCGAGCGCTCGGTCGAGGAGCTGCACCGGCTGGCCGAGACCGCCGGGGCCGAGGTCCTCGACACAATGGTCCAGCGCCGAGCCCGCCCGGACGCCGGCACCTTCATCGGCAAGGGCAAGGCCAAGGAGCTGGCCGCCGCCGTCAGGTCGCTCGGGGCCGACACCGTCATCATGGACGACGAGCTGTCGCCCGGGCAGCTGCGGCACCTGGAGGAGCTGGTCGACGCCAAGGTGATCGACCGCACCGTGCTGATCCTCGACATCTTCGCCCAGCACGCCACCAGCCGAGAGGGCAAGGCCCAGGTTGAGCTGGCTCAGCTCAACTACATGCTGCCCAGGCTGCGGGGCTGGGGCGAGAGCCTGACCCGGGTCGGCAGCGGCATGGGCTCGGGCGGGCCGATCGGCACCCGCGGCCCCGGCGAGACCAAGATGGAGGTCGACCGCCGCCGCATCCGCCGCCGCATCACCAAGCTCCGCCGGGACCTGGCCGACATGGCCCGGACCCGGGATGTCAAGCGCCGCGGCCGCGAGCGCGCCGGCGTCCCCGCCGTGGCGCTGGTCGGCTACACCAACGCCGGCAAGTCGACCCTGCTGAACCGCCTGTCCGGGGCCGGGGTGCTGGTCGAGGACAAGCTGTTCTCGACCCTCGACCCCACCACCCGGCGGCTCGATCTGCCCGGCGGGCGGGCGGCGACCTTCACTGACACCGTCGGGTTCATCGCCAAGCTGCCCCACGACCTGGTCGAGGCGTTCAAGTCGACCCTCGAGGAGGTCGCCAGGGCCGACCTGATCGTCCACCTGGTGGACGCCGCCCAGCCCGACCCGGCCGGCCAGATGGCCGCCGTCCGGTCCGTCCTGGGCGAGGTCGGCGCGGCCGACGTGCCCGAGCTGCTGGTCCTCAACAAGGCCGACCTGCTCGACGAGGTCACCCGGGCCCGGCTGAGCCGCCTGTTCCCCGGGGTCCCGATGATCTCGGCCGCCACCGGCGAGGGGATCGACGACCTGCTCGCGGCCACCGCCGACCGCCTGCCCCGCCCCGAGGTCGAGCTGACCGCCGTGGTCCCCTACGCCCGCGGCGACCTGATCGACCGCGCCCACCGCGAGGCCGAGATCCTCGACGTCGACCACCTCCCCGAAGGCACCCGCCTCCACCTCCGCGCCTCCGCCTCCCTGGCCCATGCCCTCGCCCCCCACGAGCTCGGCCCGGCGGACGGCCACGAGGCCCCGATGGCCAAGCCCGAGCAGCACGCCACCCCGGGTCCCGAGGACGAACGCTACTACGCGAGCGCGGAGATCCCAGGGCACCCGAGCAGCTGATCTGGGCAGGCCTCAAACGGCCCTAGGCGAACAACCCGGAGGGCGAACGGCTCGCCGGGGCGCAAGCCGCTCGTTCGGGGCGGCGGCGCGTCAGCGGAGGCGGCGGAGGACGGCGACGACCTTGCCGAGGATCTGGGCCTGGTCGCCGTCGATCGGGTCGAAGGCGGGGTTGTCGGGGAGGAGCTGGACGTGGCCGCCCCGGCGTGCGAAGTGCTTGACGGTCGCCTCCGACTCGTCGTTGGGGAGGAGGGCGGCGACCATGTCGCCGTTGTCGGCCGAGTCCTGGCGACGGACGACCACGAAGTCGCGGTCGAGGACGCCGGCGCCGACCATCGAGTCCCCTCGGACCTGCAGCATGAACAGCTGGCCCTGGCCGACCAGCTCGCGTGGCAGCGGCAGCAGCTCCTCGACCATGTCGTCGGGCAGGGTGCCGGTACCGGCGGCGACGGGCGCGCTCATCAGCGGGACGTAGGTCGGCAGCGGTCGGGGCATCGCCGCCACCGGCTCCTTGAGGTGGACCTCGATGGCGCGGGGCTTGGTCGGGTCTCGACGGATGAAGCCCTTGCGCTGGAGCGCCTCGAGCTGGGAGTGGACGCTGGAGGTCGAGGTCAGGCCGACGGCCTCGCCGATCTCCCGGATGGATGGGGGGTAGCCCCGGTCTGCGACCGCGTCGCTGATCACCTCCAGGATGCGTCGTTGCCTGGTGGTGAGCTGGTCCGCCATCGCTGTACCCCCTGACGCCTGGTCCGCTGCCGCCTGATGAACCGGACTCTAGCAGCGAGGCAGGCGTGAGGCAAACACCAGTTCGATATTGTGGGCAGCTGGTTGACACCGAACGGGTGTTCGGGCAGGATGGATGGCGGCTCGAACAGGTGTTCCCTGACATGGCCGGCTGGGAGGAGGGGAGGTTGACCCCATGCGTGCCCGGGTGCTTGCCATCGGCCTCGTCGTGGCCGTGTTCCTCCTGGTCGCTCCCGGCCTGGCCCGCGGCGACGGACCCGATCGGCCGGCGCCGCGGGTCACCTACGTGGTCGAGCCCGGGGACACTTTGTGGTCGATCGCCCGGCAGGTCGCTCCGGGACGCGACCCAAGGCCCGTGGTGGACGGGCTGATCAAGGCCAACGACCTCCGCGGCGGGCTCCAGGCCGGACAGGAGCTGTCGATCCCCGTCCCGGAGCGCTAGGTCGCGCCCGCGTTTGAGCGGGGTTTCGGGGGGGTGGTCTTGCGGAGGGAGCCGAGGTCCTCCAGCTCGCGCTCGAAGTCGGCCGGGTCCTGGAAGTCCTTGTAGACGCTGGCGAAGCGCATGTAGGCGACCGGGTCGAGCTCGCGGAGGGCGTTGAGGAGCTCGATGCCGACCTCCTGGCTCTCGACCTCGCGCTGGCCCCTGGCCCGGACCGCCTCTTCGATGTCACTGGCGATGCGTAGGATCTCGTCTCGAGAGATCGGTCGGTTCTTGCAGGCCTTCTCGAGCCCGGACACCAGCTTGCCCAGCTCGAACTGCTCCCTGGAGCCGTCCCGCTTGAGGACGAGCAGCGGCGCCTCCTCGACCCGCTCGAAGGTGGTGAAGCGTCGACCGCAGACCGCACAGGCACGCCGGCGACGGATCGTCCCCCCGTCCTCCGACGGACGGGAGTCGACCACGCGGTCCTCGTCGGACCCGCAGAAGGGGCAACGCACGGCGATCCTCCCTTGGCCGGCCGGTGCCGGCCACCACAACATATAGTGGTATAATCGGTCCCAGGAGGCAAGTTTTCCACAACATCTTGTGTGCGAGGGTGCTTGACCCGAGCCCCGGATCGGTGCTTAATCACATCGCTGTAGTTCGTGGATCTGTCCGTTCGTCGTCCCGCTCGGCCCCGCTGACCCGGTCCACAGCACCGCTCAGCGCCGCTTCTCCAGGGGACGGAGGTGCGCGACCCCGGCCAGCACGGGGGTCGCAGGAGGTCAAATCATCGTGGCCAAGACCCGGGATGCCCTGTCCGTTGAGCACGGCCCCGCCCGCCGTGGCGGGCTTCGCGTGAGCCGCCTGTTCACGACCAAGGGAACCCACCCCTACGACGAGCTGACCTGGGAGCGCAGGGACGCCGTCATCACCAACTGGCGCGATGGCACCACCGCCTTCGAGCAGCGCGACCTCGAGTTCCCCGCCACCTGGTCGCAGAACGCCACCAACATCGTCGCCCAGAAGTACTTCCGCGGGCCCCTCGGCACGCCCCAGCGTGAGCACTCGGTCCGCCAGATGGTGGACAGGGTCGCCGGCACCATCACCCGCTGGGGCGCCAAGGACGGCTACTTCGCCACCGACGAGGACGCCGAGGCGTTCCAGGGCGAGCTGACCCACCTGCTGGTCAACCAGAAGGCCGCCTTCAACTCCCCGGTCTGGTTCAACGTCGGCGTCGAAGAGGACCCCCAGTGCTCGGCCTGCCAGCCGTACCACGCCCTGGTCAGCACGCCCACCGGCATGGTGCCCATTGGTGAGCTGGTCGAGCGCCGGGCGATGGGGACGGTCGTCTACGACGCCCACGGTGAGACCCGGGTCCGGGCGGTCAAGGCCAACGGCGACAAGCGTGTGTACCGGGTGCTCCTCCGCAACGGCTCGTTCATCGAGGCGACCGCCGACCACCTGGTGTACGCGGTCCCCGAGCGCCGAACCGTTGGCTCGTGGCGACGGGTGGACCATCTCCGGCCAGGCATGCGCCTGCACCTGTACCCCCACCGCGGGTACGCCGACTACCTGGTCAGCCCCCTCACCACCTCCTCCGAGCGACA
>JBJMHP010000347.1:0-11698 GCA_045807325.1 Actinomycetes bacterium | reverse complement strand
GGCGTGGCGCATGAAGGTGTCGTCGCCGGTGGAGCTGCCCCCCGGCTGGTACTCGACGTGGAGGAACTCGACCCCCGGGTAGGACCCGGCCGTGAGCCGCCGCCAGTGGACGCCCGATTCCAGTTCCAGGGTCTCGTGCTCGCCGGCCCGCTGCAGGGAGGTGAACCCGTGGCCGTTGCGGGTGACCACGGCGTCCCCGGCCAGCAGCCCGTCGACCGACACGTTGAGGAGATTCACGATGTCGAACAGCTTGCCCACCGACGGGTGCGCCTTGCCGGTCTCGATCTGGGAGAGGGCGCTGGCCGAGATCCCCAGGCGCCGGGCCGTCTCCCGCAGCGACAGGCCCTGGCGCAGGCGTTCCGCGCGCAGGCTGGCCCCGAGATCGACGACGCTCATGGCAGGAGTGTACAGGGCCTGTTCAGCGCCACTGGACGCAAGGTAAGCTCCGGCGAAACCCGGGTGACTCTTCAGCGAGGAGGAGTGCTCATGGCCGACCGGCTCCTGCTGCGTGGCGGCACCGTCCTGACCATGGATGCCGACCTCGGCGACCTGCCGAAGGGCGACGTCCTCATCGAGGGGGGCACGATCGCCCAGGTCGCCCCCCAGATCGACGCCGACGCCGAGGTGGTGGACGCCGACGGCCGGATCGTCATCCCCGGGTTCGTCGACACCCACCGCCACACCTGGGAGGCGGCCATCCGCGGCTGCGCCCCCAACGCCACCCTCGGCACCTACTTCGTGGAGGTGCTCGACTCCTTCGCCCCCCACTACCGACCCGAGGACGTCTACGCCAGCAACCTGGCCGGGGCCCTGGAGTGCCTGAATGCCGGCATCACCACCCTGGTCGACTGGTCGCACATCAACAACTCCCCCGAGCACCCCGACGCCGGCATCCGCGGGCTCCAGGAGGCCGGCATCCGGGCCCAGTACGCCTACGGCAGCGCCAACACCTCACTCAGCGACTACTGGAACAACAGCAAGATCGCCATCCCCGCCGACGACGTCCGGCGGGTCCGCGACACCTACTTCTCCAGCGACGACGGCCTGCTGACCATGGCCCTGGCCACCCGGGGGCCGACCTACTGCATGGACGAGGTGTGCAGGGCCGAATGGGCCCTGGCCCGCGAGGTCGGCATCCCCATCACCATCCACGTGGCCATGCACTCGGCCGGCCGGTTCGGCATGGTCAGGCAGCTCGGCGACCTGGGCCTGCTCGGCCCGGACACCACCTACATCCACTGCTGCCACCTGACCGACGAGGAGTGGCGGCTGGTGGCCGACAGCGGCGGCACCGTCTCGATCGCCCCCCAGATCGAGGCCCAGATGGGCCACGGCTGGCCGCCGGTGCTCAAGTCGCTGGAGCACGGGCTGCGTCCCAGCCTCTCGATCGACGTGGTCACCACCGCCCCCGGCGACATGTTCACCCAGATCCGGGCCGCCTTCGCCTGCGACCGGGCCCGGGTCAACGCCGCCGGCTGGGAGGCCGGGGCCGAGGGCGACGTCGCCGACGACATGCTCACCGCCCGCCAGATGCTGGAGATGGCCACCATCAACGGGGCCCACGTGGCCGGGGTCGAGGACCGCACCGGCTCGCTCACCCCGGGCAAGCAGGCCGACGTGGTCGTGGTCGACGCGACCGCCCTCAACGTCGCCCCGGTGATCGACCCGGTGGCCGCGGTCACCCTGTGCGCCGACGTGTCCAACGTCGAGACCGTGCTCGTCGGCGGCCAGGTCCGCAAGCGCGACGGCCGGCTGCTGGCCGACGTCGACACCGCGCGCCGGCAGGTCGAGGCCTCGCGCGACCACCTGGTGCAGCAGATGGAGCGAACACGGGCCGCCAAGCAGCAGGCATGACGGCCAGGTACCTGGTCGCCAGGGCCGCCGACGCCGACCCGGTGGAGCCCGAGGCGCTGGCCGGCCACGCCACCGGCTACCGCCGCTGGTCGGTGATCGACGAGGCGGCCGGTGCCACCCACACCGGGTTCGGGATCTGCAGCCTGGACCCCGGTGCCTTCCTGGACGCCCACGTCCACTCCTTCGAGGAGTCGGTGTACGTGCTGGAGGGCGAGCTGGTGGTGGACACCGGCGAGGGCTCGCTGCTGCTGCGGGCCGGCGACTACGGGCTGCTGCCGGTGGGCGTCCCCCACGCGGCCCGCAACCCCGGGCCGGTGGCGACCCGCTGGGCCGACATGCTCGCCCCCCAGCCGCGGGCCCGCTGGGGCGACGACACCTTCTTCGTGCCGCCGATGACCCCCCACCCGCCCGTCCCGGTCGACGTCCGCGACCCCCGGACCCGCTCGTTCGGGCACATCGACCCGGCCAACATGGACCCGGCCCGCCAGACCCAGGACCAGCTCGCCGTCTCGGCCAGCATGCGCACCGCCCTGCTGGTCTACAGCGGCATCACCGTGAAGATGATGGTCGACAGCGACCTCGGGGCCCAGCTCCAGACCATGTTCATGGTCCAGTACGAGCCGGGCGGGGTCGCCGGCACCCACGACCACCCGCTGGAGGAGACCTACCTGGTCGTGGAGGGCGAGGTCGACGCCAGCTTCGACGGCGAGGTCCACCGCCTCGGCCCCGGCGACGTCGCCTGGGCCGGGGTCGGCTGCGTGCACGGGTTCTCCAACCCGGCCGACCGGCCCGTGCGCTGGCTGGAGACCCAGGCCCCGCAGCCGCCGGGCCGCCACTCCTACCGGTTCACCCGCGACTGGGACTACCTCCGGTCCCGCCTCCCCTGAGCAGCCAGGAGAAAGGACGAAGCCATGCCGGAGCCGGGATGCGTGGTGGTGGTCGGCGGCACCCAGGGGCTGGGCCTGGAGGTGGCCCGCCACTACGCCGACCAGGGCCGCGAGGTCGTCCTCGCCGGCCGGGACCAGCAGCGGGCCGAGGCCGTGGCCGCCGAGGTCGGCGGCAAGACCACCGGGCTCGGCCTCGACCTGGCCCGCCCGCACGAGCTGGCCGACCGGCTGGCCGGGGTCGACCGGGTCGCCCACCTGGTGCTGGCCGCCATCGACCGCGACGAGAACCGGGTCCGTAGCTTCGACCTGGAGAGCGCCAGCCGCCTGGTCACCCTGAAGCTGGTCGGCTCCACCGAGGTGGTCCACCAGCTGGTCCCGCGGATGGACCCCGACGCCTCGGTGGTCATCTTCGGCGGCCGGGCCAAGGACCGGCCCTACCCAGGCTCGACCATGGTCTCGACCGTCAATGGCGGCGTGGCCGGCCTGGTCAGCTCCCTGGCCGTCGAACTGGCCCCGATCCGCTGCAACGCCATCCACCCGGGCATCGTCGGCGACAGCCCCTACTGGAGCGCCAAGGGGGAGCCGGTCCTGGAGCGGTACCGCAAGCAGACCCCGTCGGGACAGCTGACGACCATGCAGGACGTGGTCGGGGCGGTGGTGTTCCTGCTCGAGAACCGGTCGGTGACCGGCGTCGACCTGTACATCGACGCCGGCTGGCTACTGCTGTAGCGGAGGTGGAGGCGATGGACGGCGAGCCGAGGGTCGCGGTCGTCGGGGCCGGGCGGATGGGCGCGGCCATGGTCGGCACCCTGCGCCGGGCCGGCGTCCCGGTGGTGGTGTTCAACCGCACCCCGTCCAAGGCCGAGGCGGCCGCCGAGACCGCCGGGGCCGAGGTGGCCGCCACCGCCCGCGAGGCCGTCGCCGGCGCCCAGGTGGTGCTCAGCTCCCTGGCCGACGACGACGCCGTCGAGGCCGCCTACACCGGCCCCGACGGGGTCGTGGCCGGCCTCGGGCCGGGCGCGGTGGTCTGCGAGTCCAGCACCGTCGAGCCGGGCACCGTCCGCCGCCTGGAGCCCCTGGTCACCGAGCGGGGGGCCTTCCTGCTGGACACCCCGGTCTCCGGCAGCGTCTCCACCGTCGAGGCCGGCCAGCTCACCATCATGGCCGGCGGCGACCCGGCCGCCCTCGACCGGGCCCGCCCGGTGCTCGACCACCTGGCCAAGCAGGTCTTCCACATCGGCGAGCTCGGGTCGGGGGCGGTGATGAAGCTGGTCGTCAACTCGGTCCTGCACGGCCTCAACCTGGCCCTGGCCGAGGGCCTGGTCCTGGCCGAGCGGGCCGGCGTGGAACGCTCCACCGCCTACGAGGTGATCGCGGCCAGCGCCGTGGCCGCCCCCTTCGTCCACTACAAGCGCGACGCCTTCGAGCACCCGGGCCGGCCCCCGGTCGCCTTCAGCCTCGACCTGGTCGCCAAGGACCTCGACCTGGTCCTGGACCTGGCCACCCGGGCCGGCGCCTCCATGGAGCAGGCGGCCACCAACCGCCAGGTCGTCCGGGCCGCCGTCGCCGCCGGCCTCGGCGACCACGACCTCAGCGAGCTGGCCACCTACTTGCGCTCTGCCAGCGACGACCGGTGACCCGGCCGGCGCTCAGGGGTTGAGCTCGCCGGTCCCGGTGTCCTCGGCCCGGCGACTGTCGTCCTCGTGCTCGGGGAGGCCGCCGGAGACCGGCCCGGGGTCGGTGCCCGCGGCCACCTCGGCCGGGTCGTCCTCGAAGGACTCCCCCGGCCGCCGGCGACTCTCGTCCCGCTCGTGCTCGGGCAGCCCGACGTCCTCGGTCACGGTCTCGTCCCGGTCCTCCCAGCTGTCGTCCGGCCCCACACCCACGATCGCCACCTCCCGCATCCGAACCCCGCTCCGACGCTGCTCCCCTTGCCCCGCGGGGACGGCCGGAAACGCCCGGGGGCGGTCCGTGTCACCATCGTCGCCATGAGCCAGCCGATCCTGTTCCTGGTCGACGACCGCCCCAAGGTGCTGGAGGCCCTCGCCGCCGACGTGGGCCGGCGGTTCGGGGCCGACCACCGGGTCCTCACCGCGGGGTCCCCGGGAGCGGCCCTTGAGGAGCTGCTGCGGCTGGCCGAGCAGCGCGAGGAGGTGGCCCTGGTGGTGGCCGGCCAGCGCATGGCCGAGCTGGCCGGGGTGCCGTTCCTGGGGCGCGTCCACGAGCTGCATCCTTCGGCCAAGCGGGTGCTGCTGGTCGGGCGGCGGGAGTGGTCGCCGACCAACCCGGCCGTGCGGGCCATGACCCTGGGCCAGATCGACACCTACCTGTTCGAGCCCTGGCTTCCGGTGGCCCGGTTCCTGGACCTGCCCATCTGCCAGGTCCTGGCCGACTGGCAGCCGTCGCGGGGGCGCAGCTTCGAGGGCATCCGGATCGTGGGGCCGCCCCTGGGCAGCCGCTCCCATGAGCTGCGCGACATGCTGACGCGCATGGGCATCCCCCACGGCTGGTACCAGCCCGACTCGGCCGAGGGGCGGCGGCTGCTGGAGGAGGCCGGCCAGGACGGCTCCCGGCTGCCGGTGGTGGTGTTCCACTCCGGCCAGGTGTTCGTCGACCCCTCCGACGCCGAGCTGGCCGAGGCCCTGGGCTACCGGACCAGCATCGGCGCCGGGTCCTATGACCTGGTGATCGCCGGCGCCGGCCCGGCCGGGCTGGCCGCCGCCGTCTACGCCGCCTCCGAGGGGCTGGACACCCTGGTGGTGGAGCCCCAGGTGGTCGGCGGCCAGGCCGGAACCTCGGCGATGATCCGTAACTACCTGGGCTTCCCGCGCGGGATCGGCGGCGGTGACCTGGCCAACCGGGCCCTGGAGCAGGCGTGGCTGTTCGGGGCCAACCTGGTCCTGGCCCAGCGGGCCACCGGGCTGCGTGCCGACGGCCGCCGGCGCCTGGTCCGGCTGTCGGGCGGCACCGAGGTCGCGGCCGAGGCGGTGGTCGTCGCCTCCGGGGTGTCGTGGCGACGCCTGGGCGTGCCCCGGCTGGAGGCGCTGGTCGGGGCCGGGGTGTTCTACGGGGCGGCCGGGTCCGAGGCCCGGGCCATGGAGGGCCAGCAGGTGTACGTGGTCGGGGCCGGCAACTCCGCCGGCCAGGCCGCCCTGCACCTGGCCAAGTACGCCGCCTCGGTGACTCTGGTGGTCCGCGGACCCGACCTGGGGGCCCGCATGTCCGACTACCTGGTCCAGGAGATCGACCACGCACCGAACCTGACCGTGCGCCTCAACAGCCAGGTGGTCGACGGGCTCGGCAGCTGGCGCCTGGAGGGTCTGGTCCTGCGGCGCCGCGACACCGCGGCCACCGAGGAGGTGCCGGCGGCCGCCCTGTTCGTGATGATCGGCGCCGAGCCGCACACCGACTGGCTGGCCGGGGTGGAGCGCGACGACCGCGGCTACATCCTGACCGGCCACGACCTGCTCGGCCCGGGCGGCCTGCCCGCCGGCTGGCCCCACCGCCGGCCCCCGCTGCTGCTGGAGACCAGCGTCCCCGGGGTGTTCGCGGCCGGCGACGTCCGCCACCGGTCGGTCAAGCGGGTCGCCTCGGCCGTCGGCGAGGGCGCCGTGGCCGTCCAGCTCGTCCACCAGTACCTGGACCGCGAGTAGCGACCGGCTGGCTCACGCGCCGCCGTTGTTGGTGACGCCGACGAACTCCTCGGCGGTGCCGCCGGGGCCGGTGGCCCGGATGATGAGGTTGTCGGTGAAGCCGCGCTCCCCGTACCGCATGCCCACCGACCAGCCGTTGGCCGTGTAGCTGTCCTCGCCCAGCCAGATGGCCGTCTTGTCCACCTGGGTGCCGTGGGCGAGCCAGAACTGGGCCCGGGTGGCGTGGTCGATGTCGAACCGGAAGGTGACCCGGGCCGGTCCCGGGGGCAGGTGCAGCGCCTGGCCGATGTGCAGGGTGGCCGGGACGGTCCAGATGCCCTGGATCTCCGGCTTGAAAGCGGGCTTGCCGGTGGGCTCGACGTTGCCGGACGGCCTGTCGTCGCCGCCGCGGCCGACCCGTCCCTGGCCACCCGAGTCCTGCCGGGCGGGGGGCGACGGAGCCTCGGCGACCGGGTCGGTGCCGGGCTGGCCGTAGCCGCCGCGGCTGCCCGGCGCCCAGCCGGCGACCGCGACCCGGTCGTCACACCCCCGGCGGCCGGGGTCTACGTCCGTCAGCCGCCCGGGGCGACCGGGGTCCGCTGGTCGGGCCGACGTCCGGGTCGAGGACCCAGTGCTGGGAGACGGTGGCCCGGCCGCGTCGGTCATGGCCACCTCCGGGTCGGGCTCCCAACCCTAGCAGCCAGGTGGTGTGCCGGGGCTGTCGTACCCTGGGGCGGTGCACTACGAGACCGTGGCCGCCGCCTACCGTGACCTGGAGCGAGCAAGCGCCCGCCTGGTGCTGATCGACCGGCTGGCCGAGCTGCTGGGCCAGACGCCCGCCGACCTGCTGCCCCGGGTCGTCTACCTGTGCCAGGGGGAGATCGCGCCCGCGTTCACCGGGATCGAGATCGGCCTGGCCGACAAGATGGTCACCCGGGCCCTGGCCGAGCGGACCGGCGAGCCCCTCGACCAGGTCCGGGCCACCCTCCGCGAGACCGGCGACCTGGGGATCTGTGCCGAGCAGCTGCTGGCCGAGCGGGCGGCCGACCGGCCGGCCACCCTGGAGGTCGGGGTCGTGTTCGAGACCCTGCACCAGATCGCCGCCGCCGCCGGCCCGGGCTCCCAGGGCCGCAAGCTGGAGCTGTTCGGCGGCCTGCTCGACCGGGCGACCCCGCTGGAGGCCCGCTACCTGGCCCGCACCGCCACCGGCACCCTGCGGCTGGGGATCGGCTACCCGACCATCCTGGACGCCCTCGCCCTGGCCCACACCGGCAGCCGCGCCGCCCGGCCGGTGCTGGAGCGGGCCTACAACATCTGCTCCGACCTGGGCCTGGTGGCGGCCACCCTGGTCCACGGCGGCCTCGGCGAGGTCGAGAGGATGCAGGTCCGGGCGGGCAACCCGGTGCGGCCCATGCTCGCCCAGCGGATGAGCAGCGCCCCCGAGCTCCTGGCCAAGCTCGGCGGGTCGTGCGCGGCCGAGTACAAGTACGACGGCGTCCGGGTCCAGGCCCACCGCACCCCCGACGGGCGCATCGAGCTGTTCACCCGCCGCCTGGAGCGGGTCTCGGACCAGTTCCCGGACGTGGTCGAGCTGCTCGACAAGGGCCTGGGGCCGCGGGCGGCGATCCTGGAGGGCGAGGTGGTCGCGGCCGACCCGGCCTCGGGCGAGCTGCGGCCGTTCCAGGAGGTCATGCACCGGCGGCGCAAGCACGGCATCGCCGAGGCGATCGACGAGTGGCCGGTCAGCCTGTTCTGCTTCGACCTGCTGTACGCCGACGGCCAGGACCTGACCCGGCTCCCCCACCTGGAGCGCCGGTCCCGGCTGGAGGCGGCGGTCACGCCGGTCCCGCGGCTGCGGCTGGCCACCGCCGAGCAGGTCCACGACCCCGAGGCCCTGGAGCTGTTCTTCGACCAGGCCATCGCCGACGGCTGCGAGGGGCTGCTCTGCAAGTCGCTCAGCCCCACCGCCGGCTACCAGGCCGGGGCCCGGGGCTGGCTGTGGATCAAGCTCAAGCGCGACTACCGCACCGAGCTCAGCGACACCCTGGACCTGGTCGTGGTCGGCGCCCTGGCCGGCCGGGGCCGCCGCCGCGGCGTCTACGGGGCCCTGCTGCTGGCCGCCTATGACGCCGAGGCCGACCTGTTCCGCACCGTCTGCAAGTGCGGCACCGGGTTCAGCGACGCCGAGCTGGCCGCCCTCCCCGAGCGGCTGGCCCCCCTGGCCCGCCCCGACCCGCCGGCCCGGGTCGACGCCCGCATGGTCGCCGACGTCTGGTTCGAGCCCGGCCTGGTGGTCGAGGTCCTCGGGGCCGAGCTGACCCTGTCCCCCATCCACACCGCCGCCTGGGGGGTGCTCAAGCCCGACGCCGGCCTGGCCCTGCGGTTCCCCCGCTTCACCGGCCGCTGGCGCGACGACAAGGCCCCCGAGGACGCCACCACCGTCCAGGAGATCCTCGACCTGTACCGCGCCGCCCGGCCCACCCCGACCGGGTCATGAACGAGCGCCCTGGCCGCCGGCACACCGCCCGCACCCACCCGCGCCCGCGACGTCGGGGCCCGCGGCCCTGCCGGGCGCGTCAGCCCTTGACGGCGCCCATGGTGAAGCCGGAGATGAACCGGTCCAGGAACAGGTTGAACACCAAGGCGATGGGGACCGCGACCAGGATGGCCGCCGCCTGCAGGGACTGCCAGAAGAAGACGTCGCCGCGGATGAGCTCGGTGGGCACCCCGGTGGAGACGACCTTCTCGGTGGTCGGGGAGACGAAGGCCAGGGCGTAGATGAACTCGCTGGCCACAAGGGTGAAGGCGAACACCACCACGGCCACGATGCCGGGGAAGGCCAGCGGCAGCACCACCCGCACGAAGGCGGCCAGGCGGCTGTAGCCGTCGACCATGGCCTGCTCCTCCACGTCCCGGGGGATGGCCTTGAGGAAGCCGATCAGCAGCCACACCGAGACCGGGATGGTGATGGTCGGGTAGACCAGGACCAGCGACCAGGTCGAGTCCTGGAGGCCGGCGGCCACGACCAGCCGCGACAGGGACAGGAACAGCAGGCTCGGCGGCACCAGGTAGACGAAGAAGATGGCGATGGCCATCGGCCCCGACCAGGGGCGGTCCAGCCGGGCCAGGGAGTAGGCGGCCGGCAGGCCCAGGACCAGGGTGATCCCCACCACCAGCAGCCCGACCCACAGCGTGTTCCACACGAAGGTCAGGAACGCGGTCTGGCGCAGCAGGTACAGGACGTGGTCGGGGGTGGCGGCCAGGTTGAAGAAGAACGGGTTGTTGTCGGGGTTGTACAGGTCGCGGTTCTGCTTGAACGCGGTGACCAGGCTCCACAGGAACGGGCCGGCGCAGATCAGGGCCGAGAGGACCGCGGCCACGTAGACGCCGACCCGGGCCAGGACGTGACGGCGGCGGTACCGGCGCCGCAGGTGTTCGGTCCCGGCCCGGGTTGGGGCGCCGACGGCGGCGGCCACCTACAGCACCTCCATGCGGCGCACGGCCCGCAGGATGGCGATGGCCGCGGCCAGCAGCAGCGGGAACAGGAACAGGGCCACCGCCGCCCCCTGGGCCACGTCGCCGCCCTCGATCCCGCGGATGAACGCCCAACTGGCCAGCACCTGGGTGGAGTTGGTGGGGCCACCGCGGGTCAGCACGTACACCACCGTCATGTCGGTGAAGGTCAGGATGGCCCCGAACAGGGCCGCGACCGCGACCACGGGCAGGGTCAGGGGGATGGTCACCTCGAACATGCGCCGCCAGAAACCGGCCCCGTCGACCCGGGCCGCCTCCTCGATGTCCCTGGGGATGGCGACCAGCCCGGCCAGGATGATGACCGCCGACAGCGGGGTCAGGCGCCACACATGCACGGCGATCACCGACGCCATGGCCAGCCCGGGCCGGCCCAGCCAGTAGACGTTGCCGTGGAGCAGCCCCAGGTGGCGCAGCACCCAGTCGATCGGGCTGTAGACCGAGTCCAGCATCCACAGCCAGGCCACCGCCGACAGGGCCACCGGGGTCGTCCAGGGCAGCAGGACCAGGAACCGGACCAGCCACTTGCCGCGGAAGTCGGCGACCAGGATGTTGGCCAGGACCTTGCCAAGGACCACGATCAGGGCCATCGAGATCACCGTGAAGACGAAGGTGTTGCGCAGGGCCCGCCAGAACACCGGGTCGTCGAGGGCCCGCCGGAAGGTCTCCAGGCCGGCCCAGTGGAAGCTGGGGTCGCCGGCGGTCACGTCGCTGAAGGCGAACCCGATGGCCAGGAAGAAGGGGACGGCGACGAGGGCGACCACGTACAGGATCGACGGCAGCAGGAACCAGACGGCCAGCTGGCGCTCGTTGTCGGCGAAGCGTCGGGCCGGCCGGTCGCCTGCCTCCTGGACGCCGGGTCGCCGGGTGGTGGCCGTGTCCACGGCTCAGCCCCCGATCCGGATCGGGTCGGCCCGCAGCCCGCTGTCGGCGTCGAAGAACCGCAGCCGGTCGGGGTGGACGGCGAACTGGTGGGTCTCCCCGGCCGCGATCGGGGTGGACACGGTCGCCGGCAGCCGGGCGATCACCCGGGTGTCCTCGCCGATCCGGGTGGCCGTGCCGTAGACGTGCCGGTCGCCGGACAGGTACTCGATCCGTTCCACCGAGAACGGCACGGTCGCCCGGTCGGGCCCGGGGACGTTCTCGACCGGCAGCAGGTGCTCGGGCCGGAACCCGACGAAGCGGCCGTCGCGCGCGACCAGGTTCATCGGCGGGGAGCCGATGAAGGTGGCCACGAAGGTGTCGGCCGGGTCGTCGTAGACCTCCACCGGCCGGCCCAGCTGGCGCACCCGGCCCCGGTCCATGACGGCGATCCGGTCGCCGAGGCCCATGGCCTCGGCCTGGTCGTGGGTCACGTAGACGGTGGTCGTCCCCACCCGCTGCTGGAACCGCTTGAGCTCGTCGCGGGCGCTGGTGCGCAGCTTGGCGTCGAGGTTGGACAGGGGCTCGTCGAGCAGGAACACCTGGGGATCGCGGACCAGGGCCCGGGCCAGGGCGACCCGCTGGCGCTCCCCACCGGACAGCTGGCGGGGCCGACGCTCCAGGTGCTGGTCGATGCCGAGCAGCTCGGCTGCCCAGCGGGCCTTGGCCAGCTGCTGCTCCTTGGCCATCCGCTCGGCCTTGAGCGGGAAGACGATGTTCTGCAGGACGTTCTTGTGCGGGTACAGGGCGTAGCTCTGGAAGACCATGGCGATCTTGCGGGCCCGCGGCGGCAGGTCGTTGACGACCTGGCCGTGGCCATGGGCCTCGGCGACCGGATCGCCGTCATGGACCGGGGCCGGGTGCGCCAGCTGG
>JBJMHP010000346.1:0-6034 GCA_045807325.1 Actinomycetes bacterium | reverse complement strand
GATTGAACAAATACAGGAAGTCGTCGATCGTGCCCGACCCGTACCGCTCGGTGAAGGCCTTGAAGTCGCTCGGCAGCCCCGTCCCCAGGGCTGCCTCAACCTCCGCCCAGCCGTCGGGGCGGCCCGCCTCCACCGGGTGGGCTGGGGGTGGCAGCAGCCGCCGCAGCCGCTCCAGCATGGCCTGCTCCTCTCGGCTCGGTTGGCTGGTCAGGTGGCTGTCTCCTTGACCGGAGCCTGGGGGGTGTTGGCGATGGTGACCTGGAGGCGGAAGCCCCGGTCGCCGCTGGCGGTGATCGCGACCGCAGCCGGCGCCCCCCGGTAGTTGGGGCTGGGATAGATCGGCCGCACGGTGTAGCGGACCGTCTGGCCGGCCCGGACAGCCTCGGCCACCATGGTCTCGTAGTCGCGCATCACCGGGGTGTTGGCTCGGGTCTGGTACAGCGCGACCAGGTTGGCCGGCAGCTCACCGGTGCCGCCGAGCTGGCGGCCGAGCAGATGGGCGCGGGCCCGGTTACGGGCTGGGAGCTGGTCCAGGCCGGGCGGCCGGACGCTGGGATCGGCGGCGGAGCCGAGCTCGTCGTGGGCCGCGGCGGCGACCATGTCCGGGGTGATGGTGGCCCTGATCCCGCTGCGCTGCCCGGTGGCCGGGTCGATGTGGCCGTACTGGACCTTGCCGCCCAGGCGGGCGATGGCGGCGGAGTTGTCGGCCGAGCGGTTGGCCTCCGGGGCGGGTCGGGTCGGCCCCGGCGGGGCCGGGAGGACGCCCCGCTGGAGGAGCAGGTAGCCGATCCCGGCGACCAGCACCACCACCAGCAGGGAGCCGAGCGACCTGGAGCGTCGGGAGGTCCTGCGGCGTGAGCGGCGGCGGCGGGTTGGCATCGGCTCCAGCTGGTCCCGGTCGGGCGATCCTCGGGCGGGTCAGGTGCCACGTTCGCTGCTGCAGCCCCGTCGTGCAAGCCAGCCGTGCGGCGGCCAAGCTGCCGTGTCAGGGTGCCTTACCCCAGGGGAGCGAGGCTCAGCAGCAGGGCATGGTGCTCGCTCCGCGCCGCTCGCGCTCTCCAGCCATGTCGCGGCACAATCTGCTGACAGCCCGGCCCAGCTGTCGATTTCCATGCCAGGAGTGCGGCCGGGGCTGGCGCAGTTGTAGCGGTGGAACCGGTTCACGCCGCTCCTCTTATCGACGCAGGCCTGTCATGTCAGCCCGAGCGTCCGGTAGCGGCGGCGGCGTTCGCCATAGCGGGCCGCCGGCTCGGCCACGAGCAGGCCCGCCAGCTCGGCCTCCAGTACCCCACCGACCCGTTGCAGGAACGCTTCACCCTCATCGGCGGCGTCGGGAAGCTCCGGAATGACCCGGTCGACGATGCGGTGGGCGCGCAGGGCGGCCACGCCGACGCCTTGCCGCTCGGCGACCTCGACCGCCCGCTCGGTGGTGCGGTACAGGACGGCGGATGCCCCCTCGGGGGGCAGCGGGGAGAGCCAGGCGTGCTGGGCCGCGACCACGCGGTCGGTCGGCAGGAACGCGAGCGCGCCCCCACCAGCGCCCTCGCCGAGCAGCAGGCACAGGGTCGGGGCTGGCAGGGTCACGAGGTCGGCCAGGCACCTGGCGATCTCACCGGCCAGCCCGCCCTCCTCGGCCTCCTTCGACAGTGCCGCCCCGGCCGTGTCGACGACCGTCACCAGCGGCAGATCCAGCTGGGCGGCGATGCGGATGCCGCGCCGGGCCGCCCGCAGCCCGGCTGGACCCAGTGGCTGCTGGCGCCGCTGGCGGTGCCGGTCCTGTCCGAGGAGGATGCAGGGGGCGGCGCCGAACCGGGCAAGGGCCAGGAGCACCCCGGGGTCCATCTCCCCGGCGGCGGTCCCGCTCAGGGGCGTCACGTCCCGCGCGGCAACCTTGAGCAGGGCCCGCGCCCCAGGTCGATCGGGGCGGCGCGAGCGTCGGATCGCCTCGGCGACCGGAGTCTCCTCAAGGTCGTCGTTGGCGGGCGGCTCGGCGGCCTGCTGGAGCTCGCGGGGGGCGCACAGCACCTGAAGGACGCGGGCCGCCACCTCGGCCAGCTCCGCCGGCGCCACCACCGCGTCGACCAGGCCCTTGGCGTAGAGGTTCTCGGCCACCTGTACGCCCGGCGGGAACGGCTGGCCGTGGAGGGCCTCATAGACCCGCGGCCCGAGAAAGCCGATCAGCGCCCCCGGCTCGGCGGCGGTCACGTGCCCGAGCGACCCCCAGGAGGCCAGTACCCCCCCGGTGGTGGGATGCCGCAGGTAGACCAGGTAGGGCAGCCCGGCCGACCGGTGGTCGGCGATCGCCGCCGCCACCTTGACCATCTGCAGGAACGCCACCGTGCCCTCCTGCAGGCGGGTCCCGCCCGAGGCCGGCGCCGCCATCAGCGGCAGGCGCTCCCTGGTCGCCCGCTCGACCGCGCGAACCAGCCGCTCGCCGGCGGCGACGCCGATCGAGCCGGCGAGAAACCCGAACTCGGACACGACCACCGCCACCTGGCGGCCGCGCAGGCGGCCGGTGCCGGTGAGGACGGCCTCGTCCAACCCCGTCCGCTCCCGTGCCCTGGCCAGGTCGGCCGTGTAGCCGGGATCGATGTCGGGCGGATCCGCCACTGGCTCGTCCCAGCTGCGCCACGACCCGGGATCGACAACCGCGTCGATCAGTTCAGTGGCGCTGAGGCGCGCCGGCCGGCTCGCCCCACCTGACGGTGCTGCTCCTGTCATCGGTCCCTCAGCTGGTCTAGCCTTTCGTCCGGCACCCATGATCGGCATCGTGACCGACGGGCGCGAGGTCCGCGACCGGCGGGAGGCATCCCGATGAGCGTTTCGACCACCCCGACGGCAGGCAACCTGCTCCCGCCACTGGCCAACCCGAACGACCAGGAAGCAATCCGCTTTGGAGTCCGGGCCCTGACCTACCGGGAGTTGACCGGCGTGGCGATCCACCTTGCCGGTCTGATCCAGTCCAAACCCCGCGTCGCCATCTGGGCGGTGCCGGCCCCGGAGACCTGCGCGGCGGTGGTCGGGGCGCTGGTCGCCGGCGTCCCGGTGGTCCCGATCAGCCCTACGGCCGGCGAGCGCGAGCTGGCCCACATCGTCGCTGACAGCTCACCGGCGTTGCTGTTGACCGCCAAGGGCATCGAGCTTCCCTCACAGCTCGTCGGCGTGCCCCGGGTCGACATCGATCTGTCGGCCCGAGGCGGTACGTTGCCCGCCGAGCCCTCGCCCGAGGCACCGGCGGTGATCATCTACACCTCGGGGACGACCGGGCCGCCCAAGGGCGTCGTGCTGCCCCGGCGGGCCATCTCCTCCAACCTCGACGCCCTGGCCGCCGCCTGGGAATAGACCGGCGAGGACGTCCTCGCCCACGCCCTGCCGCTGGTCCACGTCCACGGGCTGATCCTGGGGGTGCTCGGGCCGCTGCGCCTCGGCGGCGCCGTCCACCACCTGGAGCGCTTCTCCACCGACGCGATGGCGGCCGAGCTGGCCGGGCCAGCGACGATGATGTTCGGCGTCCCCACCATGTACCACCGACTGGCCGCCGACGCCGAACGCGACCCGGAGATCGCCAGCGGGATCTCGCGGGCGCGGCTGCTGGTGTCGGGCTCGGCGGCCCTGCCGGCCACCGACCACGAGCGGATCGCGGCCATCACCGGCCAGCGGGTCGTCGAGCGCTACGGCATGACCGAGACGCTGATGAACTGCGCCGTCCGTGCCGCTGGCGACCGCCGTCCCGGCGCCGTCGGCCCGCCGCTGGACGGGGTGGACGTCCGGCTCATCGACGAGGACGGGACGACCATCGGAGTCAGCGACGACCAGACCGTCGGTGAGATCCTGGTCCGCGGGCCCAACCTGTTCCTCGAGTACCTCAACCGCCCCGACGCCACCGCCGAGGCAGTCCGCGACGGCTGGTTCCACACCGGGGATGTAGCCGTGCGCGCCCCCGACGGCTACATCCGGATCGTCGGGCGCCGCTCGGTCGACCTGATCAAGAGCGGCGGCTACAAGATCGGCGCCGGCGAGATCGAGAACGCCCTGCTGGAGCACCCAGGGGTCGCCGAGGCGGCCGTCACCGGCGAGCCCGATCCCGATCTGGGCGAGCGCATCGTCGCCTGGATCGTCCCCGCCGGGGAGCGGCCGCCCGAGCGGGAGCTGATCGACCACGTGGCGCGGCTGCTCAGCCCCCACAAACGCCCCCGGGTGGTCCGCTACCTGGACCAGCTGCCCCGCAACGACATGGGCAAGGTCATCAAGCGTGACCTCCAGCGCTGACCCAGGCAGATCCGGCCGCACGACACCAAAGGCGACGACGAACACGAACCAGAGCACGACCGGAGCAACGCGGTGACCAAGGCCCATAGCCACCAGCCGCCGGAAGAACACGTCGCCATCATCGCCCCAGCGGTGGTTCGCGTGGCTTCGTAGAGCAGAGTTGCTGCGCGCCTGCTGCGCGAAATGGCTTGGCACGTGCGTCTATGCGGCGCGACATTCGTTGGCCCAAACGGGGTTGGCGGTAGTGGTTTCGGCCGCCAGCGTGTGGGTACGGCGTGGCAGGACTCCTGCAGAAAGCGTCGGCTGGAGGCAGTGGTGTGACGTTCGATGAGCTCATGACGCCGGCCGACGACGGCGAGTTGGTGCATTGACGATGGCCGGCATCGAGTTGCGCAGCCCCTCCTTCAGCGACCACCAACCGATCCCGGCCCGCCATGCCAAGGACCACGACAACCTGTCCCCGACTCTTGAGTGGTCCGGCGTGCCGCGGCAGGCCGTGGAACTGGCCGTGCTGTGTGAGGACCCCGACGCCCCCGCGGCACCTTCAGCCACTGGGTGCTCGCCGGCCTGGAGCCGACCGCGACCGGCCTGGCTGAAGGCGAGCGCCCGGCCGCAGCCGTCGAGGGCCGCAACGACTTCGGCGAGGAAGGCTACAGCGGCCCCCTTCCGCCCGAGAGTTGGCGGCTCGACTGTCAGAACCTGGGACAATCGCACGAAGGACTTGGATCAATGGCCCTGGAGAAAGGAGTCGTGATGGCAGGTCAGATCACGCTCACCGAACAGGAGGCTCGGGCCCTTTCCTCGCTGCTAGGCCGGGCCAGTGACCGCCTGGCAACCTACGAGGAGCAGACCCACCAGGACCGCCGGCTGGCCGAGGAGATCCGCGAGGCGGCCGACGACCTGGTCAACCGGATCGGCCAGGGGGCGACGACCTAGCGGTCCACGGCCGTGACGCCGCCTCCCGCCGGGGCCGGATCGCCAGAGGACCTGGTTCGGGTGGTGCGGGCCGAGGGGGTCCGGGACCGACGGGTCCTGGCCGCGTTCCGGGCCGTCCCCAGGGCCCTGTTCGTGCCGGCCGAGGCCGCCGGGCAGGCCTACCTGGACGAGCCGATCCGGATCCCGTATGGGCAGGTGACCACCCAGCCAAGCCTGATTGCGGCGATGGTGGCGGCGCTGGGGCTGACCGGCGGCGAGCGGGTCCTGGAGGTCGGCACCGGGTTGGGGTTCCAGACTGCCATCCTGGCCCGGCTCGCCCGCATGGTCGTGTCGGTCGAGCGGTTCGCCGACCTGGCCGCCCAGGCCCGGGCCAACCTGATCGCGGCCGGGGTGGGCGGGGTCACGGTCGTGGTCGGCGACGGTACCCTCGGCGTCCCTGAGCATGCCCCCTACCAGGCGATCGTGGTCGCGGCGGCCGCCCCGCAGGTCCCGGGTCCGCTGGTCGGGCAGCTCGCCGACGGAGGGCGGCTGGTGCACCCGGTCGGCCCGGGCGGCCGCGAGGAGGTCACCGCCTTCTCCAAGCAGGCCGGTCGGCTGGTCGCCGATGCCCGCCTGGTCCCGGCCCGGTTCGTTCCCCTTGTCGGCGCCCACGGCACGCCGGGCCGGGAAGGCCGAGGTGGGCGATGATGGTCACGGTGGCGCTGGTCGGGGACACCATGCTGGGTCGCGGGGTCGGCCAGGCCCTGGCCAGGACGCCACCCGAGGGCCTGGTGGCGCCCGAGGTCCGGGCCGTGCTCGGTCAGGCCGACCTGGTCGTGCTGAATCTGGA
>JBJMHP010000345.1:0-8975 GCA_045807325.1 Actinomycetes bacterium | reverse complement strand
CGCTCGGGAACGACGCCGGCGCCTTGCCTACGCGGGCCAGCTCCCCGGCGAGCCGGTCCAGGGCCTCGCGGAACCGGTCCGGCGTGGTGTTGTAGGCCGAGGCCAGCCAGCCGTCGCCAAGGCGCGCGACCCGCCGCAACCCGGCCGGCGAGCCCCAGCTCGCGACCCAGATCGGCGGGCCGGGCCGCTGCGCCGGCCGCGGCTCCAGCCGGACCCCGCGGGTGGAGTGGAACTCGCCCTCGAACCCGGCCGGGTCACCGTGCAACAGCGCGCGAAGCACCCGCACGGCCTCGTCAAAGCGTCGCCAGCGCTGCTGGTACCCGATGCCCAGGGCGGCGTAGTCGTCCGCCGAGGACCCCGGCCCCACCCCGGCGGCCAGGCGCCCGCCGGAGAGGATGTCGATCGTGGCCAGGGTCTTGGCCAGCTGCACGGGGCCGCGGAGCACGGGCAGGGCGGCCGTGGTGGCGAGGGTCATGTCCTGGGACGCCTCGATGAGCGCGGCCAGCGCGGTCGGGCCGTCGAGCCACGGCCGGCCGAACACCAGATGGTCGTTCGCGCAGAGGTAGCGGTAGCCGAGGCTCGCCGCCGTCCGGGCATACGCCCTGAGCTCCGGCAGGGACCGGGGCGCCCCGAGGTCGATCAGCGGCAGGTGGGCGCCATACTGCACATCCTGGTCTGCGGTCATGGCCTGGGACGCTACAGCCACACCGGCTTGCGGACGACCGCCTCCAGGTAGTCGAGCCGCACCGCCAGCGTGTCGTCCTCGGACACGTCGAAGCGCCTGGCCGCCTCCAGCAGCTCGGCCTTGAGGGCGTCGGCACGGTCGGGCCCCAGCGCCTGCAGCGCCTCGGCCGTCGGGGCGTGGAAGCTGGCCAGGAACGCCACCTGGTGCTCGGCCGAGGGGAAACGCCACAGGAAGCTGCGCCGCGGGGCGGTGATGGCCACCTCGGGCCCGAGCAGCTCGCGCAGCCGCTCCCTGGTGCCCCACGGGAGATGCCTGCCGATGGCGGCGAACAGCTGGCCGACATAGCCGTCGGGGGTCCAGGCGACCATGCCGATCCGCCCGCCCGGCCGGCAGACCCGCAGCAGCTCGCCGACCATGCCCTCCTGGCCGGGGATCGAGATGGCGTCGCCGGCCGACAGCACCACCTCGAAGGAGCCGTCCGGGAGGGGGAGATCCTCGGCCTCGCCTTCCAGGAAGGCCATCTCCAGCCCTTCCGCCTGGGCGCGTCGCCGGGCCGGCTCCAGCAGCTCGGGGACGTCGACGCCGACGACCCGGCAGAAGCGGCGGGCGGCGGCCAGGGCGGTGCTGCCGCTGCCGCAGGGCACGTCCAGCACCCGCTCACCGGCGTGGAGATCGATGGACTCGCACAGCAGCTCGCCGATGAGCAGGGTGCGCGTCCCGATGGCGGCGTCGCCCACCGACCGGCGACTGGACCGCTGTGGCTGCATAAGGCTGAGGCGCACGGGACTCCTCTCGTGGTGCGGTGGCCTCTAGGCTCGCCGCCAACGTAGGATCAGGTCAAGTTACGAGTTCCGAACTTTGATAAGCTTCGCTTATGCTCGATCCCCGGAGGCTCCTTGTGCTGCGGGAGGTCGCCACCCGCGGCTCGTTCTCGGCCGCGGCCGAGGCGCTCGCGTTCACCCAGTCCGCGGTCAGCCAGCAGGTCGCCGCGCTCGAGCGCGAGACGGGCACCACCCTCGTCGACCGTGGCGTGCGACCGGTGCGCCTCACCGACGCCGGCCGCGCCCTCATGGTGCATGCCGAGGCGGTGCTCGCCCGCCTGGACGAGGCCCAGCAGGAGCTCGGGGAGATCGCCCGGCTGCGGCGGGGCCGGCTGCGGCTGGCCAGCATCCCCACCGCCAACGCCACGCTCGTCCCTCGTGCCATCGCGGAGTTCAGCCGCCGCCACCCCGACGTCGACCTGACTGTGGTCGACGACCACCAGCAGGGGCTGCTCTCGAGGCTCACCCGCTGGGAGCTGGACCTTGCGCTCGTCTATGACCACGAGTCGCTGCCCGAGCCCGACATGCCCCTGGAGCGCACGTCCCTGCTGGACGACCGGTTCGACCTCGTCGTGTCGGACGGACACCCGCTCGCCCGCCGGACCTCGGTCGCCCTGGAGGAGCTCGCCCACCAGACCTGGATCGGCGGCACACCGGACGGCGCCTACGGGAGGATCGTCCTCCACAGCTGCCGGGCGGCCGGCTTCGAGCCACGCGTCGTCTTCGGGAGCGACGACTACAACGCGGTGCAGGCCTTCGTCGCCGTCGGCCTGGGTGTCGCCATCCTGCCCCGCCTGGCCCTCAGGTTCATGCGCCCGGGCCTCGCCCGCGTCGCCCTCGCCCAGCCGCCGGTGCGGCGGATCGCCGCCGCCCGCCTGGCGGCCAGCTTCCGCTCCGCGGCCACCGCATCGATGCTCGGCGTGCTGAAGGAGACCGCCGACGCCTTCACCGTTCAGGACGGCCGCGTGTGAGTCCGCCTTCGTAGCGGGACAATCCCCGCGGCGGCTGTCGATTCCGGGCCGGCCATCGCCGAGGCCCACGCGCTCATCGTCGCCGCCTTCCGCGGCGGCCGGCCGGTACGCGCTCCAGGCGGCCATCGCGGTCCTGCATGCCGAGGCACCGGCCCACGACCAGACCGACTGGCCCCAGATCCTGACCCTCCCGAAGCGGGGATGGGTCTGCGGGAGCCACCGGCCCTGACCGGACAGCGACCCCGTCCCATCGATCCTCAACGGCAGACCGCTACACGCGGGGCCGTCGGGCAACTAGCGTACGGTCCAGCGGCCGCTGGACGGTACGCCGGCCGACGGGAGATGGGTACAGCATGGATGAGAGATCTGGTCCGGCTGAGGCCGAGCACCCCGGCGAGGCCAAGGAGCTTGTCGAGTCCGAGACAGGCCGCCTCCCGCGGACCATGGAGGACTTCCACGACCCGTCGCAGGAGTGGCGCCGGCTGTTCTCGGAGCTGTTCGGGACCTTCCTCCTGGTGCTGGTCGCCGCCGGTGGGTCGATGCTGGGGCAGGTGTTCCCGGACATGGTCGGCACCGCCGCCGCGGTCGCCGCGCCCGGACTGATGGTGCTGGCTATCATCCTGTTCATGGGCGAGGTGTCCGGCGCCCACCTCAACCCGGCGGTCACCATCGCCTTCTCGCTGCGCGGGGACTTCCCCTGGCGGCGCGTCCCCGGCTACATCGTCGTCCAGCTGGCCGGGGCGACCCTGGCCGCCTGGTTCCTCCAGGCCGTCGTCAATGTCTCGGCGACCCACGGCGGTAACTACCCGGCGGCTGGCTACTCGGCCGGCGACGCCTTCGCGATGGAGGTCGTGCTCACCCTCGGCCTGGTCAGCGTCATCCTCGGCACCGCCTCGGGCGCCCAGAACCTCGGAGGCATCGCCGCCATCGGCGTGGGCGCCTACATCGCCCTGGCCGGCCTGTGGGGCAACCCGATCTCCGGGGCGTCCATGAACCCGGCCCGCAGCTTCGGCCCCGCCGCCGTCGGCGCCGACTTCAGCTCCTACTGGGTGTACGTCGCCGGCCCGCTGTTCGGCGCCGCCCTCGCCGTCGGCATCGCCTTCGTCCTCAGAGGCCGCGGCGGTAGCCGCTCCGCCTCAACCGCCGCCCAGGGCGAGCTGTCCTCCGACGCCGAGCGACCCCACCAGCGCTGAGGAACGCCTGAGCGGCGTGTCACTTCTTCTTCTTCTTCGACTCTGTGGAGGTCTCCGGTCAGAGAGCGCCCGCCCGGCATCGAGCACGTCCTGCGCGTCCGTCAGGCCTCCAGTCGCTGGCCGCACCGTCATTCACCGGCAAGACTCTACTGCCTCGGCCCCATCGCAGCGTTGGCGCTGGTCAACTCCTCCGCAGCAGCCTCCTTCAGTCCTAGGACTCCCGGGGCGACGGAGTATGTGGCGGATCGGGCATCCCGGCACCGTGGCGTCGGCCCCACCGTTCCCACGCCGGCGGCGGCTGGTGGTGGCCCTCCTGCAGATGCCAGTAATCGCGGGCTTCGGTGATCCGACCGTCGGCGTCGAACTGGGCCATGGCACAGCCGGCTAGCGTCATCGCCATGCCGTGCTGGTCCAGGAAGCTCGCCCAGTACTCCACACAGGCCCGGTCGCCCTGGACGACCGGGGGGTCGAAGCGCACGTCGTCGATCCGCTGCTCGTCCGCGAAGGCCTGGGTGACGTAGTCGCGAACGGCTTGGCGTCCGCGGTGGGGTGGGCGGAACGGGGTGGAGCGGTGCACACAGTCCTCGGCGTACAGGGCGACGACCGCCTCGACATCGTGGGCCTGCCAGGCGGCCGTCCAGGTCGCCGCCCATCTGCGTGCCGCCGCCTGAGAGTCCATCTCCGCCTCCTCTTGATCCGGGCGGTCATGTCCGGGCCAGGCAGCCGTCCTCGATCAGGCCGACCACCGTGAGCGCGGTCAGGCCCCTGGTGCCGCTGGCGATCGCGAACCGGGTGTCGACCGTGTTGGCCACGCCCCGCCGCGGTGGGCGAGGCCGTACGCCCTGACCTCGCCGTCCCGGTCGACCCGGACCATGCCGGAGAACCAGTGTCGGCGACGCGCTCCACCGGGTCCGCGAGGGCATCCATGCCGGGGAGTCTAGCGGGCGGCCAGGCGCCGCCGGCGGCCCGACCGAGGCGCCGACCGTTGTCCACCCCCGGCGATAGGGTGGTTGCCAGTCCATGGGGTTACTGGAAGGCTGCCGGATCCAGCGAAGGAGGTTGCCCGTGCCCACACCGGCCGAGGGAGGGAACCCGGCGGCGCCGGCGCGGAGGTTGGTCCCGCTCTATCCCGGGGCGACGACCACCACCACGCTGCCGCCGCTGCCCGTCGACAGCCGCGAGCAGCTCGTCTACCTGCTCACCCAGGCCGCCGAGCTCGAACAGGGGATCCTCTGCGAGTACCTGTTCGCGCTGTACTCCCTCAAGCGCGCCCCCGGCGACGGGCTCGACCCCGAGCAGCTCGCCCTGGTCACCCGCTGGGGCGACACCCTGGCCGAGATCGCGGTCCAGGAGATGCTCCACCTGACCCTGGCGACCAACCTGCTGACCGCGGTCGGCGCCACCCCGCACTTCCACCGGCCCAACTTCCCGATCCGCTGCCAGTGGTACCCGCCGGACGTCCAGGTGGCGCTGGTGCCGTTCGGCGAGGAGGCGCTGCGCCACTTCCTGTACCTGGAGCGCCCCGACCAGGTCGACGTGGCCGACGCCGAGCTGTTCTCGGTGGTGTGCGAGTGCCGGCCCCTGACCGCGACCCCGGCCACCCTGATGGCCCGGCCGCAGGACTACACGACCGTCGGGCACCTGTACCGCAGCATCGGCCACGGCTTCGCCCGCCTGGTCGAGCGGTACGGCGAGGCCGAGGTGTTCATCGGCCCGCCCGAGGCCCAGGCCACCCGCGAGCTGCTCGGCTGGTCGGAGCTGATCGCGGTCACCGACCTGGCGTCGGCCGAGGCCGCCATCGCGACCATCGTCGAGCAGGGCGAGGGCGCCGACGGCGACTGGCGCGAGGCCCACTTCGGCCGCCTCGCCACCGTCCTGGAGGAGTTCCTGGCCGCGACCGAGGCCGACCCGAGCTTCGAGCCGGCCCGGCCGGCCCAGCCCGCCTACGTGCGCCGCCCGCCCGACCAGCCGCTGGCCGTGGTCATCAGCGACCCGCTGACCGCGCAGGTGGCCGACGTGTTCGACGCCGCCCACCAGACGCTGCTCCAGCTGCTGTGCCGGCTGTTTGTCCACGAGGGCGAGACCGACCGGGAGGTGGACACGTTGGCCGGCGCCGCCATCGGGCTGATGGCGGCGGTGCTGCGGCCGCTGGGGTCGGTGCTGACCACGCTGCCGCTCGGCCCCGACCACCCTGGGGAGCTGGCCGGCCCGGCGTTCTTCATGGTCCACCCGTCCCAGTTCCTGCTGCCCTGGCGGGAGGCCGCCTGGAAGGTGATTATTCAGCGCCTGGGCGTGATGGCCGACGCCTGCGTGCGGCTCGGCTGCGAGCCCGGCCTGGAGCGGCTGGCCGAGCTCGAGGAGCCGGTCCGCGGCCTGGCCGCCCGGCTCCAGGGCCACCTGGACGAGCGGGCCGTCGCCGGATAGACCGCCGCCAGGTCCTGGTCGGCGGGACCGGGCTGGCCCAGCGGACCATCTTCGGCAACTCGGAGTCTTCTCGACCTCGACACGAGCCCTTGACGGCCCGGCTCGTCGGGCCGGTAGAGCGAGAAGGTCGAGTGGTGACGGCCCTCGACCTGAGCCCTGAGCCGTTCGTCGGTGAGGGTCGCCTCGCTGTACAGGCGCTGCTCGCGCTCGGTGAACCCCGGAAACCAGCGGCCCCAGATCGTCCGCGCGTTCTGCTCCGGCGTCCGCGTGTAGACGAACAGCCGCCCGCCCCGAGCACTTGGGCGGCTTCGGCGTGGAGCAGCCGCGAGTACCGTCCAGTCCCACAGCCCAGGTCGAGGGCGACCAACAGGCTGTTGGGCAGCATCTTGCGGATCCTTCGCACCGGCGCTTTGTCGGTGGTGCGCAGCGAATCGTAGACCGGGGCCACCAGCCTAAAGTCGAAGCGCGCCCGTCCAGCAGGTGCCAGCCCGGCCGGTTCTGGCTGCTCACATCAGCGGGCCAGTCCATTGAGTGCGGTCATGACCAACGGCGTCATGGCAGGGCGAACTGGCGCGTGCCCAGGACCTGTAATCACCCGACCAGGATGAGGACGACTCGCATGGTTCTCCCGCATCGTGAGCGCAGGCGGACAGCCAGCGTCACGCCGAGGGGAACGGTGAGCGCTGAGCAGAGGCCCCGTGAGCCCCAGCCGCTCGGCGCTGCTGACGGGCCGGCGCCCGATCCGGCGTCCAGGCTGACGCCCTGACAGAGGAGGGATTGTGGGCCTGCGGTTGTTCCCGTCGCTAGCCGGCTACCAGCGAGGCTGGCTGCGGGGCGACGTCGTGGCCGGGCTGACGGTGTGGGCAATGCTGGTGCCCCAGGCCATGGCCTACGCCTCGATCGCCCGGGTCTCGCCGGTGGTCGGGCTGTACGCGGCGCCGGCCGCGCTGCTGCTGTATGCGGCCTTCGGCAGTTCCCGCCACCTGATCGTCGGGCCGATGTCGGCCACCGCGGCCCTGTCGGCGGCCGCCGTCGCCGAGCTGGCGACCCGGGGCAGCGGCCGGTTCGCCGCCCTGACCGTCACGCTGGCGATCACCACCGGCGTCATCGGGGTCGTCGCGGGGCTGGCCCGGCTGGGCTTTGTGGCCAACTTCATCTCCGAGCCGGTGCTCAAGGGCTTCATCGTCGGCCTGGCCCTCACGATCATCGTCGGGCAGCTGCCCAAGCTGTTCGGGGTCCCCAAGGGCGAGGGCAACTTCTTCGAGCAGCTGTGGCATCTGGCCGGCCAGCTCGGCCAGACCAGCGGGCTGACGCTGCTGGTCGGGCTGGGGTCGCTGGCGCTGATCCTGGGGCTGCGGCGGGTCGCTCCGGTGGTTCCCGGGTCGCTTGCCGCGGTCGTGTTCGGGATTGTCGTCGTCCAGCTGTTCGACCTGGACCGGCACGGCGCGGCCATCGTCGGCAAGATCCAACCTGGCCTGCCCGCCCTCGGGTTGCCTGGCGTGGCCGCCGTCGACTACCTCAAGTTCGCTCCGGTGGCGGTCGGGATCTTGCTGGTCGGCTTCGCGGAGGGCCTTGGCGCCGCCAAGACCTATGCGGCCCGCCAGCACTATGCGGTCGACCCCAACCGCGAGCTGCTGGGCGTGGGCGCGGCCAACCTCGGCGCCGGCCTGTCCAGCGGCATGGTGGTCAGCGGGAGCCTGTCCAAGACCGCCGTCAACGGCGCCGCCGGCGCCAGGACGCAGCTGTCGGGGCTGGTCGTGGCCGCCCTGACCATCGTCACCCTGTTGACGCTGACCCCGCTGTTCCAGAGCCTGCCCCAGGCGACGTTGGCGGCGGTGGTGATCGCCGCGGTGATCGAGCTGGTCGACCTCCCAGCCCTGGCCGCCCTGTACCGGGTCTACACCCGCCGGCTCGGCCGCTACTACGGCGTGGCCGCCCGGCCCGACTTCATCGCCGCGGTGGCCGCCCTGGCTGGGGTGCTGGTGTTCGACAGCCTGCCCGGGCTGTTCATCGGCATCGCCATCTCGCTGCTGCTGCTGATCTACCGCGCCTCCCACCCTCACATCGCCGTGCTCGGCAAGGTCCCCGGAACGGCCGGGCAGTACGGCGACCTGGAGCGCCATCCCGACAACCAGCAGCTGCCCGGCATCGTGATCCTGCGGGTGGAGAGCGGCCTGTTCTTCGCCAACGCCGACGCGGTCAGGCAAAGCATCCGAGCCCACGCCGCCACCAAGGGCACCAGGGTGGTCGTGCTGGATGCCGAGACCGTCCCCGCCATCGACGTCACCGCCGTCCATATGCTCGCCGAGCTCACCCAGAGCCTGGAGCGCGAGGGCGTCCGGCTGCTGGTCACCCGCCAGATCGGCCAGGTCCGCGACGTGGTCCGCCAGGTGGCAACCGACACGACACCCGAGGGCGTCTACCCGACGGTCCGGGCCGCCGTCCAAGCCGCTCAGCAACCCCCGGACAGCACCAGCCCAGACGCACCGGGCGGCGGGTGTAGCCCGATCGGGTCGTAGGGCATTTGCCTCCGCAACCGCGAGCCCATACTGCGATCGCCCACCAACCCACTTGTCTTCCGCACAAGTTGCAGCGGTCAGCTGCCGGTCCCCTTGGACCGGTCCTCGCTGCCGTGCCTGTCGAAGCTGGCCGTGTTCTCGCGCGCGAACTCCGCGACGGTGCGCGGCTCCCGCTTCTGGATCTACCCCGGAGGTCGGCGCAGCCCGGCGAGCTCTTGCCCTCGACCGCCCTGGCAGGACCGCAAGCCGACGGGAGGAGCAGCGACAACGGCCCAGTTGGAGGTGGACGCAGCGCGGTACCGAGACACCCAACAAGATCGCCCGGAAGCTGATGCCCGTGCATCCGGCGGAGGTTGTAGTGT
>JBJMHP010000344.1:0-18797 GCA_045807325.1 Actinomycetes bacterium | reverse complement strand
CGACGTCGACCTGGTCGGGACGGAGACCGAGCTGGGCGGCCGCGGCGGTGACCGCCGCGTCGACCGTCCTAGCGCTTGCCTCGGCGTGGGCCACTCGATTTGCCCTTTCCGGACGAGCGGCTGCCCGACCTCCGGTTGCCACTGGTGCCCTGCCGCCCACGCTGCCCCGGCCCGGGCCTCGACTGTGCGGCTCCCTTGGCCGCTTGGCCACCCTGCTTCCTGGGCGCTGCCTTGCCGTCCTTGGCGTCCCCGGCCCGGGCCTTGGCGTTGTTCCGGTCGCCGTTCTTGTTCGTGGTCGTGGCCGGGGACCGCTCCTCGGTCGCTCTCGGCTGCGACAACCCTCGGAACATGCTCAGGGGCCCGAGGCCCTTGCGGCCCCCGCCGTTGTCGACCGCGGCCGCAGCCCCTGCCGGTGCGGCCTGCGCCTCCGTAGTGGCCGGCAGCGGGTGGGTCCTCAGGAGCATGTACTGCTGGCCGACGCTCCAGAAGTTGGTGGTGACCCAGTAGATGATGACGGCCAGGGGCACGTTGACCGCGAACACGAAGAACATCAGCGGCATGATCTTCATGATCGTCTGCTGCTGCGGGTTCACCTGCGCGGCCTGCTTGCTCATCAGCTGGCGCTGGGAGATGTAGGTGGTCAGCGCCATGACGGTGGTCAGGATCAGGATGGTGATGCCGGCGGCCGAGAAGATCTTGTCCCAGCCCGCCAGGGCCAGCCAGTGCTGCTCCAGGGGAATGCCGAAGAAGGTCTTGCCCCAAAGGATGTTGGGTTGGCCGGCGATCACGGGCCGGTAGATGACCTGGTAGAGGGCGAAGAAGAACGGCATCTGGGCAAGGAGGGGCCAACAACCGGCCATCGGGTTGAAGCCGCGCTCCTTGTAGAGCGCCATCATCTCTTCGTTCAGCTTGGTCTTGTCGTTCTTGTGCTTGGCCTGAAGCCTCTTGATCTCAGGGGCGAGCTCCTGCATGACCCGCGTCGACTTGACCTGCTTGACGGTGAGCGGGATGAGCAGGATTCGGACCGCAATGGTCAGCAGGACGATCGAGAACCAGTAGCTCTGGCTGCCCAGGAGTGGCGCGGTGAGGTCCTGGAAGAACGTCAGGACGTGGTACAGCGCATCGCGGAAGCTGTTGAAGAGTTCGATCACGAGGAGCCTCTCTTGGGCGGCCCGATCTGGCCGGCGCTCACCATCTCACCGTACCCCTTGCGGCCGCGCTTCACGCGACCGGTTGCGGGCGGGACGTAGTCGAAGCCCCCCGGATGGAACGGCTGGCACTTCACGAGACGACGCAGCGCGAGCCAGGTGCCCCGAAGGGCCCCGTGGGTCTCGATCGCCGTCTTGGCATAGGCAGAGCATGACGGATGGAACCGGCAGCGGTTCCCGAGGAAGGGGCTGATCCAGCGCTGGTAGGCCCCGATGAGGGCCATCAGCGCGGCGGCCGCCCTGCCGGGAGCCGCCGCCGTGGCCTGCGGGTCGCTCAAGCGGCGTCCCCTCCGTGCAGGCCGGCCGCGTTCAGCAGCTCACGGATGTCACCGGCGATCTCACGGTAGGAGGCACCGGCGACGCTGGGTCGGGCCACGACGACCAGGTCGAGGCCCTCCGGCAGGTCCTTGCCCTCCAGCCGCAGCGCCTCGCGGAGCAGCCGCTTGGCCCGGTTGCGGGCGACGGCGCCGCCGACCTTGCGGCTCACCACCAGACCGGCCCTCGCCGGTCCGCTCCCCGTCGACCGCTTGGCCACGTACAGCACGACGGCACCCTGTGCATAGGAGCGGCCGGTCGAGAAGACCGACCGGAACGCCGCCGGCGAGCTCAGCCGGTTCACCGTCGCCATGGCGCACCCTCGTCTTCCAGCCGGGCACACCGGCCAAGGCCCCCGACTCCCGATGCGGCGAGGCCAATCACTGCCGCTCCTCAGGCTCCCAGCCGGATACGGCCCTTGGCCCGCCGGCAGGCGATGATCGACCGGCCGGCGCGCGTGCGCATGCGGATCCGGAAGCCATGCGTCTTGGCGCGCTTACGGTTGTTCGGTTGAAATGTACGCTTCACGACGACGGCTCCTAACCCGGTCGAGGCGGAGGGCAGGCAGAGACAGGGCGCGGAGAACGCGCCGAAAGACAGATGGTACGGGCCTCCCGTGAACGTCGTCAACGCGGCTCGTCATGCCTGCTGAGTCCTGAAACGAGCCCTTGAGAGCCGCATCCGCCGATGCTATTCTCCGCCCCGCCTTCAGTCGGCGGCCCACACGTCTGGCCCGGCTTCCCCGTCACGGCCATCTGCCCTCTGCGTCGAGGGTCTGCCGTCTCTCCCGGTACCGGCCCGTTGGGGCCACCGCGTCCGCAGGGGTCGGGTTCTCCACACCTGTGGATGGGGGTGTGGATATGTAGGTTGCGACGGGCCTCCGGGTCGCAGAGTGTGTCGCACGCTCAGCGCACACTGTGGACATCCGGGGACTTGAGTGCCGGAAAGGGATGAGGCGGCTGTGGTCGAAGGGCTCCATGACGACGCGGCGGCGATCTGGAATGCGTGCCTCGAGTCGCTCGATGGCGCTGGGTCGACCCACAAGGCCTGGCTGGCCCAGGTCCGCCCGGTCGCGCTCGCCGGCGACACGCTGGTCCTGGCCGTGCCGGACGAGTTCGTCAAGGAATGGATCGAGCAGCGCTACGCGCCGACGGTGACCAGCGCCCTGGCCCGGGTCGTGGGCAGGCCGCTGCACATCCGCGTCACCGTGGGGCCCCTTGAGGACACCGGCGACGAGGAGCAGGTCCGGCCGCCGGTCGTGCCGCTGCCGGCCGCCGACCGGCCCCTGCTGACCCCCAAGTACACCTTCGAGCGGTTCGTCATCGGCTCCTCGAACCGGTTCGCCCACGCGGCCGCCGTGGCCGTGGCCGAGGCCCCGGCCAAGTCCTACAACCCGCTGTTCATCTACGGCGGGGCCGGCCTCGGCAAGACCCACCTGCTGCACGCGATCGGGCACTACACGGGCAACCTCTATCCCCAGGCCCGGATCCGGTACGTGTCCAGTGAGCAGTTCACCAACGAGTTCATCAACGGCATCCGCGACGACCGGACCGGGGCCTTCCAACGCCGCTACCGGGACAACGATGTGCTGCTGATCGACGACATCCAGTTCCTGGAGGGCAAGGAGCGCACCCAGGAGGAGTTCTTCCACACCTTCAACGCGCTCCACAACGCCGACAAGCAGATCGTGATCTCCTCGGACCGCCCGCCCAAGCAGATTGCGACGCTGGAGGACCGCCTGCGCAGCCGGTTCGAATGGGGGCTGATCACTGACATCCAGCCGCCCGACCTCGAGACCCGCATCGCCATCCTGCGCAAGAAGTCGGTCGCCGACGGCCTGAGCGTGCCCGACGACGTGCTCTCCTTCATCGCCTCCAAGGTCCAGTCCAACATCCGCGAGCTGGAGGGGGCGCTTATCCGGGTGACGGCCTTCTCGTCGCTCACTGGCAGCCCGGTCGACCTGGCCCTGGCCGAGATCGTCCTCAAGGACCTGTTCCCCGACGAGGGCCGGCACGAGGTCTCGGTGCCGATCATCATGGCCGAGACGGCCAGCTACTTCGGCCTGACCATCGAGGACCTGACCGGCTCCAACCGCTCCAGGCTGCTGGTCACGGCCAGGCAGATGGCCATGTACCTGACCCGTGAGCTGACCGACCTGTCGCTGCCCAAGATCGGGCAGGCGTTCGGGGGCCGTGACCACACCACGGTCATGCATGCCACCCAGAAGATCCGCGGGCTCATGCGGGAGCGGCGCAGCATCTACAACCAGGTCCAGGAGCTGACCAACCGGGTCAGGGTCCGCGCCCAGCAGCAGGGGTCGTGAGCGCCGATGGCCTGGGGACGACCTGGGGACGACCTGTCGACAGGCGGGGGACGGACGGCGGCGGCCTGGGAACGGCCGGCCGCCTGGGGACGGCCAGGCGACGGTATCCCCACCCCATCTGGGACGATGGCAGCCGGCGCACGCTGGAGGATCGATGGTCCGTCCACATGCCCACAGCCACTACTGCTGTTCCAAGATTCTCTAGTTCTTCAACCAAACAACACCAAGGCCCTGGGGAAAGCTCGGGAGGTCGACTGCCTTGAAGTTCACGACTGAGCGCGACAACTTCGCCGACGCGGTGGCCTGGGTCAGCCGGACAGTCTCGACCAGGCCCACCCTGCCGGTGCTGGGCGGCACCCTGGTCGAGCTCGAGGGCAACCGGCTGCGGCTGGCCTCTACCGACCTGGAGCACACCGGCGAGGCCGTGATCGAGGTCCGCGGGGAGGCGGACGGTCGCGTCGTCATCCCCGGCCGGATCTTCGGTGACGTGGCCCGCAACCTGCCCACCGGCCTGGTCGAGGTGGAGGCGGCCGACGGAGGCGTCGAGGTCCGGCGCGGCCAGATCACCCACGAGCTGCGCCTGCTCGACGCCGAGGACTTCCCCACCCTCACCCAGCCCTCGCTCGAGCACGTCGGCACCCTGTCCGGCGAGGCCCTGGCCGACGCGGCCGGCCAGGTCGGGCGGGCCGCCTCCCACGACGAGGCCCGGCCTGTCCTTACCGCGGTGCTGTTCGAGGCCGAGTCCGAGCGCCTGACCCTGGCCGCGACCGACTCCTACCGCCTGGCCGTCCGTACGCTCGAGTGGAGCTGGCAGCACGAGCCGATGACCGCCCTGGTCCCGGCGCGTGCGCTCACCGAGGCGGCCCGGGCGCTGGCCGGCGAGGCCACGGTCGAGATCGGCATCGAGCCGCACCAGGTGACCTTCGCCGGCGGGGGGCGCCGGCTGACCTCCCGGCTCGTCGAAGGCGAGTTCCCCAAGTTCCGGAGCCTGATCCCCTCTGGCTACGAGAGCGTGGCCACCATCGACCGCCAGATTCTGCTGGATGCGCTGAAGCAGGTCACGCCCTACGGTCAGAACAACAACCCGGTGCGGCTGACCTTCGACCGCGAGCGCCTCCAGGTCGACGGGAGCCTCCAGGACGTCGGCCGTGGCGCCGCCGCGGTGGACGCCAAGTACGAGGGCGAGGGCCTCACCATCGCCTTCAACCCCGTCTACCTGAGCGACGGGGTCGCGGCGGTGAACGACAATGAGGTGGTCATCGAGGTCCGCGACGGCCTCAAGCCGGCCCTCATCCACGGCCACGACGCGCTCGCGTTCATGTACCTGCTGATGCCGGTGCGGCTGCCGGGATGACGCATCCCGGTTCGTGTCGTTCGGGGGCTTGAGGTCTCGGTATGCGGTTGGATCGGCTGGAGGTCGTCGACTTCCGGAACCACGACGCGGCGGCGGTCGAGCTGCCGGCGGGCGTGTCGGTGCTGGTCGGGCCCAATGGGGTCGGCAAGACGAACCTGCTGGAGGCGGTCGGCTACCTGGCCACGCTCGGCTCCCACCGGGTCGGGCAGGATGCCAGCCTCATCCGTGCCGGGGCGACGGCGGCGGTGATCCGGGCGGCCGTACGGCGGGCCGGGCGGCGGTTGCTGGTCGACGTGGAGCTGCGGCCCGGAAGCGGGGTCCGCGGCCGGGTCAACGGGGCGGCGGTGCCGCGGGCCCGGGACCTGCTCGGCGTGGTCCGGGCGACGCTGTTCGCCCCCGAGGACCTCGGGCTGGTCCGAGGCGACCCGGAGGAGCGGCGCCGCTTCCTCGACACCCTGGCCACCCAGCGCCTGCCCCGCTACCACGGCGGCCGGCAGGACTACGACCGGGTGCTCCGCCAGCGCAACACCCTCCTACGGAGCGCGGCCGGGCGGCTGCCCGCGGCCGCCCTGGCCACCCTCGAGGTGTGGGACGAGAAGTTGGCGCTGGCCGGGGCCGAGATCTGGTCCGAGCGGCTCCGGCTGGTGGCGGCGCTCACCCCCCGGGTCGAGCTCGCCTACCACCGCCTGGCCGGCCGCGACGACGCCGTCGATATCGCCTACGTGTCGTCGGTCGTGGGGCCGGGCGCGGCCGACCCCGATCCGGCCAAGCTCGCCCAGGCGCTGCGTGAGCGGCTGGTCGCCGACCGCACCCGCGAGGTCGAGCGGGGGCTCACCCTGTCCGGCCCGCACCGGGACGATCTGTCGCTGGCCGTGCGTGGGCTGCCCGGGCGCACCCACGCCTCCCACGGCGAGGCCTGGTCGCTGGCCCTGGCCCTCCGGCTGGGCTCCCACGGCCTGCTCACCGAGGAGGGGGAGGAGCCGATCCTGCTCATGGACGACGTGTTCGCCGAGCTCGACCGCCAGCGACGGGACCGGGTCGCCGAGGCGGCCCTGGCGGCGGAGAAGACGATCGTCACCGCGGCGGTCGCCGAGGAGCTGCCGGCTGCCCTCAACGCCACCGTGTTTCACGTGGAACCAGGATCAGTGCAGCTCATCGAGGGTGCATGACCCCAACCACCCAGACCGGGCGGCGGGGCGGGACACCCGGGTCGGGCATGCCGCCGAGGCGAGAGCGGGGCGCGTTGAGGCGTGGGGGCAGGGATGACGCCGAGCGCCTGACGCGCAGGGCGTGAGGCGCGGGCTGAGGATGGGGCCGGAAGCGTAAGGCGAGATACGCGAGACGCGGGGGCGTGAGGTATGAGGGCATGACGCGGCGGAGCCGGGAACCTCGACGCATCGGGGCGGAGCTGGCCGATGTCCTGCGGGCCCGCGGGTGGGACGGACGGCTGGCCGCGGCCCGGGTGGTCGCACGGTGGCCCGAGGTCGTCGGTGACGCCGTGGCCGCCCACTGCCAGCCGAGCCGCCTGGAGGAGGACGGCACCCTCCAGGTCGTCGCCGACTCGGCCGCCTGGGCGACCCAGCTCACCTACCTCCAGGGCAAGCTGCTCGACCGCCTCGGCGCCGAATGCGGCCCCGGCCTCGTCCGCCGGATCCAGGTCCGAACCACCGAAGGACGCCCACGCCGCTGAGGCCACCGCCGGCGGCCTCCAGAACCCCGCCAGCGGCCAGAACCTGCCAGGGGCCACGAGGACCCGCCCACGTCGCCACCGGCTGCCCCGCAGCTACCGGAGGCGTTCAGAACCCCGCCCGTGGACATCAGACCCCGCCGGTGGCGGGAGCCCCCGGTCGGGAGGGTAGCCGACCGGGGCGGCAAGTGGTGGCGGGTTTCCCCACCCACCCCCTCACCACCAAGCCGTACCGACCACCCCGCACTGACCCGCAAGCCCCCTTGTCACGGCCCTGGTATACCCTCTGACCTGCGCGAACGAGGCATGGGAGGGGCGAATTTGTGCTATACTTGTCGGGGATCTTCCCCCTCTCCGCGCACTGCGACAGCGCACCGTCTGGTTCCGCACGGACGGCGTGCCTTCCCGCGCCGTGCCTGTTTCGGGGCTGACTGAGGAGTTCAATGGTCACGAGTTACACCGCCGAATCGATCACCGTCCTGGAGGGCCTGGAGGCCGTCCGCAAGCGACCCGGGATGTACATCGGGTCGACCGGGCTGCGAGGCCTGCACCATCTCGTCTACGAAGTGGTCGACAACGCCGTCGATGAGGCCCTCGCCGGCTACTGCACCAGGATCGACATCACCCTGACCGCCGACGGCGGGGTCAGGGTGGTCGACGACGGCCGGGGCATCCCGGTCGACGAGCACCCGGTGGAGCATCGGTCCGCCCTCGAGGTGGTCATGACCCAGCTGCACGCCGGGGGCAAGTTCGGCGGCGACTCCTACGCGGTCTCCGGCGGCCTGCACGGCGTCGGGGTGTCGGTGGTCAACGCCCTCTCCAAGCGGCTCGAGGTCGAGGTGGTCCGCGACGGCGGGCGCTACCGCCAGTCCTACGAGCGAGGGCTGCCGACGGCCCCGCTGGAGCGGGTCGGCAAGGCCCGAGGCCACGGCTCCACGGTGTCCTTCTGGCCGGACCCGGACATCTTCGAGGAGACCGAGTTCCGGTTCGAGACCCTCGCCAACCGGATGCGCGAGATGGCGTTCCTCAACGCCGGCCTGCGCATCACCCTCACCGACGAGCGGGGCGAGGGCAAGTCCGAGGTCTACCAGTACGCCGGCGGGATCCGCGACTTCGTGGCCCACATCAACGCCAGCAAGGAGCCGGTCCACCCCCAGATCATCTACTTCGAGGGCCAGGCGAACTCCCACTACGCGGAGGTCGCCATGCAGTGGAACTCGAGCTACAACGACGCCGTCTCGACCTTCGCCAACACCATCAACACCCACGAGGGCGGGACCCACGAGGAGGGCTTCCGGGCCGCGCTGACCTCGACGATCAACCGCTACGCGCGGGCCAGCGGCCTGCTCAAGGAGAAGGACCCCAACCTGAGCGGGGACGACGTCCGCGAGGGCCTGACCGCGATCGTCTCGGTGAAGCTGCGCGAGCCCCAGTTCGAGGGCCAGACCAAGACCAAGCTCGGCAACACCGACGTCAAGGGCTTCGTCCAGCAGACCACCAACCGGGCCCTCGACGAGTGGTTCGAGGAGCACGCCCCCCAGGCCAAGGCCGTCGTGGTCAAGTGCATCCAGGCGGCCCGGGCCCGCATGGCGGCCCGCAACGCCCGCGAGCTGACCCGGCGCAAGTCGCTGCTGGAGTCCTCGTCCCTCCCGGGCAAGCTGGCCGACTGCTCCTCGCGCGACCCGCGCCAGGCGGAGCTGTTCATCGTCGAGGGGAACTCGGCCGGCGGCTCGGCCAAGGAGGCCCGCAACCGCACCTTCCAGGCCATCCTGCCCATCCGGGGCAAGATCCTGAACGTCGAGAAGGCCCGGCTGGACCAGGCGCTCAAGAACGTCGAGATCCAGTCCATCATCACGGCCATGGGCACCGGCATCGGCGAGGACTTCGACCTCACCAAGGCCCGGTACAACAAGATCGTGCTCATGGCCGACGCCGACGTGGACGGCTCCCACATCCGGACCCTGCTGCTCACGTTCCTGTTCCGGTTCCTGCGGGGGCTGGTCGAGTCCGGGTTCGTCTACATCGCCCAGCCCCCGCTGTACAAGATCAAGTACGGCCGCGGCGACAACGACGTCTTCTACGCCTACACCGAGGCCGAGCGCGAGCAGTGGTTCAGGCGCAACCCGGCCAAGAGCAGGAACGTGAAGCCGCAGCGGTACAAGGGTCTTGGCGAGATGAACGCCGACGAGCTGTGGGAGACCACCATGGACCCCGAGCGCCGCACCCTGCTCCAGGTCGGCCTCGAGGACGCCGCCATCGCGGATGAGATCTTCACCATCCTGATGGGCGAGAACGTCGAGTACCGCCGCAACTTCATCCAGCGCAACGCCAAGGATGTGCGGTTCCTCGACATCTGATGCCTGCACCACGCTTCACCGAAGAAGGGATTGACCACCGTGCCTGACGCCCGCCGGATCGAGCCGATCGAGATCGAGGAGGAGATGCAGCGCTCCTTCCTCGACTACGCCATGAGCGTGATCGTGGCCCGGGCGCTGCCGGACGTGCGCGACGGCCTCAAGCCGGTGCACCGGCGCATCCTCTGGGGCGCCAACGAGGAGGGCGTGCGGCCCCCCAACGGCCGCCGCAAGTCCGCCTACATCGTCGGCTCGGTGCTGGGCAAGTACCACCCCCACAGCGACACCGCCGTGTACGACGCCATGGTGCGGCTGGGGCAGGACTTCGCCTCCCGCTACCCGCTGATCGACGGCCAGGGCAACTTCGGCACCGCCGACGGGGACGAGCCGGCGGCCATGCGCTACACCGAGGCCCGGCTGAACGCGCTGGCCATGGAGCTGCTGCGCGACATCGACAAGGAGACCGTCGACTTCGCGCCCAACTACGACAACGAGAGCCAGGAGCCGGTCGTGCTCCCGGCCCGCTTCCCCAACCTGCTGGCCAACGGGTCCGAGGGCATCGCCGTGGGCATGGCGACCAAGATCCCGCCCCACAACCTGGGCGAGGTCATCGACGCCACCGTGGCCCTGCTCGAGAACCCGGAGCTGACCAGCGAGGAGCTGCTGCGCTGGGTCAAGGGCCCCGACTTCCCGACCGGGGCCCAGATCATGGGCACCGCCGGGATCCGCGACGCCTTCCTGACCGGCCGCGGCTCGATCCGGGTCCGCTCCAAGGTCCGCATCGAGGAGAACAACCGCGGCGGCCAGCGCATCGTCGTCACCGAGCTGCCCTACCAGGTCTCCGGCGACCGCCTGCTGGTCCGGATCCGCGACCTGGTCCGAGAGGGTCGGCTGAACGGCATCGTCGACATCGCCAACGAGTCCAACAAGGAGGGCACCCGCCTGGTCATCGAGTGCCGCCGCGACGCCGTCCCCCAGGTCGTGCTCAACCAGCTCTACAAGCACACCCAGCTCCAGGACAGCTTCGGGGTGATCATGCTGGCCCTGGTCGACGGCGTGCCCCGGGTGCTCAACCTGGCCGACATGCTGTCGCACTACATCGCCCACCAGGTCACCGTGGTCGTCCGCCGGACCCGCTACGAGCTGCGCAAGGCCAGGGAGCGGGCCCACATCCTCGAGGGCCTGCTGATCGCCCTCGACCACCTGGACGAGGTCATCAACCTCATCCGCAACGCCGAGTCGGCCGACGTGGCCCGCACCCAGCTGATGGAGCGGTACTCGCTGACCGAGGTCCAGGCCACCGCCATCCTCGACATGCAGCTGCGCCGCCTAGCCGCCCTGGAGCGCCGCAGGCTCCAGGAGGAGTACGCCGAGCTCCAGGCCCGGATCGCCGAGCTCCAGGCCATCCTCGACGACCCCTCCAAGGTGCGCGGGATCGTCAAGGACGAGCTGCTCGAGGTCAAGCGCCGCTTCGCCGACCCACGGAGGACCGAGATCCGCCCCGACGAGGGCGAGCTGTCGATCGAGGACCTGATCGCGGCCGAGCCGGTGGTCGTCACCGTGACCCGGACCGGCTACGTGAAGCGGGTCGCCCTCGGCGACTACCGGGCCCAGAACCGGGGCGGCCGCGGGGTCCGCGGGGCCAACCTCAAAGAGGACGACATCGTCCAGTTCCTGGCCATCACCAACACCCACCACTGGGTGCTGTTCTTCACCAACAAGGGCCGGGTCTACCGGGTGAAGGTCCACGAGCTGCCGGAGGCGGCCAAGAACGCCCGCGGCACCTATGTGGCCAACGTGCCAGGGGCGACATTCCAGCCGGATGAGAAGATCGCCGCAGTGCTCGACCTGGACGACTACGACGATGGTAAGTTCCTCGTCCTGGGCACCAAGCACGGCATGGTCAAGAAGACCGCGCTCAGCGAGTACGACTCACCGAGAGTGGGCCTGATCGCGATCAACCTGCGAGGCGACGATGAGCTCATCGGGGTCAAGCTCACCTCGGGCGACGACGACCTGCTGTTCGTCTCCCGGAAGGGCATGGCCGTACGCTTCGGCGAGTCGCACGTGCGGCCGATGGGTAGGCAGACGAGCGGCGTGACCGCGATGCGGCTGCGACGCGACGACCAGGTGCTGGCCATGGAGGTGGTTCGCTCGGACGCCGACCTGCTGGTGATCACCGACGCCGGCTACGGCAAGCGCACCCCGCTCGAGCAGTACCAGCGCAAGGGCCGGGGCATCCAGGGCGTCAAGACCGCCGAGTTGACCGAGGCCCGCGGCTTCCTCGCCGGGGCTCTGGTCGTGCAGGACGAGGACGACATCTTCCTCATCACCGATACCGGGCAGATCATCCGGACACGGGTCAACGAGGTCCGCCGCGCTGGCAGGGCCACCCAAGGTGTGCGCATCATGCGACTGGCGAGAACCAGCGGTCGGGTCGCCGCCGTGGCCCCGGTCGTCAAGGACGAGGAGTAGCCAATGTCCAGCCAGTACCCGCAGGTGACGACGCGGCCCATGCCCCGTCCGGCGGCCTCCGCCATGTCACCAGCGGTCGACCGCCGGGCCCGGCTGGTGCTGCGCCGGCTCGATCCCTGGTCGGTGCTGAAGTTCTCGGTGGTCTTCTACTTCTGCCTGATGCTGGTCAGCCTGCTGGTGTTCGCGGTCATCTGGTTCGTGCTGGTCAACATGGGCGTGTTCACCTCACTGACCGAGTTCGCGGGCATCTTCAACTTCGAGGTCACCTTCCCCGCCGGCACGGTGTTCCGCTGGTACACCTTCATCGGGCTGCTCGGCGTGGTCGTGTGGAGCATCGTCACCGTGCTCCTGACCCTGCTGTTCAACCTGGTGAACGACGTGACCGGGGGGATCGAGGTCGTTCTCGCCGAGCGGGAGCAGCGGCACCACGGTTCCTGACCTCCCCGTCGTCGCCGGCCCGCCGGGCCTGACGGGGCGGCGCGCCCCGTCTTGGCTGCCCGGTCGGCTGGGTCCCACGGCCACCCGGCGCTCCCGGGCGCCGGCCCTGGCCCCCGCGGCCCCGCCCCTCCCGCGGCTGGCGGCGGTCGAGCTCGGCGCTGAGCTGGTCGCGGCGGCCCTCCCAGCGTTCGGCGACCTCCTCGACGGCGTCGCGGACGGCCTCGAACCGGTCCAGCTCGCCCGACCCGGCACCCCGGGCCTGGGCGGGCCGGGACGGGCCCTGCCTGGACCGTAGCGTCTCGATCTGCTGGTCGAGGTCGCGGCCGAGGCGACGCAGCTCGAACAGGGCCTGGGTGAGCACGCGCCGGGCCGCGGCCAGCTCGCGGGGGCCCGGCGGGCCGTCGGCCGGCAGGGCCTGGACCAGCGCCCGCCCGGCCGCCAGCTCCTGGCGCTTCAGCGCCTGCTCGTAGTCCCGCGCACTCCGCTTGCGCTCCGGCGCCACCGCTCCGCTCCCCGCTCGGTCTCCGACAGACGACAGCGTAGCCACCCGGCGGCCTTTGGAGTACCCGGTTTCGCCGCGATCTCCCCGCTTGCTGGAACTGTCACCAACAGGACGGTTTCCCTGCTCGATCGTCCATATACTCCTGGCCATGGCAACGTGCCCGAACTGCGGCAACGCCCTGGTCGAGCGGGCCAGGTTCTGCCCCGAGTGCGGCCGGGCGGTCGGTGCCCGGCCCTCCACCCAGGAGTTCCGGATCGTCACCGTGGTCTTCTGCGACGTGGTCAAGTCGACCGACCTGGAACGCCAGCTCGATCCCATGCCCATGCAGCGGCTCCTGGACCGCTACGGCCAGGCCGTCCGCCGGGCCCTGGCCGACCGCGGCGGGGCCAGCGTCGGCAAGCGCCACGGCGACGGCTTCATGGCCGCCTTCGGCGTTCCCGAGCTGCACGAGGACGACGCCCTGCGGGCCGTGCGGGCCGCCGGCGAGCTCCGGGTCGCCCTCGACGAGCTCTCCAGGGAGGTGCGCCAGCAGCGCGGCCTCGAGTTCCACGTCCGCCTCGGCATCAACACCGGCAACGTGCTGGTCCGCGACGCCGGCACCCTCGAGGAGGAGCTCACCGGCACCCCCGTCAACCTGGCCAAGCGGTTCGAGGAGGCGGCCGGGGCGGGCGAGATCCTGATGGGCGAGGAGACGTACCGGCTGGTGGCCGACGCGCTCAAGGCCGAGCCGGCCGGGCCCCTCACGGTCAAGGGCGCCGCCGAGCCCCAGAACGTCTGGCGCCTGCTGGAGGTCCTGCCCGACCGCCCGGGCCGGGCCCGGCGGTCGGCCGCCCCCATGGTCGGGCGGGGCCGCGAGCAGGAGCTGCTGCTGCGGCTGTTCGAGCGGGCCGCGGCCGAGCGGACCTGCCACCTGGTGAGCGTGCTCGGCTCGGCCGGGGTCGGGAAGTCGCGACTGGTCGACGAGTTCGCCGCCGGCCTCGGCACCCGGGCGACCGTCCTACGCGGCCACTGCCCGGCCTTCGGCGACAGCGTCACCCTGTGGCCGATGGTCGAGGTGGTTCGCCAGGCGGCCGGGATCGCCCCTGACGACGGCCCCGAGCAGGCACGGAGCCGCCTGGCCGAGCTGCTCGGCGGCGAGGAGCGGGGCACCCTGGTCACCGAGCGGATCGCCCAGCTGCTCGGCTTCGGCCAGGACACCGGCCTGCCCGAGGACACCTTCTGGGCGCTGCAGCGGCTGCTGGAGACCCTGGCCCGCCGCCGGCCGCTGGTGCTGGTCATCGACGACCTCCAGTGGGCCGACCCCATCCTGCTCGACGCCGTCGAGCACGTCGCCGAGTACGCCGACGCCCCGCTGGTCCTGCTCTGCATGGCCCGCCCGGACGAGCTCTTCGCCCGCCGCGGCCACTGGCCGGGCGGCAAGGCCAACGCGCTGTCGTTCCAGCCGTCGCCCCTGCCCGAGCGCGAGGGCGAGCAGCTGGTCGTCCACCTGCTCGGCGGCCGGGTCGACCAGGCCGTCCAGGCTCACGTCAGCGAGTGGGCCCAGGGCTTCCCACTGCTGGTCGAGGAGCTGGTCAACAACCTCAGGGACGAGGGGCGGCTGCGGGCCGCCGACAGCCGCTGGACGCTGGCCGCCGAGTCCGAGGAGGCGGGCGAGCGGCGTCCCCGGACGGTGCCGACCTCCATCCACGCCCTGCTGCTGGCCCGCCTGGAGCGGCTCGGCCCCCGCGGCCGGGCGGTGATCGAGCCAGCGGCCGTGGTCGGCCAGCAGTTCCACGTCGGCGACGTCGAGGCCCTCCACCCCGACACCGCCCCGTCCGACCTGGCCGCCGGCCTCCAGGAGCTGGTCCGCCTGGACCTGGTCCGGCCCGACCACGGCCCCACGTCGGCGCCGCTGCCCCCCAACAGCGGCCCCGGCTACCGGTTCCGGCACGCCACCATCAAGACCGTGGCCTACGAGCGGCTGCCCGACGACCGCCGGGCCGAGCTGCACGAGCGGTACGCCGACTGGCTGGAGCGGGAGACCGAGGACCGGCGCAGCCAGTTCGACGAGATCGTCGGGCACCACTTCTTCGAGGCCTACCGGTACACCAGCCGGCTGGAGCCGGGCGGCGCCAAGGCCGAGGAGCTGGCCAGGCGGGCCGGCGAGCGCTACGCCGCCGCCGGGCAGCGGGCCGCCGTCCGCGGCGACACCCGGCTGGTCCAGGCCTGGCTGGGCCGGGCGGGCCGCCTGCTGCCGGCCGAGCACCCGCTGCGGCTGGCCGCCCTTCCGCCGCTGGCCGAGGCCCAGCAGGCCGCCGGCAAGCTCACCGAGGCCACCATGGCCTACCAGGAGCTGGCCCGGTCGGCGACGGCCGTCGGCAACGAGGGCCTGGCCCTGCACGCCACCATCGGCCGGCTCGGCATCACCGCCGTCCACGACCCGCGGCAGTTCCTCCGCGAGGGCCGAGACGAGGTCGAGCTGGCCATCGCCGCCTTCGACCGCCTCGGCGACCGGCTGGGCCTGGCCAAGGCCTGGCACCTGCTCGCCTACCTGGACTGGACCAGGGGGCGGCTCACCCAGGCCGAGGCCGCGGCCGAGCGGGCCAGGGCCCTTGCTCGGGAGGCCAGGGACGCCGGCTGGGAGGCCAACGCCATCGGCATGCACTGCCTGACCCTGTACTGGGGGCCGCTGCCGCTGGAGACGGTGGAGCGGCGCAGCCGGGAGGCCCTGGCCGAGGCCGAGCGCAGCGGCGTCTCCAGCCTGGCCGCGACCGCCTACCGGGTGCTGGCCAGGGTGGCCGCCCACCGCGGCGACCTGGAGGAGGCCAGGCGGTTCGTGGACGCCGCCACCGCCATCACCAGGGAGGAGGGCTCTCTGCTCCCAAAGGCGGTGGACTCCATCTCCCGGGCCATGGTGGACATGCTCGCCGGCGACCTGGCCGCCGCCGAGGAGGTCCTGCGCAACGGCTACCGTCAGCTGGAGGAGATGGGCGGCACCGGGCCGAGGGTGAACGTGGCCACCCTGCTGGCCCGGGTCGTGCTGCTGCGGGGCCGCAACGACGACGCCGAGGAGATCACCCGCACCTGCGAGCGGCTGGCCGCCGCCGACCAGGCAGACGCCCAGGTCAAGTGGCGCTCCATCCGGGCCATGGCCGTGGCCCGCCGGGGCGACCCGGGCGAGGCCGAGCGGCTGGCCAGGGAGGCCGTGTATCTGGTCGGCAAGACCGACCAGCTCGACTCGCGGGCCGAGGCCCACCTCGACCTGGCCGAGGTGCTGCTGCTCGGCGGCCGGGGCCGCGAGGCCGAGCACGAGCTGGGCCGGGCCATCGCCCTGTATCAGGAGAAGGGCAACGAGGTCGGGGAGCGCAACGCCCGCCGGCTGCTGGCCCGCACCCGCTGACAACGGCTCGTCTAGCGGGTCTCCCAGCAGGGGTCGGCCAGGGTGAGCAGGGCCCAGACCCGCACCGGGACCAGCAGCCCCATGTGCAGCGGCCCGTACAGCAGCAGGAACGGCACGCTGGCCCCGTGGGCCAGCAGGAATGCGGCCGTCAGGCAGAGCATGGCCACGGCCAGGCTGAGATCGGCGGCCAGCAGCTCCCAGCCCACCAGCAGCCCCTCGGAGGCCAGCAGCACCAGGGCGGCGGCCAGCAGCAGGGGCAGCAGGGCCCGAGCGAGCACGTCCAGGGCCAGATAGGGATGCCGGGAGCGGATGCCCGCGAAGGTCCAGCGCAGCTCCCGGTAGAAGCTGCGGTTCCAGCGCAGCTGCTGGCGCAGGTACAGCCGCAGCGACCGCGGCACCCAGGTGCTGGCGACGGCCCGGGGCTCGAACAGCACCTGGCGGCCGGTGGCCAGGACCAGGTTGGTCAGGTGCAGGTCGTCGCCGTTGGTGCAGCGGACGCCGGCGAACGTCTGGGTCAGGTACCGCGGCCACAGCCCGGCCAGGAGGCTGCGCCGGTAGACGGCGAACGGCCCCGAGCAGCACAGCAGCGAGGTGAAGAAGCCCTGGGCGGGCCGCTCCACCTGGAAGCGGAGGCGGTAGCGGTGGTGGATCAGCCGGGTGAGGAGGTTGGTGGGGGCGTTCAGGACCCCGATGCTGCCCGACACCGCCCCCACCCGGTCGTCGGCGAAGCAGGTCGCGGCCTGGCGGACGGCGTCGGGGGCCAGGACCGTGTCGGAGTCCATGAGCACCACCAGCTCGCCGCTCCCCCGCCGGACGGCCTCGTCCTGGGCGGCCCGCTTGCCGGTGTTGCGGTCCAGCAGCCGCACGGTCCAGCCCCGCTCGCCCCAGCGTTCGTAGACGCCCAGCAGGTCGCCGCGGTTGGGCCGAGCCGTCGTCGACCAGCCAGACCTGCAGCGGCCCCGGGTAGTCCTGGCCAGCCACCGACCGGCAGCAGGCCTCCAGCAGAGCCGGGTCCTCGTTGAAGCAGGGGATGACCACGTCGACCGCGGGCCACTCGTCCGGCTCGGCCGGTCGCTGAGGCTCGGCCCGGCGCTGGCGGCGGCTGCGCAGGGCGTACAGCCGCTCGAGGGTGGAGTGCACCAGCACCAGGGTGACGTAGAGCAGGAACACGACGCGCAGGGCGGCGACGACCAGCTGGTCCGCCATCACCCGCCACCCTGGCCGGCCGGCCATGGGGCTGTTTGCCCCGCTCTACCGCGATGCACCATCCAGGGGAATAGTCTCCGGTCCAGGCCACCGCTTCAAGGCCAGCGTGGACCGCCCGGGTGTCGCCGCAGTGTCAGGAACCTGACACCTGGCCCGTCGGGTCGGCGACGGTTCCGCCCGGTGGCCGGTGGGCATCCTTTGAGCAGGATCCTGTGCGGGCGGCCGCCGTGACCGGGAGGTGCCGATGCGTCTGAGCCACCGCGTGGTGCTCGGGCTGGTGATGGCGGCCCTGGCCGTGGTCTCGCCGGCCAACCGCTGGCTGCTGCTGTATGCCGGCGTGGCGCTGGGGCTGCTGGCCGTGGCGCCCCGGGGGCCGCTACTCGTCCAGCCAGTTGTGCAGCGACAGCCCGCCGTCCACGGCGATGTTCTGGCCGGTGACGTACCCCGACCAGGCGTCGCTGAGCAGGAACAGGGCGACCCGGGCGACGTCGGCGGGCACGCCGGCCAGGCCGGCGGGGATGCGCGGCCGAAGCCGGGCGTCCTTGGCAACCTGCTCGGGGGTGTTGACGTCCTCGGCGGTCCGGATCCAGCCGGGTGAGATCGCGTTCACCCTGATCCGGTGCCGGCCGAGCTCCTTGGCCATCGCCTTGACCAGCATGGCCACCCCGGCCTTGGAGACGCTGTAGTGGGCCTCCCTGGCGACGTGCCGGTCGTGCAGCGAGGAGATGAACAGGATCGAGCCGCGCCGCCGCGGCGACCGGTCGGGCGCGCCCGCCTGGTCGGCGATCAGCGCCTTGACCAGCCGGTCGGTGAACAGCCACGGCCCCTTCAGATTGGTCCCGAGCACCAGGTCGAGCTCCGGGGGGCCGATCTCCAGGAGCCGGTGGGGCGTGGTGACGCCGACGTTGTTGACCAGCAGCTCGACCGGGCCGTTCCTGGTCAGCTCGTCGGCCAGGCCGACCACGTCCTCGGTGTGGAGGTCGGCCTCGATGACCTGGCAGCCCTCGGTGCGGAAGGCGTCCTTGAGGGCGTCGGGGTCCTTGTCGATCACGGTGACGTCGGCCCCGGCCACGATCAGCCATTTGGCGATGGCCTCGCCGATCCCGCGGGCGGCGCCGGTGACGACGGCCGGCCGGCCTCGCAGGTCCTCGAGCAGCTCCAGCACCGGTGGCCCGGCGTTCGCCGGGACCAGATCGACCTGACCGTTCGTGTACACGCGCGATTGACCTCCCCACCTGGACGGTGCGTGCCGCCATCCAAGAGCCTCCAGGGCGGAGGCGCTGTCAGCTAGCTGACAGCTGGGGAAATCTCCCTAGCGGTCGGCGAGGTCCTCCAGCCGCCCCCGGTCGAGGATCTCGAAGCTGCGCCCGCTGGCCCGGATGTAGCCGCGGGACTCGAGCGACCGCAGCGCCTGGTTGACCGTCTGGCGGGCCCCGCTGACCATGCTGGCCAGCTCGGCGTGGGTCACCTGCCGGGTCCGGGCGACCCCACCGCCGTTGCCGGCCAGGACCAGCAGTTGGCGTGCCACCCGTCCCTGGAGGTCGAGGAAGGCGAGG
>JBJMHP010000343.1:0-21250 GCA_045807325.1 Actinomycetes bacterium | reverse complement strand
CGGGCAGATCGCCGGCATGCAGGCGCCTGACCCCCACACCCTGCGGATCACCCTGGACCGGCCGGCCAGCGACTTCCCCAGCATCCTCACCCTGCCCTTCTTCTCGCCGGTGCCCGAGGAGTACGCCGAACGGTACGGGCTGGGCCGGGACTATGGCCAGCACCTGATCGCCTCCGGGCCCTACCGGCTCAAGCAGTACACGCCCGGCCGGCTTATCGAGCTGGTCCGCAACCCCAACTGGGACCCGCGGACCGACCCGCTGCGCCACGCCTGGGTCGACAAGGTCAGTGTCAGCATCGGGCGGTCCGAGGCCGGGATCCAGCAGGCCATCGAGGGCGAGGAGGCCGACCTCAACCTGGACGCCGTGTCCCCGCCGGTGGCGGACCTTCAGCGGCTGTCGAACGACCCCACGCTCTCCAGGCAGTTCGCCATCGAGACGACCGGCTGCATGCACTACCTGACCATGCAGATGGACGCCGGGCCGACCAGGTCGCTGGCGGTGCGCCAGGCGGTCAACTACGCCATCGACCGTCAGGCGGTGGTGCTGGCCCTCGGGGGCGCCTATGCCGGCGAGCCTGCCTCGACCGTGCTGTCGCCCACCCTGGCCGGCTACAGCGCCTTCGACCTGTACCCGTCCCAGGACCACGCCGGCGACCCCGACAAGGCCCGCCAGCTCCTGGCCGGGGCCGGCTACCCGAACGGGGTGAAGCTGACCTACGTCGGCCAGTCCTCGCCCAAGTGGAAGGCCCTGTACGAGGCGCTGCGCTCCTCGCTGGCCCGGGCCGGGATCCGCCTCGAGCCCACCTTCTACAAGGGCCTGGAGGCCTACACCAGGTCGCTGCGGGTGCGGGCCAGGCGCGACGAGCACCAGCTGGGCGCGGCCCGCGTCTGCCCGGACGTGCCCGGCAACGGCAGCCGCTCGATCATCGGCGTCCTCCTGGACGGCCGGACCATCACCCCGACCTCCAACAACAACTACGGCGACTACAACAACCCCAAGGTCAACGCCCTGATCGACCAGGCGTACGCGGCCGGCGACGACCTAGCACGCGGCGCCCTCTGGGGGCAGATCGACCGGCTGGTCATGGAGGACGCGGCCTGGGCGCCGCTGGTGTACGACCGGGAGGCGTTCTTCTGGTCCTCGCGGGTCCGCCACTGGACCTTCACCCCCTGGCTGGCCAACCCCGACATCACCAACCTGTGGCTCGACCCCAACACCCCTTGACCGGGCCGGCCGAGCCCGGCCTGGGGGACGTGTTCGCCCACGTCGACGCCAACGCCGAGGCGTTCGTCGAGCGCCTGGCCGGCTGGGTCCGGACCCCGAGCGTGAGCGCCACCGGCCAGGGCATGCCCGAGGCGGCCGGCCACGCCCGCGACCTGGTGGCCGCCGCCGGCCTGGAGGCCACGGTCGCCCCGACCGACGGCTGGCCGCTGGTCCTCGGCCAGCGCCCCGGGCCCCCGGGCGCCCCCACCGTGCTCGTCTACGGCCACTACGACGTGCAGCCGCCCGACCCGCTGGAGGCCTGGACCAGCCCGCCGTTCGAGCCCCAGGTCCGCGACGGCCGCCTCTACGGCCGCGGCGGCGCCGACAACAAGGGCCAGCACCTGGCCCAGCTCCTGGCCGTCGAGACCCTGCTGGCCACCCGGGGCGAGCTGCCGTGCACGGTCAAGGTGCTGCTGGACGGCGAGGAGGAGATCGGCTCGCCCCACCTGGCCGGCTTCGCGGCCGGCCACCGCACCGAGCTGACCGCCGACCTGGTGGTGTGGAGCGACGGGCCGGTCGACCCGGCAGGCGGCTGGCGGCTGGTGTTCGGGGTCAGGGGGATCGCCAGCTTCGAGCTGCGGGCCAGGGGGGCCAACCGGTCGCTGCACTCCGGCAACTGGGGCGGGGTCGCCCCCAACCCGCTGTGGACCCTGGTCCAGCTGCTGGCCTCGATGCGGGATCCCCAGGGCCGGATCACCGTCGAGGGGTTCGCCGACGACGTGGAGCCGCTGGGGGCGCCAGAGCGTGCCGCCCTGGCCCGGCTGCCGGTCGACGTGGAGGCGGTCAAGGCCGACCTGGGCCTGGAGGAGCTGGACGTGCCGGTGGAGCGGGGCTTCGCCGAGCGGCTGGCCGCCTGGCCGACCCTGACCATCAACGGCCTCCACGGCGGCTACGGCGGCCAGGGCACCCAGACCGTCCTGCCCTCGCAGGCCTCGGCCAAGTGCGACGTGCGGCTGGTCCACGCCCAGCGGGCCGACGACGTCTACGCCAAGCTCGAGGCTCACGTGGCCCGGCACGCCCCCGGGGTGGAGCTGGTCCGCCAGGGCTCGATGGAGCCGTCCCGCACCCCCATGGACTCCCCCTTCACCGGGCCCATCCGCGCCGGCATGGCCGCCGCCCAGGGCGCCGACCCGCTGCTCGTCCCCGTGCTCGGGGGCAGCCTGCCCCTGCACGTGTTCACCGGCGTGCTCGGCCTGCCCACCTTCGGGATCCCCCTCGGCAATCCCGACCAGGCCAACCACGCCCCCAACGAGAACCTCGACCTGGAGCGCTTCGTCACCGGGATCAAGACCGCCGCGGCGGTGCTGGCGAAACTCGGCTTCTCGGCGTCGGGGTCTTCCGGCACCATGGCCGGGTGACCACCACCGCCCCTCAGGGACGCCTACTCCGTCGCGGCCTGCGCGTGATCGGCCGGCAGGTCGCCCTGCACCCCAGGCCGTTCGTGGTCGCCGTGTTCGGGGCGATGGTGTACGCCCTCGGCACGGTCGGGCAGTCCTGGGTGCTGGGCCAGGTGGTCGACCGGGCGGTGACGCCCCGGTTCGAGACGGGCCAGTTCCGGGTCGGGGTGGCCGTGGCCGCCGCCTGCGCCATCGTGGCCGTGGGTGTGGTCAAGACGGTCGGCATCATCACCCGCCGGATCGCCGCCACCATCGTCCACGCCAACGTGCAGGCCAGCCTGCGGGAGCGGCTGGCCGAGCGCTACCACCGGCTGCCGCTGACCTGGCACCACGAGCACCCGGCGGGCGAGCTGCTGTCCAGGGCCGAGGGCGACCTCCAGGCCGCCTCCGAGATCCTCTCGCCGCTGCCGTTCGCCACCGGGGTGCTGACCATGCTTGGCGCGGCCGCGGTCTGGCTGTTCCTGGCCGACCCGTTCCTGGCCACCCTGGGCCTGCTGGTGGTCCCGGCCATCCTGGTCCTCAACCTGGCCTTCCAGCGGCGGGTGGAGCGGCCGGCCACCCTCGGCCAGGAGCGCCTCGGCGACATGTCGGCGGTGGCCCACGAGAGCTTCGACGGCGCCCTGGTGGTCAAGGCCCTCCAGGCCGAGGAGGCCGAGGGGCGGCGCTTCGCCGACAAGGCCGAGCTGCTGCGCGACGCCCGCATCGAGGCCGCCCGGGTCACGGCCAACTTCGAGGCCAGCCTGGACGCCCTGCCCGCCCTGACCACCGTGGCCCTGCTGGTGATCGGGGTCTGGCGGATCGAGCAGGGGGCCATCACCGCCGGCACCCTGGTCGGCCTCATCAACCTGTTCTCCCTGCTCATCTGGCCGCTGCGGCTGATCGGGTACGTGCTCGGGGACATGCCGCGGGCGGTCGCCGGCTACGAGCGGGTCGCCGAGGTGCTGGCCGAGCCGCTCCCCGCGACGACGCCCACGGCCGGCGCGGAGGGGTCCGGGGAACCCCACGACGGCCCAGCCGGCGGCGGGTCGGCCAGTCGCCGGCCACTGGGGTCCGGGCAGCTGCCCGGCGGGCCGCTGGAGCTGGTCGTGGACCGGCTCGGCCACGGCTACGAGCCCGGGGTCGAGGTGCTGCGCGAGGTGTCGTTCCGGGTCCCGGCCGGCAGCACCGTGGCCCTGGTCGGCCCCACCGGGTCGGGCAAGTCGACCCTGGCCCTGCTGCTGGCCCGCCTCCTCGAGCCCGAGCGAGGCCGGATCCGGCTCGGCGGCCGCGACCTGGCCGAGGTGGACCCTGGCGAGCTGGCGGCGGCGACCGCGATCGCCTTCCAGGAGCCGTTCCTGTTCTCCACCTCGGTGGCCGACAACATCCGCCTGGAGCGCCCCCACCAGGACGGGGTGGTGGAGGCCTCCCGGCTGGCCCAGGCGGACGAGTTCGTGGCCCGCCTGCCCGAGGGGTACGACACCGTGGTCGGGGAGCGCGGGGCCACCCTGTCGGGCGGGCAGCGCCAGCGGGTGGCCCTGGCCCGCGCCCTGGCCGGCCGACCCCGGCTGCTGGTGCTGGACGACGCCACCTCCAGCGTCGACCCGGTGACCGAGGCGGCCATCCTCGGCGGCCTGGAGGGGCACCTGCCGTCGACCACCACCGTGGTGGTCGCCTCCCGGCTGGCCACCATCGCCCTGGCCGACCGGGTCCTGTACCTGGAGGACGGCCGCCTGGTCGCCGACGGCGACCACGACCGGCTGCTGGCCACCATCCCCGGCTACGCCCGGCTGGTCCGCGCCTACGAGCAGGCCGAGGCCACCCCCGGAGCCGAGGAGGTGTCATGAGCCCCGGGAGCGAGACCGACGGCGAGCGCATCCAGGCCCTGCGGCTGCTGCGGCGGGGCCTGGCCGCCTCGCCCGAGCTGCGCCGGGGGGCCTGGCTGACCCTGGCCCTGGCCCTGGTGGCCGGGGGCGGCCGGGTCATCACCCCGGTGCTGGTCCAGCAGACCATCGACCGCCACGTCACCGGCGGCCCGGCCCGGCTGTCGGCGATGCTGGGCCTGGCCGGGGCCGGCGTGGCCCTGGTCCTGGTCGCCGCCTGGGCGGCCAGGACCACCAACCAGCGGCTGGCCACGGCCAGCGAGCGGGCCCTGTGCGGGCTGCGGGTGCGGGCCTTCAACCACATCCACGCCCTCAGCATGGCCCACCACACCGAGGAGCAGCGCGGCGCCCTGGTGGCCAGGGTCACCTCCGACGTGGAGACCCTGGGCCAGTTCTTCCGCTGGGGCGGCCTGGCCTGGATCATCAACAGTGCCCTGATGCTGGCCGCGCTGGTCGCGATGCTCATCTACGACTGGCGCCTGGCGATGGTGGCGGTGGTCACCGTCCTGCCGCTGGTGGCCGTGCTCCGCGCCATGCAGCGGCGGGTGGTGGTGGCCTGGGACGCGTTCCGGACCCGGGTCGGGGAGTCGCTGGCCGCCATCTCCGAGTCCATCCAGGGGGCGGCCGTCATCCGCGCCTACGGCGTCCAGGCCCAGGCCCAGCGCCGGGTGATGCGGGCGGTCGAGGGCCGCCGCCAGGCCGAGGTCAGGGCCGGCACCATCGGCGCCTTCTTCTTCCCCTCCGGGGAGCTGTTCGGGGTCCTGGCCACCGCGGCCGTGCTCCTGGTCGGGATGGCCATCGGCCCCGAGGGCGGCCTGACCGTCGGCACCCTGGTCGCCTTCGCCTTCCTGGTCGCCATCTTCCTGGAGCCGGTGGCCGAGTTCACCGAGATCCTGGACATGACCCAGCAGGCGGTGGCCGGCTGGAAGAAGGTCCTGGACGTGCTCGACACCCCGGTCGAGGTCGAGGACCCCCGGCCCGGGCGCGCGCTGCCGCGGAGGGGTCCGGGGGACCGCCGGGGTGGTCCCCCGGGCAATCGGGTGGCTCTGGACATCGAGCTGGACCGGGTGTCGTTCGCCTACCACGGCGGGCCGCCGGTCCTGACCGAGATCTCGACCGCCATCCCCGCCGGCACCCGGGTGGCCGTGGTCGGGGCCACCGGGTCGGGCAAGACCACCCTGGCCAAGCTGCTCATCCGCCTGGCCGACCCGACCTCCGGGGCGATCCGGGTCGCCGGCACCGACCTGCGCCAGGTCAGCCTGGCGTCCCTGCGCTCCTCGCTGGTCATGGTCCCCCAGGACGGCTTCCTGTTCGACACCAGCGTGGCCGGCAACGTCCGCATGGGCCGCCCCGAGGCCGACGACCGCCAGGTGCGGGCCGCCTTCGAGGCCCTGGAGCTGGGCTGGTGGGTCGACAGGCTGCCCCGCGGCATCCACACCCGGGTGGGCGAGCGGGGCGACTACCTGTCGGTCGGCGAGCGCCAGCTGGTCGCCCTGGCCCGCGGCTACCTGGCCGACCCCGGCTGCCTGATCCTGGACGAGGCCACCTCGGCGGTCGACCCGGCCACCGAGGTGGCGTTGCGCAACGCCATCGCCCGGCTCACCGAGGGCCGCACGGCCATCACCATCGCCCACCGGCTGGCCACCGCCGAGCACGCCGACCTGATCCTGGTCCTGGAGGGGGGCCGGCTGGTCCAGCAGGGGACCCATGCCGAGCTGCTGGCCGACCACGACGGGGCCTACGCCCGGCTCCATGGCAGCTGGCTGGCCAGCCTGGGCGCGGCCGAGCAGCCGGCGGACGCGTGATAGGGTCGAAGCCATGCAACCCGGCGACCTGGCCCATCTCCGTACCCCCTCGGCCCCGACCCTGACCCCGGACGGGCGCCTGCTGGCGGTGGCCGTCGGCCGGATCGACCTGGACGCCGACGAGTACCGGGCCGAGCTGTGGCTCATGCCCACCGACGGCTCGGCTCCGCCGCGCCGCTTCACCTCGGGCCGGCGCGACGTCCGGCCCCGGTTCTCACCCGACGGCCGCTGGCTGGCCTTCCTGCGCGCCGGCGACGACGACAAGCCGCAGCTGCACGTGATGGCCACCGACGGCGGCGAGCCGCGGCGGGTGGGCGAGCACCCGCTCGGGGCCGAGAGCTTCGCCTGGAGCCCCGACTCGACCCGGATCGCCTACGTGGCCCGGGTGCCCGAGGAGGGCCGCTACGGCACCGACAAGGACGTCCCCCCGGAGAAGGAGCCGCCCCGGCGGATCACCACCTTCAACTACCGGCTGGACAACCTGGGCTTCACCTTCGACCGCCGCCCACAGGTGTTCGTGATCGACGCCCTGGCCGAGGGGGCCGAGCCGGTCCAGGTCACCCGGGGCGACTATGACCACGGCGACCCGGCCTGGAGCCCGGACGGGGCCGGCATCGCCTTCGTCTCGGCCCGGCACGAGACCCGCGACGAGGACGCGGTCTCAGACGTGTTCGTCGCCCCGGCGGCCGGCGGCGACGCCGTCCGGGTCACCGCCACCGACCTGGCTGTCGGCCGGCCGGCGTTCTCCCCCGACGGGGCCACCATCTGGTTCGTGGCCGCCGAGCCCGACCTGGCCGGCCGCCCGACCCTGCTCTGGTCGGTGCCGGCCGACGGGTCGGGCAAGCCCGAGCGGCTGACCGACCCGGAGCGCTTCGACCACGACCCCGCCTTCGGCGCCGGTGTCCTGCCCCTGCTGGTCGACGAGGACGCGGTCACCACCATCTCCCTGGACCGGGGCGCGATCCGGCTGCTGCGCTTCCCGGTCGACGGGGGCGAGCCGACCGAGCTGCTCGGCGGCCACCGCTCGGTGCACGACTACGACGTGGCCGGCGGGGTCACGGCCGCCGTGGTCAGCGACCCCACCTCGGCTGGCGAGGTGGTCGCGGTGAGGGACGGGCCGGAGGGGTCCGGGGAACCCCGAGGGGGTGCCCCGGTGGATCGGGCGGGGTCCGGGGAACCCCAGGGGGGTGCCCCGGTGAATCGTGAGCGGACCCTGACCGACTTCGGGGCGCCGCTGGCCCGGTCGACGTCGCTGCGGCCCATGGAGGAGCTGGAGGCGACCGCCCCCGACGGCACGGCCGTCCACGGCTGGGTGCTGAAGCCGGCCGGGACCGGGCCGTTCCCGACGGTGCTGATGGTCCACGGCGGGCCGTTCGCCCACTACGGCTGGACCCTGTTCGACGAGGCCCAGGTGTACGTGGGGGCCGGCTACGCGGTGGTGATGGGCAACCCGCGCGGCTCGGCCGGCTACGGCGAGTCCCACGGCCGGGCCATCGTCGGCGACTTCGGCAACCTCGACAGCATGGACGTGCTCGCCCTGCTGGATGCGGCCCTCCGGGACCCTGACCTGGACGGCGACCGGGTCGGGGTGATGGGCGGCTCCTACGGCGGGTTCATGACCAGCTGGCTGGTCGGCCACACCGACCGGTTCCGGGCCGCGATCAGCGAGCGGGCCTGCAACGCCTTTGACAGCTTCGAGGGCTCGAGCGACATCGGCTGGGCGTTCGTCCGCCACTGGAACGGCACCGACCCCGAGCGGGTGGCCGCCCAGAGCCCGCTCAGCTACGTCGACCGGATCCACACCCCGATGCTGCTGATCCACTCCGAGCAGGACTGGCGCTGCCCCATCGAGCAGGCCCAGCGGCTGTTCGTCGCCCTCAAGCAGCGCAAGGTCGAGGTCGAGCTGCTGCTGTTCCCGGGCGAGGGCCACGAGCTGACCCGCTCCGGCCTGCCCAGCCACCGCGTCGCCCGGTTCGAGGCCGTGCTCGACTGGTGGCGGCGGCACCTCAGCGTGCCACCTCCACGGCCCCGGTGAGCGGGCGGAAGCGGCGGACCTTGCCGGTGGGCTGGCGTTCCAGCCGGTCGACCCGGTGGACCTCGACCGCCGGGTCGGGCACGCCCAGGCGGGCCAGCTCGGCGGCCAGGGCCCGGCCGGTGGCGGCCGGGTCGGCCGGGGCGCCGACGACCAGGACCTCGGCGCCGGCCGGGGTCTGGCGGACCTGGTACTCGACGATCCCGCGGTCGCGGCGGAGCTGGGCCCCGAAGACGTGCGGGTGGACGACCAGGCCGCCCGGGTAGGTGAAGACGTCGTCCAGGCGGCTCTCCACGTCGGCGATCAGCTGGTGGGCCGAGCCGCAGGGGCACGGCCCGTCCAGGAAGGTCACCTGGTCGTTGACATCCTCCTCGCCCTGAAGGGCGGGGATTCCAACTACGCGACCTGGAAGGTCGGCAGTTGAGGTTCGCGGTTCGACGGCCGGGGCAACCCCCGGCCTCCCCGCGCAGCGTGTCCCGCCGCGATGTTCTGTGCAGCGTTCAGATCGGCGTTGGCCGAGTACCCGCAGGACCGGCACCGGAAGACGGCTTGGCTCTCACGCGCCTTCCTGTCTACGGTCCCGCACTCCGAGCAACGCCAGCTCGTGAACGCGGGGTCCACCTTCGCCAACCGTCCTGCTGCCTTGTGCTCCAGCCGGGCGGCGACCATGCCCCACCCGGAGGCGAGGATCGCCCGGTTCAGCCCCGCCTTCTGCCGGACGTTGCGGCCTGGCCGCTCGACCGTGCCCTTGGCGGAGCGGGTCATGTTCCGTACGTCCAGATCCTCGACGCGGATCAGGTCGTAGTCCCGCGCGATCTGGGTGGACCGCTGCTCTACCCAGTCCCGGCGGGCGTCGGCGTTGCGCGCGTGCGCCCGAGCCAGCCGGGCCTTGAGCTTCGCGCGACGGATGGAGCCGCGCCTGGCCCGGTCCAGCCGGCCCTGCAGCCGCTCGACGCCGCGGCCGGCCGGGGCCTGGTAGCGGCGGCCGTCCGACAGCATCAGCGTCACCGTCACCCCCCGGTCGATCCCCACGACCTCCCCGGTCCCGGGTCCAGGGATGGGCGGGGGGACGGCGCAGAAGGCAACGTGCCAGCGGCCGGCGCGGTCGCGGCTCACCCGGTAGGACCGCGCCTCGGGCACCGGCCGGGACCAGCGGAAGCGGACCCAGCCGAGCTTGGGGACCAGCACCTGCGCCCAACTGCGGTCCAGCCGTTGCACGTCCTGCGGTCCAGTCGCGACGACCCGGAAGCCCTCGTCCAGCCCGCGCTTGCGCCAGCTGGGCTGGCCAGGCGGGTCGGGCCGCTCGTCCGGCGTGGTCCACGCGTAGCGGCGGCGCCACTCCCTGAGCGCGGCGAAGTAGCTCGCCCAGGCGGCGTGGAAGTCCCGCAGCGCCTGCTGCTGCACGATCACGCTGCCCGCCGCCAGCCACGGGAAGGCGGCCCGGGCCTCGGACAGCTGCCGGCACTGGGTGGCGAACCCTGGTGCTGGGTGGCCGGGCTGCCACCACGACCGCTGCTCCACCGCCAGGTTCCACACGTACCGGGCGTGCGTGCAGTGGCCCAAGAGCGCTTCCCCCTGCGCAGGCGTGGGGCGCAACCGATAGCGGCTCATGTGTTCAACCTAGTGTCTAGCTGCGACAACGAAGGGAGGAAGCGGCGTTCCTCCCCGGCCTGAAGGCCGAGGCTTCCACGCCGCGGAAAGGGTGAGCTCGAAGCGGATCAGCGGCAGGGTCGGGTTCACCAGGGCGGTCACGTAGAGCTTGTCGGAGCGGACCCCGGGCGGGACCGGGCGGCCGTCCAGGTCGACCGGCTCGACGATGACCAGGTCGTCGCAGAGGTGGATGCCGGGGCGGCGGAAGCAGCCGACGCCGATGGGCCCGGCCTCGGAGGTGCCGTACATGTTGGCCACCGGGGCGCAGAACGCCTCGGTGAGGGCCCGGCGCACCTCGGGCAGCAGGGGCTCGCTGGTGGTGGTGACCCGCCTGGGCAGGATCCGCAGCCGGCCGGCGCGGGCCTCGGCGGCCAGCAGGGCCAGCATCGACGGGTAGCCCATGAGGGCAAGGGGCTGGTAGGCGTTGAGGCCGGCCACGATCCGGTCGATCGGCTGGGTCACCGGGAACAGGGCCACGTCGACCATCGGGTTGGCGAAGGTCTGGGGCATGGCGCTGGTCATGTGGGTGGCGATCCTGGCCCCGACCATGGCCACCCGCATGGGCTGGGCGGCCAGCTCGGGCGCGACCGCCCGGTCCCAGAGGCTGGGCCGCATGAACCCGGCGTAGGCCTCGGCCCAGGCCCGCCAGCCGAACACGAAGATCCCCCGGCGGCCGGTGGAGCCGCCCGAGGCGACGGCGTGGAGCTCGTCGAACAGGTAGGTGTCGGACTCGACCCCGGCCAGGTGGCCCTCGACCAGCTCCAGGGTGAGCCGCCGGTCGGTCACCACCCGGTCCCAGTTGGCCATCAGGTCGTCCTTGGTCATCGGGGGCAGGCCGGCCAGGTCGGCCTCCTCCATGCCGTCCGGGTCGACCCCGGCGAGCCGGTCGCGGTGCCATGGCGAGGACGCCTTGGCCACCCGGAGCAGGTCGCGCAGCCGGTCCCGGCGCTCCTGGCGCAGCCGGTCGGCCGGCCAGCGCAGCCGCTGGACGTGCTCGGGCATGAGGGTCGTCAGGTCGGCCACGTGCCGTTGCCGGAGGTCCTCGTACTCGGCCATCGCCGTCTCCCTCTCCCACGTCCCGGCAATAGTCTGAAACGGACGGTGCTGAACGTATGATATGATCCGGAGCATGTCAAGGGCCGATCTCACCCCCGTCTCCTACGTGGTCCTCGGCCTGGTGGCCAGGGACGGCCCCTCGACCCCGTACGCCCTGAAGGCGGCGGTCGGCCGGGGCATCGCCCACTTCTGGCAGTTCCCGCACAGCCAGATCTACGCCGAGACCGAACGGCTGGCCCGCCTCGGGCTGCTGGCCGAGGAGCGCGAGCAGACCGGGCGGCGGCGGCGCAGCTACCGGATCACGGCCGAGGGCCGGGCCGCGCTCGCCGAATGGCTGGCCCAGCCGACCGACGAGCCTCCCCAGTTCCGCAGCCTCGGCCTGCTCAAGCTGTTCTTCGGCCAGCACGCCCGGCCCGAGGACGTCGCCGCCCTTGCTCGGGCCCAGGCCGAGCTCCACCGCCGCTACGTCGAGCTCACCACCGGGATCATCGAGCGGCTCAAGGCCCGCGGCGACCGTCCGAGCCAGCTGGCCGTGGCCGAGCTGATGGGCGAGGCCTACCAGGTCATGACCCGCCAGTGGGAGCGGATCGAGGAAGCAGCCGCCGCGCCACCAGCTCCCGTCGCAGCTCCTCATGGCCGGTGAACCCGATGGCGTCGAACCCCAGCCGGCGGGCGGCGGCCACGTTGGCCTCGGAGTCGTCGACGAACACGATGGCCGTCGGGTCCAGGCCGAAGCGGTCCAGCAGCAGCTGGAAGATGGCCGGGTCGGGCTTGGTGACCCGCTCCTCACCGGACACCAGCAGGCCGTCGAACCACTCCAGGAACTCGAAGCGGCCGCGGGTGATGGCGAAGGTCTCGGCCGACCAGTTGGTGAGGGCGTACAGCGGCACCCCGGCGGCCCGCAGCTCGGCCAGCACCTCGACGGTGCCGGGGATGTCGCCGGCCACCATCTCCGGCCAGCGCTCGTGGTAGGCGGCGATGGCGGCGGCGTGCTCGGGGTGGCGCTCGACCAGCTCGGCCACCCCCTCGGCGAACGGCCGGCCCCGGTCGAGCTCGGCGTTCCACTCCGGGGTGCAGACGGTGGCCAGGAACTCCTCCACCGCCGCCTCGTCGGCCAGCAGCTTCCGGTAGAGGTGGCGCGGGTCCCAGTCGATCAGGACCCCGCCCAGGTCGAACACCACCGCCTTGGTCGCCAACGACACGCCTCCTCGATCACCCGTATCCTCTCTCGTTGACACTGTAGGGAACCCCACGGGAGCACCATGCCGTCTGGCCCCACGCACCCCACGCCGCGCCTGACCCGGCGCCGGCTGCTCCAGGTCGGCCTCGCCCTGCCGCTGCCGATGGCGCTGGCGGCCTGCGACGACGGGCCGACCGGGGAGCGGGCCGCCGGCCCGACCACCGCCGCCCCGCCGGCCGCCACCACCGGGGGCGCCGCCGGGACGCTGGCGCCCACGCCGGCCTGCGACGACGGGGACGAGCCGACCCTGGCCCAGACCGAGGGGCCCTACTTCACCCCCAACTCGCCGGAGCGGGCCTCGCTGCTGGAGGCCGGCATGGGCGGCCAGCGCCTGGTCCTGGCCGGGACGGTGCTGGCCACCGACTGCCGCCCGCTGCAGCGGGCCCTGCTCGACTTCTGGCAGGCCGACGACGCCGGCCAGTACGACAACCAGGGCTACCGGCTGCGCGGCCACCAGTTCAGCGACGCCAAGGGCGGCTGGCGGCTGGAGACGATCGTGCCCGGCCTCTACACCGGCCGCACCCGCCACATCCACGTCAAGGTCCAGGCGCCCGACGGCCCGGTCCTCACCACCCAGCTCTACTTCCCCGGCGAGCCGGAGAACGACCGCGACGGCATCTTCTCGCCCGAGCTGCTGCTGGGCGACGTCCGCGACGCCGGCGGCGCCCGCCGGGGCTCGTTCACCTTCGTGCTCGAGGGCTAGCGGCCCACCGCGTAGGCCTGGCGGCCGCGCGGGTTGGCCGCGGCGACCAGGAAGCCGGTGGCCGGGTCGCGGCCGGCGGCGCAGGTCCGCCCGAGCGACCAGGGGTCGGCGACCTCGACCAGGTGGCCCCGGTCGGCCAGGCCCTCCAGGGTGGCCGCGGCGTGGCGCGACTCCACGACCAGCCGGCCCGGCATGGCCCGGCGGGGCCAGAACGAGCTCGGGAAGTGCTCGCTCAGGAACGTCGGGGCGTCGATCGCCTCCTGGAGGTCGAGGCCGAAGCGGGCGTGGGCCAGCAGGAACTGGAGGGACCACTGGTCCTGGCCGTCGCCGCCGGGGGTGCCGAAGGCCAGGACGGGGTCGCCGTCGCGCAGGGCCAGCGAGGGGCTGAGCGTGGTCCGCGGCCGGACTCCCGGGCGCAGCGAGCTGGCCAGCCCCTCCTCCAGCCACAGCATCTGGGCCCGGGTGCCGAGGCAGAACCCGAGGCCGGGGACGATCGGCGAGCTCTGCAGCCAGCCGCCGCTGGGCGTGGCCGCGACCAGGTTGCCGTGCCGGTCGACCACGTCCACGTGACAGGTGTCGCCGAAGGTCGGCTCGCCCGAGCCGGCGAGGACCTCGACGGTCTCCAGGACGGCCGCGGGCAGGCGGGGGGTGCGCCCACCCGGGGAGCCGGGGCGCAGCTCCAGCGAGGCCTGGTCGCCGACCAGGGCCCGGCGCCGGTCGGCGTAGGCGGGGTCGAGGAGGCCGTCCAGGGGCACGTCGAAGGCGGCCGGGTCGCCGTACCAGGCCTCCCGGTCGGCGAAGGCGAGCTTGGCGCACTCGGCCACCGTGTGGACGTAGGCGGCGCTGCCCAGGCCCATCCCGACCAGGTCGAACCCCTCCAGCAGGCGTAGCTGCTGGAGCAGCACCGGGCCCTGGCCCCACGGCCAGGTCTTGCACACCGTCCAGCCGTGGTGCTCCACCGACACCGGCTCCTCCACGCTGGCCCGCCAGCCGGCCAGGTCGTCGCCGTCGAGCAGGCCCCTGTGGCGGCGGCCGCTCACGTCCATGACCTCGGCCTTGGCCACGAAGCGGCCGATCGCCTCGGCCACGAAGCCCTCGTAGAAGGCGGCCAGGGCAGCCTCGATCTGGCCGTCGCGGTCGCCGGTGGCCGCCTCGGCCTCGGCCAGCAGGCGACCCCAGGTCGCGGCCAGGGCCGGGTTACGCAGCCGCCCGCCCGGGGCCGGGACCCCGTCGGCCAGCCACACCTCGGCCGAGGAGGGCCACTCGTCACGGAACAGCCGCTCCACGGCCCCGATCGCCCCGCCGATCCGGGCGACAGCCGGGAATCCGGCCTCGGCATGCCCAATGGCCGGCTCCAGCACGTCCCGCAGCCGCAGCGTGCCGTGGTCCCGCAGCAGCAGCATCCACGCCCCGAAGGCCCCCGGCACACACGCCGCCAGCAGCCCCGTGCCCGGGATCAGCCGCAGCCCCAGCTCGGCGAACCGCCCGATGGTGGCCGCGGCCGGCACCGGCCCCTGCCCGTTCACCACCAGCACCCGCCCCACCCCGGCCGGGGCGGCCAGGATCGGCACCTCACCCCCAGGCCCGTTCAGGTGCGGCTCGACCACCTGCAGCACCAGCCCGGCCGCCACAGCCGCATCAAAGGCGTTCCCACCCCGCTCGAGCATCGCCATCCCCGCCCCCGAAGCCAGCCAGTGCGTCGAGGAGACCATGCCAAAGGACCCACGCAGCTCGGGTCGGGTCGCAACCATGCCGTGAGCATAACCATGGAAGACCTTGACCTATCAGCACCGGTCCCTAATCGCTTGCGGGTTCGGCGGGCGGGCGCCGATCATCGGGGGAAGCCCGTCCGCTAGTGGGGACTCTGCCGTCATGCTCCGAGTTGTCGACCTGACCGTCGAGGTGGGTCACCGTCTGCTCGTCGCCGAGGCGAGCTTCACGGTCGCGCCCGGGGACGTGGTCGGGCTGGTGGGGCCGAACGGGGCCGGGAAGACGAGCCTGCTGCGGACGATCAACGAGCGGGCCGCCACGAGGCGGGACCCGGCGGTGACCCTGGTCGGGGAGCTGGCCTGGCTGCCGCAGGAGTCGCCGCCGACCACGGCCTCGACCGGGCTGGCCCGGCTGCTGTCGGCCCGGGGGCTGGACCGGGCCCGGGCCGAGCTGGAGGAGGCGCGGCGGCGGATCGACCAGAGCGCCGACACCCGGGCCCGCGACCGGGCGATCAGGCGGTTCTCCGGCCTCCAGGAGCGGTTCGAGGCCGAGGGCGGCTACCGGGCCGAGGCCGAGGCCCGGCGGGTCGCGGCCGGGCTGGGCATCCCGGCCAGCGGGCTCGACCGGCCGCTGTCGGGGCTGTCCGGCGGCGAGCGGCGCCGGGTCGAGCTGGCCAGGGTGCTGCTCAGCCAGGCGTCCACGCTGCTGCTGGACGAGCCGACCAACCACCTGGACGCCGACGCCAAGCGCTGGCTGGCCGGGTTCCTGGCCGACTTCTCCGGCGGCATCCTGCTCGTCTCCCACGACCTGCCCCTGCTGGACCGCGACGTCACCGCGGTGCTGGCGCTCGACCCACTGACCGCCTCGATCGAGACCTACAAGGGCACCTGGAGCCAGTACCTGGAGGCGCGGGAGGTCCGGGAGCGGTCCGAGGCCAAGGAGCGCAAGGTCCTGGAGCGCGACATCAAGCGGCTGTCGGCGTTCGTGGAGAAGTACCGCCACTCCAACGAGGTGATGGCCCGCCGGGCCATGGTCACCGAGCGCCGGGTCGAGAAGATGAAGGCCAACCTGACCCCAGAGCGCAGGTCCGGGCGGAAGGTGGCGGTCCGGTTCCCCGACCCGCCGCCGTCGGGCCGGTTCCCGCTGGAGGCGGTCGACCTGTCCCGCTCCTACGGCGGCCCGCCGGTGTTCAAGCACGTCTCCTTCGACCTCCAGCGGGGCGAGCGGCTGCTGGTGCTGGGCCTCAACGGGGCCGGCAAGACCAGCCTGCTGCGCATCCTGGCCGGCATCGACCCCCCCGACGAGGGCGAGGTCCTCCTCGGCCACGGCGCCCAGCTCGGCTACTACGCCCAGGAGCACGAGGGCCTCGACCCGCAGGCCACCGCCATGGAGTCGCTGCGCGAGGTCGCCAAGGCCCCCGACGACCAGCTCCGGGGCGTCCTCGGCCACTTCCTGCTCGGCGGCGACCAGGCCAACCAGCCGGCCCGCACCCTGTCCGGGGGCGAGAAGACCAAGCTCGCCCTGGCCCGCCTGGTCCTGGGCCGCCACAACGTCCTGCTCCTGGACGAGCCCACCAACAACCTGGACGCCCAGGCGGTCGGGGCCGTCCGCGCGGCCCTCGAGACCTACAAGGGCTCGGTGGTCCTGGTCAGCCACGACACCCCGTTCGTGCAGAGCTTCGAACCCGAGCGGGTCCTGCTCATGCCCGACGGCGCCCTCGACGTCTGGAGCGAGGACTACCTCGACCTGGTCGCCCTCGACTGAGGTGGCCACCGTCGCCGTCCTGGGGGCCGGGGCCATGGGCAGCGCCCTGGCCACCCCGGCGGTCGCCGCCGGCAACCGGGTGCGGCTCTGGGGGACCTGGCTGGACGGCGGCCTCCTGGCCGAGCTGCGGGCCGGCCGGCCCCACCCCCGGACCGGCGCCCCGGTCGACCCCCGGGTCGAGCTGCACGACGCCGGCGACCTGGCCGCCGCCCTGGACGACGCCGACCTGGTCGCGGTGGCGATCAGCTCCGACGGCGTGCTCGAGGTGGCCGGCCGGGCGGCCGCCGCCGGGCTGGCTCCCGGGACCCCGCTGCTGCTGTGTACCAAGGGGTTCGGGCGCCGGCCGGACGGGGGCGTCGGGCTGCTCCCCGACCTGGTGGCCGCGGCCATGGTCGGCCGCCCGGCCGCGGGCCGGCCGGTGGTGGCCGTGGGCGGCCCCTGCAAGGCCAACGAGGTCGCGGCCGGCCGGCCGACGGCGGCGGTGTTCGCCGGCGAGGACCGGACGGCCGTGGAGCGCTGCGCGCGAGCCGTCGCGACCCCCGCCTACCGGGTCCAGCGCGGCCGCGACCCGGTCGGGGTGGAGGCGGCCGCCGCCACCAAGAACGTCTACGCGATCGCCGTCGGCCTCTGCCACGGCCTCGGCGAGGCCGGCGGCCAGCCCTGGCACGACCTGGCCGCGGCCACCTTCACCCAGGCCGTGGCCGAGATGGGCCGCCTGGCCGTCGCCCTCGGCGGCCGCCAGGAGACCGTGCTCGGCCTGGCCGGGCTCGGCGACCTGGAGGTCACCTCGCTGTCCGGGCGCAACCGGGTGCTGGGGGCCAGGGTCGGCCGGGGCGAGCCGCCCGCCGAGGCGCTGGCCGTCATGGCCGCCGCCGGCCAGACCGTCGAGGGCGTCCCCGCGGCCCGCCTGGCCCGCGACCTGGCCGCCCAGCTCGCCCGCGAGCGGCCCGACGAGGCCGGCGACCTGCCGGCCCGGCTGCCGCTGCTGGCGGCGGTCAACCGCCTGCTGGACGGCGACCCCGACCCGGCCGCCCTCGTCGCCGCGGCCGTCCTCCCGCCCTGATTCACCGGGGGACCACCCCGGCGGTCCCCGGAGCAGACGGCCCCGAACACGTGAGCGAAACGCCGGACGGGCATGACCCTGCAACCTCCTTGTGGGCGGCGTGGAGTGGACCGCCAACGCCCCGACCCGGGCCTCCATCACCATCCACCGCTGCCTGGTCACCCGGGCCGGCCGGGCCCGCGGGATCGAGCCGGCCGACCTACTCGGGCGGGTCCTGGCCCTCGCCGGCGTGGCCGGCGACGCCGCCCCGGCCGATCTCGCCGGCGCCGATCCACGCTAGCCGCCGAACCTGGCCCGGCCCTGGTACCCTCGCGTGGTCCCCATTGCCGTCCGGAGGTTTGCTCAATGGCCGATGCGAACCTGGTACCCATCGTCATCGAGCAGACCAGCCGTGGCGAGCGGTCCTTCGACATCTTCTCCCGGCTGCTCAAGGACCGGATCATCTTCCTGGGCACGCCGATCGACGACACCATCGCCAACCTGGTCATGGCCCAGCTGCTCCACCTGGAGTCGGAGGACCCCGACAAGGACATCTCGATCTACATCAACTCGCCCGGCGGGTCGATCACCGACCTGCTGGCCATCTACGACACCATGCAGTACGTGAAGCCGGACGTGTCCACCATCTGCATGGGCATGGCCGCCTCGGCCGCCGCGGTGATCCTGGCCAGCGGGACCAAGGGCAAGCGCTACGCCCTGCCCCACTCGACCATCCTCATCCACCAGCCCTCGGGCGGGGCCCGCGGCCAGTCGGTCGACATCGAGATCCAGGCCCGCGAGATCCTGCGCCTGCGCCAGCTGCTGGACGAGATCATGGCCAAGCACACCGGCCAGCCGGTCGAGAAGATCGCCAAGGACACCGACCGCGACTTCATCATGAGCGCCGACCAGGCCCTGGAGTACGGCATGGTCGACGAGATCATCACCGCCCGCCAGATCGTGCCGGTGATCGGCTCCAGCACCGCCCCGGCCGGCGTCTCCCGGCCGTCGGGCGACGGCGCCGGTCCCGAGCCCACGGCCGCGCCCCCCGCGTCCTGACCGCGCTCCTCCCCAGGGAGGAGGCCACGATCGTCGCCGGGCAGGATGCCCCGGCCGGTCAGGCGTCGATCGGTTCCACGGTGACGCCCTGGCGGGTCAGCCAGGACTCGGCGAGCTCGACCTGGTCCTCGGGGCCGGTGAGCTCCAGGATGAACCAGGCGACTCCCGACTCGACGTCGACGTTGGCCCGGCGGACGTTGACCACGGCGGTGGTGGCCCTGACCAGGTCGTGGAGGATCGGCTGGTGGACCAGCTCCGGGGGGAGGGTGCAGTGGACGAGCCGCCTCATGGCCCCTTGCCGTGATCCAGGGTGGCGTTCATGGAGCCGGAGCGGAAGCCCTCCAGGTCGAGGGTGACCCAGGAGAAGCCGAGCTCGCGCAGGCCGGCGACCAGGCGGGCCCGGCGGTCGGGATGGACCAGGTCGGCCAGGGCGTCGGTGGGAACCTCGACCCGGGCCAGGCCGCCGTGGTCGCGGACCCGCAGCTGGGCCAGGCCGAAGGAGCGGAGCAGGGCCTCGGCCCGCTCGACCCGGGACAGGCGGGCCGGGGTGACCTGGACGCCGTAGGCGATCCGGGAGGCCAGGCAGGCCGCGGCCGGCTTGTCGGCGGTGCGCAGGCCCATACGGCGGGACGCCTGGCGGACCTCGGCCTTGGAGAGCCCGGCCGCGACCAGCGGGGTGAGCACGCCGTGCTCGGCCGCCGCCCGCTGGCCGGGGCGGTGGTCGCCCAGGTCGTCGGTGTTGGTCCCGACGGCCAGGGCCAGGCCCTCGGCGCCGGCCAGCGGGCCGAGGACCTCGAACAGCTCGTCCTTGCAGAAGAAGCAGCGGTCGGGGCCGTTGCGCAGGTAGCCGGGCCGGTCCCCCTCGTGGGTGGCCACCACCAGGTGGCGGGCGCCCAGCTCGGCGGCCAGGGCCGCTGCCGCCTCCAGCTCGTCTTTGGGAAGGCTCGGGGAGACCCCGGTGGCCGCCACCGCCCGCTCCCCCAGCGCCTCGGTGGCCGCGGCCAGCAGGAAGGTCGAGTCGGCCCCACCCGAGAAGGCCACCATCACCCCGCCGGTGGCCTCCAGCTCCCGCCGCAGCGCGGCCAGCTTGGCGTCAAGCTCGTCCATGACCCGACAGTCTAGGACCAAGCGGAACGGCGGCCCCGGAGAGCCGCCGTTCGCGTGGAGTGGACCTTCTAGAAGTCCATGTCGCCGCCACCGCCTGGCATGGCGGGGGCCTTCTCCTTCTCCGGCTTGTCGGCCACGACGGCCTCGGTGGTGAGGAACAGGCCGGCGATCGAGGTCGCGTTCTGCAGCGCCGAGCGCACGACCTTGGCCGGGTCGACGATCCCCGACTTGAACATGTCGGTGTACTCGCCGGTGGCCGCGTCCAGGCCCTGACCCGGGTCGAGGCTGCGGACCTTCTCGACCACCACGCCGCCCTCGAGGCCGGCGTTGAAGGCGATCTGCTTGAGGGGCTCCTCGAGCGCCCGGCGGACGATCGTCGCCCCGGTCGCCTCGTCACCGGTCAGGTCGACCTTGGTCAGGGCCTCCTGGACCCGGAGCAGGGCCACGCCGCCGCCGGGGACGATGCCCTCCTCCACCGCCGCGCGGGCGTTGGAGACGGCGTCCTCGATGCGGTGCTTCTTCTCCTTGAGCTCGACCTCGGTGGCCGCCCCGACCTGGATCACGCCCACACCCCCGGCCAGCTTGGCCAGCCGCTCCTGGAGCTTCTCGCGGTCGTAGTCGGAGTCGGTGTTCTCGATCTCGGCCCGGATCTGGTTGACCCGGCCCTTGATGTCCTCGGGGTCGCCGGCGCCCTCGACGATGGTGGTCTCGTCCTTGGTCACGACCACCTTGCGGGCCCGGCCGAGCAGGTCGAGGGCGACGTTCTCCAGCTTGAGCCCGACCTCCTCGGAGATGACCTGGCCGCCGGTCAGGACGGCGATGTCGGCCAGCATGGCCTTGCGGCGGTCACCGAACCCGGGGGCCTTGACGGCCACGCTCTTGAAGGTGCCGCGGATCTTGTTCACGACCAGGGTGGCCAGAGCCTCGCCCTCGACGTCCTCGGCGATCACCACGACCGACCTGCCGCTCTGCATGACCTTCTCAAGCACCGGCAGCAGGTCCTTGACGGCCGAGATCTTGGAGTTGGCGATGAGGATGTAGGGGTCCTCGAGCACCGCCTCCATGCGCTCGGGGTCCGTCACCATGTAGTGCGACAGGTAGCCCTTGTCGAACTGGAGACCCTCGGTGAACTCCAGCTCAAGGCCCATGGCGTTGGACTCCTCGACGGTGATGACACCGTCCTTGCCCACCTTGTCGAACGCCTCGGCGATCAGGCCACCGATCTTCGCGTCCTGCGCCGAGATGGTCGCGACGTTCGCGATCTCCTTCTTGTCCTCCACCTGCCGTGCACTGCTGAGCAGGCGCTCGCTCACCGTCGTGGCGGCCCGGTCGATGCCCCGCTTGAGCGCCAGCGGCTGCGCCCCGGCCGCCACGTTGCGCAGGCCCTCCCGCACCATGGCCTGGGCCAGCACGGTCGCCGTGGTCGTGCCGTCACCGGCGATGTCGTTGGTCTTGGTGGCGACCTCCTTGGCGAGCTGCGCACCGAGGTTCTCGTACGGCTTGTCCAGCTCGATCTCGCGGGCGATGGTCACACCGTCGTTGGTGATGGTGGGGGCACCGAA
>JBJMHP010000342.1:0-13404 GCA_045807325.1 Actinomycetes bacterium | reverse complement strand
GAGCGGATGGGCGCGGCGTACTTCCCCAGCACCCGCGAGTACGCCCGTCGCTACGGCCTCGACACCCGCCGCGTCACGATCCTCAAGGACGATGCGATCGTCATGCACCCCGGCCCGATGGTGCGCGGCATGGAGATCTCGCCCTCGGTGGCCGACTCCGTCCGCTCCGCGATCCTCGCCCAGGTCCGCAACGGTGTGCACGTGCGGATGGCCGTCCTGTACCTGCTCCTTGGATCGGGGGCCGGCGTTGCCGCGTGACCTCGTGATCAAGGGCGGCGTGGTGGTGGACGCCACCGGCACCCGCACGGCCGACGTGCGGGTGAAGGACGGGGTGGTGGCCGAGGTCGGCCCGGGCCTGGACGCCACCGGGGCCGAGGTCGTGGACTGCGGCGGGCTGGTCGTCTGCCCCGGCCTGGTCGACCTGCACGTGCACCTGCGCGAGCCGGGCCGCGAGGACGCCGAGACGATCGAGACCGGGTCGCGGGCGGCCGCCCTCGGCGGCTACACCGCCGTCTGCCCGATGCCCAACACCGACCCGGTGGCCGACAACGCCGGGGTGGTCGAGATGGTCGCGGCCCGGGGCCGGGAGGTCGGCCTGGTCGAGGTGTTCCCGGTCGGGGCGGTGACCCTGGGCCAGCGGGGGAGTGAGCTGGCCGAGCTGGGGGCCATGGCCCGCTCGGCGGCCAGGGTCGACTGCTTCTCCGACGACGGCCGCCCCATCCGCGAGGCCCGGCTGCTTCGGCTCGCCCTCGAGTACGCGCGGGCCTTCGACGCCGTCATCGCCGACCACGCCGAGGACGCCTCGCTGACCGACGGCGCCCAGATGCACGAGGGCGAGGTGTCGGCCATGCTCGGGCTGGCCGGCTGGCCGGCCGCGGCCGAGGAGATGGTGGTCGCCCGCGACCTGCTCCTGGCCGAGCTGACCGGGGGGCGGCTGCACCTGTGCCACGTCTCCACCGCCGGCGCGGTCGAGCTGGTCAGGGCGGCCAGGGCCCGCGGGGTGCGGGTCACCGCCGAAGCCGCTCCCCACCACTTCACCCTGACCGACGAGGCCGCCCGCTCCTATGACCCGGTGTTCAAGGTCAACCCGCCGCTTCGCGAGAAGGGCGACGTCGAGGCCGTCCGCCTGGGCCTGGCCGAAGGCACCCTGGACGCCATCGCCACCGACCACGCCCCCCACGCCCGCGAGGACAAGGAGGTCGAGTGGGCCACCGCCCCCCCCGGGATGCTCGGCCTGGAGACGGCCCTGGCCGTCACCTTCACCGAGCTGGTCGAACCTGGCTACCTCGACCTGCTCACCGCGGTCGAGCGGCTCACCGTCGGGCCGGCGCGGTGTCGGCGGTTGTCAGGGCATGGGGGGCCGGTGGCGCCGGGGGCGCCGGCCAACCTGGCGGTGTTCGACCCGGCGGCGGTCTGGACGGTCGACCGGGCCAGGCTGGCCAGCCGGGCCCGGAACACGCCCTTCCACGGCCGCCAGCTGCGGGGGCGGGTGGTCCACACGCTGCTGCGTGGGGTCTTCACGGTCTGTGACGGGCAGGCCGCCAGGTGAGCTGGCTGCTGGGGGCGGTGACGGTGCTGGCGGTGGCGGGGCTGGCCGCCGTGCTGGTCCTGTCGGCGGTCCGGCGCACCGTGGCCCGCCAGGAGGCCGGGCTGCCGCCCCTGCCCGCCTGCCCGCCCGCCGGGCCGGCGCTGCTCACCGAGCAGGCCCGCTACCTGGGCACCACCTTCGCCCCCTCGACCGTCCGCCGCTTCAACGGCTACGGCCTCCTCGGCCGGCGCCTGGTCGGCCTCGCCCTGGACGACGGCGGCCTGCGGGTCGACCGCGACGGCCACCCCTGGTGCATCCCGGCCGGCGACCTGCGCGGGGTCGAGGTCACCTCCCACCACGCCGGCAAGGAGGTCTACGCCGACAAGGTGCTGGTCGTCGACTGGCAGCTCGGGCCGGCCACCCTGCGCTCCGGGTTCGCGCTCGACGAGGCCACCGCCCCCGGGTGGGCGGCGCGGCTGCGGCCGCTGGTGCCTCGATGACCCGCCCGGAGGCGCTGCTGGTGCTGGAGGACGGCACCGCCTTCGCCGGGGAGGCGTTCACCGCGGGTGCGGCCACGGTGGCCGGGGAGGTGGTGTTCAACACCGCCATGGGCGGCTACCAGGAGGTCCTCACCGACCCCTCCTACGCCGGCCAGCTCGTCGCCATGGCCGCCCCCGAGGTCGGCAACTACGGCACCACCGGCGACGACGCCGAATCCGACCGGGTCCAGGTGGCCGCGTTCCTGGTCAGGCAGGCGGCCCGGCGCCCCTCGAGCTGGCGGGCCGAGCGCAGCCTGGCCGAGGAGCTGGAGGCGGCCGGGGTACCGGGGGTCGAGGGCCTGGACACCCGCCGCCTGGTCCGCCACCTGCGCCAGCGTGGGGCCATGCGCGGCGCCCTGTCGACCGAGGTCCTCGACCCGGGAGCCCTGCGCGAGCTGGCCCTGGCCGCCCCCGACCCGGAAGGCCTGGCCATGGTCGACAAGGTGACCAGGGCCGAGCCGGTCGAGCTGCCCGCCGACGGGGACGAGCGCCTGCGGGTCGTGCTGTACGACTTCGGGGCCAAGGCCAACATCGCCCGTCGGCTGCGCCGGCTCGGGGCCAGGGTCCGGCTGGTCCCGGCCGCCACCCCGGCCGACGACGCCCTGGCCTGGCGGCCCGACGGGGTGATGCTGTCCAACGGCCCCGGCGACCCGGCCACCGTCGGCCACGGCGTCCAGGCCACCCGCGACCTGCTCGGCCGGGTGCCGCTGTTCGGCATCTGCCTCGGCCACCAGCTCCTCGGCCAGGCCGTGGGCGGCCGCACGGTCCGGCTCAAGTTCGGCCACCGGGGGGTCAACCAGCCGGTGGTCGAGCTGGCCACCGGCCGGGTCGCGGTCACCAACCACAACCACGGCTTCGCGGTCGACGCCGACAGCCTCCCGGGAGGCGTCCGCGTCACCCACGCCAACGCCAACGACGGTGTCGTCGAGGGCCTTGAGTGCCTGGACGTGCCCGCCTTCTCGGTCCAGTACCACCCCGAGGCCGCCCCCGGCCCGCACGACGCCCACCCCCTGTTCGAGCGGTTCGCCGGACTGATGCAAGGAGCGCGACATGGCTGAGCAGCGGACCTTCCGGGCCCTGGGCGGGGTCGACCAGGGCTCCCTCCCACCCGCCGGCGAGGTGGCCGACGCCCTGCGGGCCGAGTTCGACCGGGTCTTCGCCCTCAAGGCCAGCCTGCGCGGCGAGGCCGAGGCCGGCGTCTCGCCCACCGGCCGCCGCACCACCGCCCAGGACGAGGCCAAGCTCCGCACCCTGGTGGCCAGCGTCGAGGGGGCCAGCCGCTTCGCCATCCGGCTGCGTCTGCTCAGCCCGGCCCAGGTCCGCGCCCTGTGGGCCGAGGCCATGGGCAGGGGCCTGTACGACGGCTGGGACGGCGGCCAGAGTGCCTATGACCAGGCCACCGAGGCCGAGGCGGGGGACGCGCCCCCGAGCACCAGCGGCACCCCGCCCGAGGTCCTTCGGGGTGACGCCTAGTGCCGCTGCGGGAGGAGCTGCGCTCGGTCCTGGTCGTCGGGTCGGGGCCGATCGTCATCGGGCAGGCGGCCGAGTTCGACTACTCCGGCACCCAGGCCTGCCGGGCCCTGCGCCGACTGGGGCTGCGGGTGGTGCTGGTCAACTCCAACCCGGCCACCATCATGACCGACCCCGAGGTCGCCGACGCCACCTACCTGGAGCCGCTCACCCCCGGCCCGGTCGCGGCCGTGCTCGAGGCCGAGCGTCCCGACGCCCTGCTGCCCACCCTGGGCGGCCAGACGGCCCTCAACCTGGCCGTGGCCCTGCATGAGAACGGCACCCTGGAGCGGCTCGGGGTCGAGCTGATCGGGGCCACCGTCGACGCCGTCCGCCGGGCCGAGTCCCGGGTCGAGTTCACCCGCACCTGCCGGGCCGCCGGGCTCGACCTGCCCCGCGGGGTCGAGGTCGGCTCGGTCGCCGAGGGCCTGGCCGAGGTCGAGGACCTCGGCCTGCCGGTGGTGCTGCGGCCCTCGTTCACCCTCGGCGGCTGGGGCGGCGGCATCGCCCGCAGCTTCGAGGAGCTGGCCCGGCTCCTGGCCGAGGGCCTGGTCGCCAGCCCGGTGGGCCGGGTCCTGATCGAGGAGTCGGTGCTCGGCTGGAAGGAGTTCGAGCTCGAGGTGATGCGCGACCGGGCCGACAACGCCATGGTCGTCTGCTCGATCGAGAACGTCGACCCGATGGGCGTCCACACCGGCGACTCGGTCACGGTGGCCCCCCAGATGACCCTGTCGGACCGCGAGTACCAGGCGATGCGCGACGACGCCCTGACCGTGCTGCGGGCCGTGGGGGTCGAGACCGGCGGGGCCAACGTCCAGTTCGCCGTCGACCCCCGCACCGGCCGCCGGGTCGTGATCGAGATGAACCCGCGGGTGTCGCGCTCCTCGGCCCTGGCCTCCAAGGCCACCGGGTTCCCGATCGCCAAGGTGGCCGCCCAGCTGGCCGTCGGGTTCACCCTGGACGAGATCCGCAACGAGGTCACCGGCAGGACCGCCGCCGCCTTCGAGCCCACCCTCGACTACGTGGTCGTCAAGGTCCCCCGGTTCAACTTCGAGAAGTTCCCCGGCGCCGACCCCCACCTGACCACCCGGATGAAGTCGGTGGGGGAGGTCATGGCCATCGGCCGCACCTTCCCCGAGGCCCTCCAGAAGGCCTGCCGGTCGCTCGAGACCGGCCGCGACGGCCTCGGCAACCCGGCCGCCGACCCGGACCCGGGCAGCCCCGAGGCCGTCCCCGAGGCCCTGCTGGCCGCCTGCGGCCGGCCGACCGCCGACCGGCTGGAGGCGGTCGAGCGGGCCCTGCGCCTGGGGGCCACGGTCGAGCAGGTGGCCGCCGCCTCGGACATCGACCCCTGGTTCGTGGACGGGATCGCCCGCACCGTCGAGGTCGGGGCCGAGGTCGCCGCCGCCGCCTCCATCGACGACCTCGGCCGAGGGCTGCTGTGGCGGGCCAAGCGCCACGGCTTCTCCGACCCCCAGCTGGCCGCCGCCGTCGGCGCCACCGAGGGCGAAGTCCGGACCCGCCGCCGCGCCCTCGGGGTCGAGCCCGTCTACCGCTCGGTCGACACCTGCGCCGGCGAGTTCGAGGCCTCCACCCCCTACCACTACTCGACCTACGAGGAGGAGACCGAGGTCCCGGCCACCGGCCGGCGCCGCGTGGTGGTGCTCGGGTCGGGGCCCAACCGGATCGGCCAGGGCGTGGAGTTCGACACCGCCTGCGTGCACGCCGTGCAGGCCCTGCGCGAGGCCGGCTACGAGACGGTGATGGTCAACTGCAACCCCGAGACCGTCTCCACCGACTACGACATCGCCGACCGCCTCTATATCGAGCCGCTGACCTGCGAGGACGTGCTCGAGGTGTGCCGGGCCGAGGCCGCCGGGGGCGAGCTTGCCGGGGTGATCGTGACCATGGGCGGCCAGACCCCGCTGCAGCTGGCCTCCGGGCTGGCCTCGGCCGGGGTGCCCCTGCTCGGCACCCCGCCCGAGGCCATCGACCTGGCCGAGGACCGGGGCCGGTTCGGCACGGTCCTGGAGCGCTGCCGCCTGGACGCCCCGCCCTGGGGGCAGGTGGCCAGCGTCACCGAGGCCCTGGCCGTGGCCGACCGGGTCGGCTATCCGGTGCTGGTCCGCCCCTCCTACGTCCTCGGCGGCCGCTCCATGGAGGTCTGCTACGACGCCGACGCCCTGGCCCGCTCCAGCGCCCTCTCGGCTATCAGCGAGGTATCCGTCGGGCGGCCCTTCCCGGGCCCCCCGAACCCCCCGGGGAGCCGGCCCGTCCTGGTCGACCGGTTCCTGGAGGACGCGGTCGAGGTCGACGTCGACGCCCTCTGCGACGCCGCCGGGCAGGTGCTGGTCTGCGGGGTGATGGAGCACATCGAGGAGGCCGGCATCCACTCCGGCGACTCGGCCTGCGTGCTCCCGCCCATCACCCTGGGGGCCGACCAGGTGGCCGCCGTCGAGGAGGCCACCGCCCGCCTCGGCCGGGCCCTGGGCGTGGTCGGGGTCCTCAACGTCCAGTTCGCCTTCAAGGGTGAGCGGCTGTACGTGCTGGAGGCCAACCCGCGGGCCAGCCGCTCGGTGCCGTTCGTCGAGAAGGTGACCGGCCTGCCCGTGGCCAAGGCGGCGGCCCTGCTCATGACCGGGTCGACCCTGGCCGGCCTGGCCCTCCAGGGGGCCGAACCGGCCCACGTCGGGGTCAAGGAGGCGGTGCTGCCCTTCGCCCGCTTCCCCGGGGCCGACTCGCTGCTGGGGCCGGAGATGCGCTCCACCGGCGAGGTCCTGGGCCTCGACGCCCGCTTCGGGGCCGCATTCGCCAAGAGCCAGGAGGCCGCCTACGGGGCCCTGCCGACCAAGGGGGTGGCCTTCCTGTCGGTCCGCAACGCCGACAAGCGGGCCATCGTGCTGCCGGCCAAGCGCCTCGCCGACCTCGGCTTCACCCTGGTCGCGACCACCGGAACGGCCGGGGTCCTGCACCGCAACGGGGTCCCGGCGGCGATCGTCCGCAAGGGCCACGAGGGGCCCGACAACGTGGTCGACAAGATCCGGGCCGGCGAGATCGACCTGGTCGTCAACACCCCGGCCGGCCCGGGGGCCCGTGAGGACGGCTACGACATCCGCATCGCCGCCGTGGCCGCCGACATCCCCTGCATCACCACCCTCTCCGGCCTCACCGCCGTGGTCCAGGGCATCGAGGCCCGCCTGGCCGGCGACCTGGCCGTCCGCCCCCTCCAGACCTGGCACAAGGGCGGTTGAATGGCCCCGGTCCGGGAGTTGTGCGAGGTCCTGGAGCGCCGCCGGGTCGGGGCCTACCACGCCCTGACCCTGCTCGCGCCCCGGATCGCCGGGCAGGCCCGGCCGGGGCAGTTCGTCCACCTGCTGGCCGGAGAGGACCGCTCGTTCCCGCTGCGGCGCCCGTTCTCGATCCACCGGGCCGAGCGGCCGGGGGGGTCCGGGGGACCGCCGGAGTGGTCCCCCGGTGAACCGGGGGGGTCCGGGGGACCGCCGGCGGCCCTCGGCACCGTCGAGGTCGTGTTCGACGTCGTCGGCGCCGGCACCCTGGCCCTGTCCCGGCTGCGTCCCCACGACGTGGTCGACGTCCTCGGGCCGTTGGGCCGGCCGTTCGCGCCGCCCGAGACGCCGACCGGCTGCGTGCTCGTCGGTGGCGGCTACGGCACCGCCCCGCTCTACTTCCTGGCCACCGAGCTGCGGCTGCGGCGCTGCCGGGTCGACTTCGTGATCGGGGCGGCCAGCGCCGGCCGCCTGCTCGACGCCATGGAGGCCAAGCGCCTCGGCCACAGCCTCACCCTGACCACCGACGACGGCTCGGCCGGACGGCGCGGGCTGGTCACCGACCCGCTGGGCGACCTGCTGGCCCGCACCGGGGCCGGGCAGGTCTACGCCTGCGGGCCCATGCCCATGCTGGCCGCGGTCAGCCGGGTCGCGGCCGCCGCCGGCGTGCCCTGCCAGGTCGCGGTCGAGGAGCAGATGGCCTGCGGCACCGGCATCTGCTTCTCCTGCGTCCTGCCTGTCGGGCCGGGAGCGCCGACCCGGATGGCCCGCTCGTGCCTGGAGGGGCCGGTGTTCGACGGCGCGGCCATCGCCTGGGCCGAGCTCGGCTTCCCGGAGCTGGAGGCGACGGCATGAAGGTGGACCTGTCGGTCGACCTGTGCGGGGTCCGGCTCAGGGCCCCGGTGCTGGCCGCCTCCGGCTGCTTCGGGTTCGGGCGGGAGATGGCCGGCTGGGTCGACCTGGCCGCCATCGGCGGGATCGTCACCAAGTCGGTCAGCCTGGAGCCCCGCCGCGGCCGCCCGACCCCGCGGACGGCCGAGACCCCCTCGGGGATGCTCAACGCCATCGGCCTCCAGAACCCCGGGGTGGAGGCGTTCTGCGCCGGCGACCTGCGCTTCCTGGCCGACGCGGGCGCCACCGTGGTGGCCAGCCTGGTCGGCCGCAGCCCGGAGGAGTTCGGCCGCCTGGCCGCCCGCCTGGCCGGCGAGCCCGCGGTGGCCCTGGTCGAGGTCAACCTGTCCTGCCCCAACGTCGAGCACCGGGGCGAGGTCTTCGCCACCGACCCGGCGGCCGCGGCCGAGGTCGTGCGCGTGGTCAAGCGGGCCACCGCCACCCCCGTCCTGGCCAAGCTCACCGCCGACGTCACCGACCTGGTCGCCGTGGCCAGGGCGGTCACCGACGCCGGGGCCGACGGGCTGACCCTCATCAACACCCTGCTCGGCATGGCCGTCGACACGACGGCGCGCCGGCCCCGGCTGGCCGCGGTCACCGGCGGCCTGTCCGGCCCGGCCATCCGCCCGGTGGCCGTCCGCTGCGTCTGGCAGGTCGCCCAGGCCCTGCCCGGAGTGCCGATTGTCGGCACCGGCGGCATCGTCAGCGCCGACGACGCGGCCGAGTTCCTGCTCGTCGGGGCGACCGCGGTCGCCGTCGGCACCGGCAACTTCATCAACCCTCGAGCGGTGGTCGAGGTCGCCGACGGCCTCGAGCGCTACCTGGCCACCGCCGGCGTGACGTCGCCGGCCGAGCTCCCGGCGCTGTTCAAGGCCGAACGATGACCAGCCCCACCCCTCCGCCGGGACCCCCGCCGGTCACAGGTCCCGGGTAGGCTCCGCGGATGGAGTCCCCGCTGGTCCTCGCCCTGGACACCGACGACCTGGAGCAGGCGGTCGCCTGGTCGCTGGCCGCCGGCGAGGCGGCCGGCATGGTCAAGGTCGGCCTGGAGCTGTTCGGGGCCGCCGGCCCGGCCGCGGTGGCCGCCCTGGCCGGCCGCCGCCGCCGGGTGATGCTCGACCTCAAGCTGCACGACATCCCGGCCACCGTGGCCGGCGGGATGCGGGCCGCCGCCCGGGCCGGGGCCGAGCTGGTCACCGTCCACGCCCTCGGCGGGCCGGCCATGCTCGAGGCCGCCGTCCAGGCCGCCGGCGACCGCTGCCGGGTGGCCGCGGTGACGATCCTGACCAGCGCCGCCCCGGCCGACCTGGCCGCCGCCGGCCTGCCCCCGGCCGCCGAGGCCGTCCCCCGGCTGGCCGACCTGGCCGTCCGGTCCGGCTGCCAGGCCATCGTCTGCTCGCCCCTGGAGGCGGCCGCCCTGCGGGTCCGGCTCGGCCCGTCGGTCGAGCTCGTCTGCCCCGGGGTCCGACCCGGTGGGGCCGGGGGGCTCAAGGCTAGCCCCTCGGCTTCCATCCACTTGGACGATCAAGCTCGGGTGGCCTCCCCGGCCCAGGCCATGGCCGCCGGAGCCACCCGGATCGTCGTCGGGCGGCCGATCACCAGGGCAGACGACGTCGGCGCGGCCGCCAGGGAAGTCCGCGACCAGGCGGTCGCGGCCACCGCCGGGGCGGGCGGGGACAAGCACGCGAACCGGCCCAACGGCCTGGACGCGCATGGTCGATTTGACGGTTTGTAAACAGAGGGGGGTTCTGACCAGCGCCGATAGATTGTGGCCGCCGCCAAGGTATGCATAGAATCCGCCAGTCTTCGATCCCGACCGAGGTCACGAGGAGGAACGAATGCCCCTGCCAACCCTGACGCCCGAGCAGCGCCAGCAGGCGTTGGAGAAGGCGGCCGAGGCGCGCCGCAAGCGGGCCGAGCTCAAGTCGCAGCTCAAGAGCGGCAACACGAGCCTGGCCACCGTCCTTGCCAAGGATTCCGACGAGACGGTGGGCAAGATGAAGGTCTCGAGCGTGCTCGAGAGCATGCCCGGGGTCGGCAAGGTCCGCGCCCGCAAGATCATGGAGAAGCTCGACATCTCCGCCTCGCGTCGGGTCCGCGGCCTCGGCTCCAAGCAGAAGGATGCCCTGCTCGCCGAGTTCGGCGGCAAGAAGTAGCAAGCCCCCCGCGTTGACCAATGGTGGGGGGGACCGGCAGACGGGCCGGCGAGGCAAGCTGATCGTGCTCGCCGGCCCCTCGGGGGTCGGCAAAGGGGCCATCGTGGCCAGGCTGCTGGCCGCCCTGCCCGACCTCGAGCTGTCGATCTCGGCCACCACCCGCCAGCCGCGGCCGCGCGAGGACGAGGGTCGCCACTACCACTTCGTCGACCGCGGCAACTTCGACGAGATGATCGAGGCCGGCGGGTTCCTCGAATGGGCGGACATCTTCGGCGAGCGCTACGGCACGCCCAAGGAGCCGATCGACCGGGCCCTCGCCGAGGGCCGCGACGTGCTGGTCGAGATCGACGTCCAGGGCGCCCGGCAGGTCAAGGCGGCCGAGCCGGAGGCGTTCATGGTGTTCATCACCCCGCCCAGCCTCCAGGAGCTGGAGCGGCGGCTGCGCACCCGGGGCAGCGAGACCGACCAGCAGATCCGCGGACGCCTGGCCAAGGCCTCCGAGGAGCTGGCCGCCGAGCCCGAGTTCGACGTCACCGTGGTCAACGACGACCTCGAGACGGCCGCCCGCGAGGTGGTCGAGATCGTCGACCGGCTGCGGCGGCGTACCATCAACGGTGGTCACACGCGCGTCAAGGAGCGAAAGCACTGATGATCGAACCCAAGATCGACGACCTGCTCGCGCGGGTCGATTCCAAGTACACCCTGGTCATCCTGGCCGCCAGGCGGGCCAGGCAGATCAACGGCTACTACAGCCAGCTCGGTGAGGGCATCGGCGAGTTCGTGCCGCCGATGGTCGACGCCGGCCCCAACCGCAAGGCCCTCTCGGTCGCCCTCCAGGAGCTGGTCGAGGACAAGCTGAACTGGGAGCGCCCGGCCGAGGTCGCCGAGTCCATCAAGTAGCAACAATGGCCCGGCCGGCAGGCAGTCCCGGGGGTTCCCCGGGGGCGGTGCTGGCTGGGGCCCGGGTGCTGCTGGGAGTGAGCGGCGGGATCGCCGCCTACAAGGCGGCCGAGCTGGCCCGGGAGCTCCAGCGGGCCGGGGCCGAGGTCCAGCCGCTGCTCACCGCCGCCGGCGAGCAGATGGTGAGCAGGGCCACCTTCGCCGCCCTCACCGGCCGGCAGGTGCCGGCCTCGGTCTGGGACGACCCGGCCGCCGTCGAGCACGTCGCCCTGGCCCGCTGGGGCCAGGTCCTGGTGGTCGCCCCGGCGACCGCCCACACCCTGGCCCGGCTGGCCGCCGGCCTGGCCGACGACCTGCTGACCAACGTCGCCCTGGCCTTCCCCGGGCCGGTGGTGGTCGCCCCGGCCATGCACACCGAGATGTGGGAGCCCCCGGCGACCCGGGCCCACCTCGGGCTGCTGGAGCGGCGCGGGGTGCGGGTCGTCCCCCCGGCCTCGGGCCCGCTGACCTCCGGCGACGTCGGGCCGGGCCGCCTGGCCGAGCTGGACGACCTGGTCGCCGGGGTGGTCGCCGCCCTCGAGCCGGGCCGCGGCGCACCGGGTGACCGTCCCGGTCCCGGCCTCGCCGGGGCCCGGGTGCTGGTCAGCCTGGGCGGCACCCGGGAGCCGCTGGACCCGGTCCGCTACCTCGGCAACCGCTCCTCGGGGCGGATGGGGGCGGCGATCGTCGCCGAGGCCCTTCGTCGCGGGGCCGAGGTCACCGCCGTGGCCGCCGCCACCACCGTCGACCCGCCGGCCGGGGCCCACCTGCTCCGGGTCGAGACCGCCCAGCAGCTGTACGCCGCCGTCCTGGCCGCCGCCGACGCCCAGGACGTGCTCATCATGGCGGCCGCGGTGGCCGACTTCCGGCCCAAGCGTGTCGCCGAGGGCAAGCTCAAGAAGGACCAGGGCGTCCCCGAGGTCGTGCTCGAGCCCACCCCCGACACCCTGGCCGAGCTCGGCCGCCGCCGCCGGCCCGACCAGGTCCTGGTCGGCTTCGCCGCCGAGACCGGCGACCACCTGGCCGGCGCCCGCAAGAAGCTGAAGAGCAAGCACCTCGACCTGGTCGTCCTCAACCACGTCGAGGGCGCCCACTCGGCCTTCGGGGCCGACGACGCCGACGCCTACCTGGTCGACGCCGACACCGTCGAGGAGCTCCCCCGCACCTCCAAGGCCGCCATCGCCGCCCACCTCCTGGACCGGGTCGAGACCCTCCACGCCGCCCGGCGCTGAGCTTCCTCGGCCGCCTCGGCGACCCTTGGTGTCGGGGCCAGGCCGGCCAGCACCGACCCGATGGCCAGCACCATGGCCACGCCGGCCCCGTTGGGGCCGACGATCCCGAACACCTCCTGGTACCGTCGGGCCCAGCCTGCGCGGCCGCGCCGGCGCCGCCATCACCCGGCCGTCCACATCCGGCATCCATCGGACGGTTGAGGGTCGGGCGGGCAGGGGGGTTTGCCTCGGCGTCGGCGCCCGGCTACCCTTCGGCGATAGCTTGCCGCCGATGCGCGGCGCGAACTCCCCTGGAGGCACCCACGTGGCGAACCGGTACCTGTTCACGTCCGAGTCGGTGACCGAGGGGCACCCGGACAAGATCGCGGACCAGATCTCGGACGCCATCCTGGACGAGATCCTGCGTGACGACCCGACCGGCCGTGTGGCCTGCGAGACCCTGATCACCACCGGCCTGGTGGTGGTGGCGGGGGAGATCTCGACCCGGATCTATGTCGACATCCCCAACGTGGTCCGCCGGACCATCCTCGGCATCGGCTACGACCGGGCCAAGTACGGCTTCGACGGGGCCACCTGCGGGGTGACGGTGGCGATCGACGAGCAGTCGCCCGACATCGCCCAGGGGGTCGACCACGCCTTCGAGGAGCGGGCCGGCGACACCGACCCGCTGGACACCCAGGGCGCCGGTGACCAGGGGATGATGGTCGGCTACGCCTGCAACGAGACCCCCGAGCTGATGCCGGCCCCGATCGCCCTGGCCCACCGGCTGTCACGCCGGCTGGCCGAGGTCCGCCGCTCCGGGGTCGTGCCCTACCTGCGTCCCGACGGCAAGACCCAGGTCACCATCGAGTACGAGGGGCACCGGCCGGTGCGGCTGGACACCATCGTGGTGTCCACCCAGCACGGGCCCGACGTCGACATCGACACCCTGCTCGCCCCCGACATCCGCGAGCACGTGATCGACGCGGTGCTCCCCGACGACCTGGCGTCGGAGGGCATGCGGGTGTTCGTCAACCCCACCGGCCGGTTCGAGCTGGGCGGCCCCAACGCCGACACCGGCCTGACCGGGCGCAAGATCATCGTCGACACCTACGGCGGCATGGCCCGCCACGGCGGCGGCGCCTTCTCGGGCAAGGACCCGACCAAGGTCGACCGCTCGGCCGCCTACGCCGTCCGCTGGGTGGCCAAGAACGTGGTCGCGGCCGGCCTGGCCGAGCGCTGCGAGCTCCAGGTCGCCTACGCCATCGGCGTCGCCCACCCGGTCAGCGTGTTCGTGGACACCTTCGGCACCGAGCAGGTCGACCCCGAGAAGCTGGGCAAGCT